>CAZKYG010000138.1:0-13652 GCA_964556915.1 uncultured Gemmatimonas sp.
GCCGCGACGGGGCGCGTGGCCGTCGTGTTCCATGGCGCCGTGAACGGCACCGCGGCGCTCGCGGTCGCGGTGGCCGACGCGGCCCTGCGCGGGCCGGCCGCCACGGAGGCCGTGGTGCGCGGCGGGACGCCGCGACCCGCCGCCGTGGCGCTCGCGCACGACACGCTGGTCGTGGCGTACGAGTCGCCGGCCGCCGCGGACGGCGCAATCTGGCTCGCGATTTCGAGCGGGAGTGCCCACATTTCGGCTGCGTCCCGGCGCGTCAGCGGTGATGGCGCGCACGCGTTTGCGCCGGTGGTCGCGATCCGTGCCGGTCAGGTCGCGGTGGCGTGGAACGAGGCGGCGCGGGGCGCGGCGGCGGCCGCCGCGGTGGTCCGCACGGGTCGCATCGGAAACTGACGCGCGGGACGCGCTTCGAGCGGGGAGGATCTCATTTCCGTGAACGTCATCATCGCCGACGACGATCCGACCATGCTCGCCGTCCTCCGCGCGGTCGTGGAGGAGGGCGGCCACCACGTGGTGGCCGCGGCGCGGGACGGCGAGGCCGCGTGGGCCGCGTTCCAGGCGGACGACGTGCCGCTCATCATCCTCGACTGGGAGATGCCGAAGCTCGACGGCCTCGGCCTCTGCCGGCGCATCCGGGCTTCGGATCGCGCCGACCCGTTCATCCTCATCGTCACGGGGCGCAAAACGCGCGAGGACCTGTTGAAGGCGCTCGACGCGGGCGCGGACGACTACCTGAGCAAGCCGGTGACGCCGGACGAGTTCGCCGCGCGGCTGCGCATCGTCGAACGCCGCATCGAGATCACGGGCGCCCGCCGCCAGGCCGAGCTCGAACTGCGCAAGGCGCGCTACCTCGCGGGGATCGGCGAGACGTCGCTCGCGTTGCAGCACGAGATCAACAATCCGCTGGCCGCGATGCTCTCGCACGCGTCGCTGCTCGAGGCGGGGATGGTGGACGAGTCCGAGAAGGACGAGGCGCTGCAGACGATCGTGCAGCAGGCGCGGCGCATCGGCGAGGTGGTCAAGCGCCTGCGCCAGATCGAGCAGCCGCGGTCCGTGGAGTACCTCGGATCGGCGCGCATGCTGGACATCGGGCACGACCCGACGCCCGACGGGAAGTGAGTCGGCGCATCATTGGAGGGCATCCTGCCGCGGAAGGCGGGATGGCCATGGCCGCGCGCCGCGCGGCGGCGGCCGGGATGGACGCCATGCAGTGCTTCACCGCGAAGCCGACGTTCTACAACGAGAAGGCGACCGCCCGGCCCGAGCGCGTGGCCGAGTTCCGCGCCGCGCTGGAGGCGGCGGGCATCGCGCCGCGCCACGTGCTCGTGCACGCCGCCTACGTGCTGAACACGGCCTCACCCGACCCGCTGAAAGCGGTGCGCGCGGCGGCCGGCCTGGCGAAGGAGCTCGAGCGTTCGACGGCATACGGCGTCGGGGCCTGCTGCTTTCATCCCGGCTCGGCCGGCGAGAGCGATCCGGATGCGGCCTGCGACCGGGCCGGCGACGCGATCGCCCTGGCGCTGCGGTCCGTTCCCGAGTCGGAGGCGGGTACACGGGTGCTCATCGAGAACACGGCCGGGGCCGGCCAGACCATGGGGCGTTCCGCGGAGGAGATCGCGCGCATGCTGGCCCGCGTGCCCGCGGACCAGCGGCACCGCACCGGGTACGGCCTCGACACGTGTCACCTGTTTGCGGCGGGCCACGACATCACGTCGTCGCCGGAGGCGCTGCGCGCGGTGCTCGACGCCTACGAGCGGGTGATCGGCGAGCGGCCGCGCTTCTTCCACCTGAACGACAGCCAGTACCCGTTCGGCTCCAACCGGGACCGCCATGCCTGGATCGGCGCGGGGGAGATCGGCGTGGAGCCGTTCCGCTGGCTGCTGGCGGACCCCCGCACCGAGGGCGTTCCCCTGATCCTCGAGACGCCGCAGGAGCGGGAACTGGTGCCGGACGACGATGCGTCCGCCGACCCCGCGGACGCGCGGATGGTGCAGCTCCTGCGGTCGCTCCTCTGAACTGCGGCCGAACGCCCACCGCCCGCTGGGCGCGTCGCGGGGCATTTCCAGAGGGGGCGGCGCGATTCCGCAGAGGAGCGCGCCCTATTGCGCTCTCCGGGAGCCGATATACTTTCGAGCAGTTCCCAGAGGGAAACCGGGTTCCTTCAATCACATTCCAGGAGAGAGTTCAATGGCCGCCAAGAAGAAGTCGAAGCGGAAGCCAAACGCGGCATTCATGAAGCCGGTCAAGCCGGACGAGAAGCTCGCCGCGGTCGTCGGTTCGGCGGCGATGCCGCGCACGGAGCTCACGAAGAAGCTGTGGGCGTACATCAAGAAGCACGGCCTGCAGGACAAGAAGAACAAGCGCATGATCAACGCCGACGCGAACCTGAAGGCGGTGTTCAACGGCAAGTCGCAGGTCAACATGTTTGCCATGACCGCCCTGGTCAGCAAGCACGTCAAGTAGGGCCGTTTCGTTCTGCCACGAGGGGCGCGCCCAGGCCGGGCGCGCCCCTCGCGTTTTCGCCCTTGCCGGACCTCGTGCGCGCCGCAGATTCCGTGGACGCGCCGAGTCGCCAACGCATGCTCCGCGCGGCTGATCACACACCATTCGTCCATCACGGGTCGTGGCCACTCGAAAGGCGTCGGGCAAGGAGCACGGGGGGAAAGGCGGCGCGGGCAAGGGCAGCGTCGCGGCGCTCCGCAGCGGCAAGGGCGGCAGGGCGTCGGGCGGCCCCCGCAAGCTGTGGGAGGGATTCAAGTCCATCGCGGGGACCATCGCGATCTTCCTGATCCTCCGCACGTTCTTCATCGAGGCGTACCGCATCCCGTCCGGCAGCATGATTCCGTCGCTGCTCGTGGGCGACTGGCTGTTCGTGAACAAGCTGCGCTACGGGCCGCACGTACCGTTCACCAACATCAACATTCCCGGCTACGCGCAGCCGCAGCGGGGCGACGTGGTGGTGTTCGAGTCGCCGTACCAGGCGGACGAGGCCGAGGCGGGGCGCGATCCCACCCCGATTCTCGTCAAACGCCTGATCGGGATGCCCGGTGACACGATCTACATGCGCGACGCCGTCGTGTACGTGGACGGCATCGCGCAGCGGCTCAGCGAAACGTCGGCGGACCAGGCGCGCGGCGACGGCACCGAGACCAGCCCGCTCTTCGACTGGCAGCACAAGATCGAACTCGCGCACACGCGGTTCGGCGAACCGCCCAGGGAGCCGACGCACGACAACTGGGGTCCGCTCCTGATCCCGTCCGGCCACTACTTCATGATGGGCGACAACCGGTACGACTCGAAAGACAGCCGGTACTGGGGCATCGTGCCCCGGCGCAACGTCCGCGGACACCCCCTGTTCGTGTACTACTCGTACGTGACGTCGGAGTACAGCGACCGCCCGCTCAGCTTCATCACGGATATCCGCTGGAGCCGGATCGGACACTGGGTGCGGTAGAGAAAGCAGAAGGCGGACGACAGACCCGACTCTCCGGGAGGAATTGATGCGACGCATGCTGGCCGCTGCCATCGTACTGCTGCCCTGCGCCCTGGCCGCGCAGCAGCCTGAGTTCCTCCACCCCTACGGCCCGCCGACCCGGCCATTCTCGCCGGCCGTGAAGGTGGGCAGCATGCTGTATCTCGCCGGCCAGGTGGGGACGGCGGCGGATGCGAAGGGCAACGCGGTCGTGCCGGGGGGCATCGAGGCCGAAACGCGCCAGGCCATGAACAACATCAAGGACGTGCTCGAGAAGACGGGCTCCGACATGGACCACGTGGTGAAGTGCACGGTGTTCATGGCGGACATGAAGGAGTGGGACGCCATGAACACGGTGTACGCGACGTACTTCCGGAACGGCCGGTTCCCGGCGCGCAGCGCCTTCGGCGCCACGGGCCTCGCGTTGAACGCGCGCGTCGAGATCGAGTGCATGGCGACGGTGAAATGAGGTGAGCGTGCGCCGCACCGCCCCTCGTCTCGTGGCGGCGGCGTTGCTGGCGCTGGCCGCGCCGGTGACGGGCCGCCCGCAGGGAGCCGGCCGCGGGGCCGCGAGCGTGCGCACCGGCGGCACGGTCGTCACCGACACCCTCTGGTCGCAGGCCCTCGGCACGAACAAGGCGCTCGTCGTGTACCTGCCGCCTTCGTACCGCCGCAGTCCGGCGCGGCGCTATCCGGTCGCCTACTATCTGCATGGCGCCACGGGCGACGAGACGAACTGGACGAAGCTGGGACGCCTCGCGGCGGTGATGGACTCGCTCGTCGCGCGCGGGATGCCGGAGATGATCGTCGCGATGCCCGACGGCGACGCGTACTCGTACTACACCACGTACAACGTCCTGCTCACCGAGGCCGGGTGCCGGCAGCTCATGCTGCCCGCGGGCGGGAGCGCGGCGCACGACTGCGTGGCGTGGCCCCACTACGATGATTACATCGCGTACGACGTCGTGCGGTACGTCGACCGCCGGTACCGCACGCTCGCCTCGGGCGCGCATCGCGGAATCGCCGGGCTCTCGATGGGTGGGTATGGCGCGATCACCCTCGCCCTCCAGTATCCGGGGCTCTTCGCGGCGGCGGCATCGCACTCGGGCGTGCTCTGGCCCATGGAGCGCGCGCCATTCGGACGCGGCCAGCTGCCACGCGCACCGGCGGACTCGGCGACGTTCGCCGGGATTCGCGCGCAGACGGCCGCCCAGTTCCGCGTCGTGTTCGGCGCCGACAGCGTGGCCTGGGCCGCGCGCGACCCGGCCACCCTTGCCGCGCGGCTTCGGCGCGCAGGCAAGCCGCTGCCCGCCCTGTTCGCCGACGCGGGCACGGCAGATCCGTACACCGCCGAGAGCCGCGCCTTCCACGATGCGATGACGTCGCTTGGCGTCCGCATGACGTACCACGAGTGGCCGGGCGGACACACGTGGGACTACTGGCGGGCGCACGTCGGACAGAGCCTTGCGTGGCTGGCCGGGCGCATCGCGCCGCCTCCGCCGTGACGCCCTAGTTTCCCCACATGGCGGATTTCTTCCCGCGTCATTCCATCGCCTGGCGGATCGAGGAGCCACGCGCGCTGCGCCGGCTCACGCTGTCGCTGCCGCAGATGGCGCTGGTGACCGGCATCGGCATGCGGCTCTGGCGGTCGTATGTCCTGACGCACGGCTCGGCGGACAGCTGGGCCTGGGTCGGCGGGACGTTTCTCCTTGGTGTGGCGTTCCTGTTCGGCATGTGCGCGATCCATCTCGCCAACTTCACGTTGCGCAACTGGACATGGCGCGCGCCGATGTTCGCCGTGATGGAGGCCGGCTCGGAGATCGTGACGAGCCTCGCGCTCACCACGCTGAACCTCGAGCCCCTCGGCGCGGAGAAGGCCGACTTCTCCGACTGGCTGCCGACCGGCATGCGCATCCTGTCCCTCCGGCTGGTCGGGATCGTGCTCTTCACGCTGGTGCTCGGCGTCGTCGTGTCGATCCTCCGCCGCATCATCCTCAAGGCCGAACATCGCGGGCACACGGTCACCGCCGTGCACCGCGCGACGAGCGAACACCCCGCCGGCGATGCCCCCCAGGGAGGAACCCCATGATCCGCACTGCCGCCTGGCGCATGATGCGCGCGACCCCCGCCGCCTGCGCGGCGGCCGCCCTCCTCGCGCGGGACGTCGGCGCGCAGGATGCGCCGCGCACGGCGCAGGTGGCCGCGCCGCGCCGGATGGTCGCGCCCGCCCGGCCGTTCGGCACGCAGCGCGAACTGGCGGCCATGCAGCAGCAGTGGCTTGCGGCGCGGCTCGACACGTTCGTGCCGGGCCTCATGCGGAAATACGGGCTCGACTTCTGGGTGATCCCGATGCGCGAGTACAACGAGGATCCGGTGTTCAATTCGATCACCGCGCCCGAGACGTTCGCGGCGCGCCGCCGCACGATCTACGTGTTCGTCGACCGCTGCGCGGCCACGGGAGCCGCGCCCGCGCCGTCGTGCGTGGAACGCATCGCGCTGGGCGGCACGTCGCAGGGCGGCGTGTGGCAGGCGTGGCGGTCGACGAAGGCCGTCGAGGCCGACGTCAACGGACGCCAGGCGGAACTGTGGGGCGACGAGCAGTGGCAGATGCTCAAGCAGCTCGTTGAGGAGAAGCAGCCTCGCGTCATCGGCATCGACCGGTCCACCGTGTTCGCCTTCACCGACGGGCTCTCGAGCGGGGAGCTGGAGGGGATGGCCGCCGCGCTCGGTCCCGCATGGGCGGCGAAATTCAAGGACGCTGAAGGCCTGCCGCTCGACCTCATCGCGTCGCGCCTGCCCGCGGAGGAGGCGTTCTTCACGCAGATGACCGCGCACGCGTGGGCCATGATCGGGGAGATGTTTTCCAACCGGCGCATCGTCCCCGGCCGGACGCGAACAAGCGAACTCGTCTGGTGGTGGCGCCAGCGCCTGGCGGATGAAGGGCTCGACACCTGGTTCCAGCCGGACATCGACGTGCAGCGCAAGGGCGCCACACCGGAGCAGGTGGGCGACGACCCCGTCATCCAGCGGGGCGACCTGCTGCACTGCGACGTCGGAATCACGGTGGCGCGCCTCAACACGGACACCCAGCACGACGCGTATGTGCTGCTGCCGGGTGAAACGGACGCGCCCGCTGGCCTGAAGCGCGCGCTG
The DNA here is from genome assembly GCA_964556915.1 of uncultured Gemmatimonas sp. Lineage (GTDB taxonomy): Bacteria > Gemmatimonadota > Gemmatimonadetes > Gemmatimonadales > Gemmatimonadaceae > Fen-1231. Next base: position 6,632 of record CAZKYG010000138.1, read on the forward strand.
GCGAACTCGAACGCCATGCAGGACATCGCCATGGAGGAGATCCGTCCCGGCCGCACCGGGAACGAGATTCTCGCGTCGGTGCTCGACCGGACGAAAGCGAAGGGGATCAACGGTACGATGTACTCGCACCCGATCGGCATGAACGGGCACGGTGCCGGCCCGCTCATCGGCCTGTGGGACTACCAGGACGGCGTGCCCGGCCGCGGCGACGCGAAGGTGATCCCGTCGATGTGGTTCTCGGTGGAGCTTCAGGCCACGACGCCGGTCCCCGAATGGGGCGGCCAGCCCGTGCGCATGGCCCAGGAGGAAGACATGATGATCGGCGCCGACGGCAAGGCCCGGTGGGCGCTGAAGCGGCAGGACAAGCTGTGGATTGTCAGATAGCAGACTGCAGAGAGGAGCGATGAAAAAAGGATCAAAGGAATTGCTGGTGGTCGGTGACCGGGTGCTCATTCGCGTCGAGGACGGTGAAGAGCGCTCGAAGGTGGGCCTGTACCTGCCGGCGACGGCCGTGGACAGCCAGGCCGTGCAGGGCGGCACGATCGTCGCCACGGGGCCCGGGCAGCCGCTGCCATCCGTCGAGGAGCATCTCGACGAGCCGTGGCGGATCACGGGGAGCAAGGAAACCCGCTATGTTCCGATGCAGGCGCGCGTGGGCGATTACGCGCTGTTCTTCCGGAAGGCGGCCGTCGAGATCACGTTCGAGGACGAGCGGTTTCTCGTGGTGCCGCAGGCCGCGATCCTCGCCCTGGCCCGCAAGCCCGGCCCGGATCCAGCCTTCCCGTAGTCCTATTTTCTATCTTCTCTCTTCTATCTTCTATCTTCTCTCATGCTGTACGACGAACGATTCATCACCCCGATGCGCCAGGAGCTCACGCGGCTCGGCGTCGAGGAACTGCGGACCGCGCGGGACGTGGACGCCAGGCTCGCCGGCGCGCAGGGCACGGCCCTGCTCGTGGTGAACTCGATGTGCGGCTGCGCCGCCCGGAATGCGCGCCCCGGCGTGGCGATGGCGCTGCAGCACGGCACGACGCCGGACCACCTCTACACGGTGTTCGCCGGCCAGGACGCCGACGCCACGCGGCGTGCGCGCGAGCTCATCGTCGGGTATCCGCCGAGCTCGCCGTCGATCGCGTTGTTCAAGGACGGCAAGCTGGTGTACATGATGGAACGCTTCCAGATCGAGGGGCGCGGCGCGGACGAGATCGCGGCCGACCTCGCGGGTGCATTCGACGCGCATTGCGGGGCCGCCTCGGCCACCTGACCATCCGTCGCGGAGCGTGATTCCCGACGACCGCAAGCCCCGCCGGCGAAACCCGGCGGGGCTTGTTGCTGAAAAGCACTTGTCGCGGCAGAGAGTCGGGCGTACCATTCGCGCGTGGCCAGGACTCCGCGCTCATCCCCCGTCGCACCGGCGCTCGATCGCACGATCCACGAGCCCATCCGCCTGGGGATCATCACCGCGCTGGCCGTGGCCGAGCGGCTGTCGTTCAACGAGCTGCGGCAACGCCTCGACACCACCGACGGCAACGTGAGCGTCCACGCCCGCAAGCTCGAGGACGCGGGCTACGTAAGCTGCCACAAGGGGTTCGAGGGCCGCGTGCCGCGCACCGAGTACAAGCTCACCGCCGCCGGCCGCAAGGCGATGGAGCGCTACTTCGCCCAGATGACCGCGATCATCGAGGGCGCGCGCGACCGCTAGAGGCGCCACCGGCGCGGATCGCTCCGCGCCGTCCTGGGGGGTCGGGCGGCGGGGCGTCGGGCGGCCCCGGGGCCGGCCTCACGCATACCGCACCCAGCGCACGAGTTCCCTGAGCGACGGGCGCTTGCCCGTCATCAGGAGCCCCACGCGGTAGATCCGCGCCGACACCCAGATTGCGCCGACGCAAGCCAGCACCAGTCCGGCGAGGGCGACGGCGATGTGCCAGGCGGGCACGTCGGTGGACGCCATTACGAGCGGCATGATGATCGGCGCGCTGAACGGCAGCATGCTCATGACGTTCGCCATGGTGCCCGTCGGCGTCGCCATGATCGGCTGCACGAGGATGATCGACGCCACGAGCAGCATCATCACGGGCTGCGCGGCCTGGGTGGCTTCTTCCTGGCTGCTGCACATGGCCCCGACGGCGGCGAAGAGCGACGCGTAGAACGTGTAGCCGAGGAGGAAGAAGAGGATCAGGCATACGACCTGGAACGCCGTCACGTGCGGCATCGTGACGTTCATGCCCATCGTCGCGGCCGCGCCCAGGCCGTAGAGCGAGAGCAGGCCGCCGAACGTCAGCCACGCCAGCTGCTGCGTGAGGCCGACGGCGCCGACGCCGATCACCTTGCCGGCGAGCAGCGTCTCCGGCGACACGCTGGAGATCACGACCTCGGCCACGCGCGTGGTCTTCTCCTCGAGCACGCCGCGCAGGATGTTCTGGCCGTACAGGATGATCATCATGTAGAGCAGGAACGCGATCAGGAAGCCGAAGATCAGCCCGGCGAGGCCCGAGTCGCCGCGCCCCTTCTCCGACAGGCGCTCGGCCGTGACGTCCACGCGCACGCGCGTGAGCGAATCAGCGCGGGCGTCCACGATCCCGGCGAGCGCGAGCCGGTGCATGATGATCGCCGAGCGCAGCGCCGACTCGATCTGGCCGACCTCGCCGAGGCCCGTGTTGCGGCCGGCGAACCGCGCCTTGCCGGTGGTGACCGACGCCGAGTCGAGGACGATGTAACCGCGGATCGTGCTCGCGATCACGGCATGCGTGGTGACCGACTCGGCCTGCGCGAGCTCCGACGGCGTGGTGACGCGCACCGTGGCGTTCACCGGTGGCGCGCCGGCGGTGAGCGCGGAATCGCGCCGTCCCGGGGTGAGCGTGATGGGGTTCGGCGTGCGGGTGCGCAGGGCCGCGGCGAGCCGGTCGCCGAGTCCGATCCCCGATGCGTCGAGGATCTCGATCGCGCCGAGCTGGGTGTCCCGGATGTTGCGTGCCGTCAGCAGTCCCGGCAGCACCGAGATGGCGAGGAGGAACACCGGCCCGAACACCGTCGAAATGATGAACCACTTCGTGCGCACGCGCTCGAGGTACTCGCGCTTGATGACCGCGATCAGCTTATCCATGGCCCGTCATCCCCGGCTCGACACCCGTCGCGCCGACTTTTTCGAGGAAGATCTGGTGGAGCGAGGGCTGCACGAGCTCGAAGCGCTGCACCTCGGTGCCGCTGGCGATGACGTCGCGGAGCAGCGCCTGCGGGTCGGCGCCTTTGCGCAGCGTGATCTCGAAGAACCGGTTCTGGTCGTCGATCCGCGCAACGTCCGGGTTGGCGCGCAGGCGTTCGGCCACGCGGTCGCGCCCACCGCCGACGCCGAGCGCGATGTTCTGCACGCCGTGCTCCGCCTTCACGCCGGCCACCGTGCCGTCGAGCACCTTGCGCCCGCGCGCGATGATGCAGACGGAGTCGCAGAGGCGTTCGGCGTTGTCCATCAGGTGCGTGGAAAAGATGATCGTCTTGCCGCGCTGGCGCAGTTCCACCATCGCGTCCTTGAGCGCCTGCGCGTTGATCGGGTCGAGCCCGCTGAACGGCTCGTCGAGGATGACGAGGTCCGGGTCGTGCAGCAGCGTCCCGATGAACTGGACTTTCTGCTGCATGCCGCGCGACAGCTCGTCCACCTTGGCAGCGGTCCAGTCCTTTTCGGCGGTGCGCAGCTGGAACCGCTCGGTCCAGGCGTCGATGCGCCGGTCGGCTTCGCGCTGTGCGACGCCCTTGAGGGCCGCGAGGAATCGCAGGATGCGGCGCACCTGCATCTTCTTGTAGAGGCCGCGTTCCTCCGGCAGGTAGCCGACGCGGTCCGTGGTCGACCGGGCGGTGTTGGGCTGTCCGAGGATCGTGACCGACCCCTCGTCGGGGCCGATGATGTTGAGGACCATGCGGATGGTCGTCGTCTTGCCGGCGCCGTTCGGTCCCAGCAGGCCGTACACGCTGCCCCGCGGTACCGCGAGGGACAGGGTGTCGACCGCGACGTGTTCGGCGTACCGCTTCGAGACCGCCCGGATGTCGAGGGCGAGATCGCTCATGCTCTCCCTTGTTAGAGGCGTGGCGCGCTCCGAATATACTGTCAATGCCAGCGCCCGCCGGGACCATACGATGTGCCCCGACCGGGGTTTCGGGCGCGTCGGGTCGGTCGTTCCCGTGACCGGTTCCGGGGCGCCGGCGGCCGGCGGCGCGCGCAAGGTGGCCGTCATTGCGGGGGCGGGCCCGGCCGGCCTGACCGCGGCGTGGGAGCTGCTCGCGCGCACGGACGTGATGCCCGTGGTGATCGAGCCGACGCCGGCGACGGGCGGCATTGCCCAGACGCACGTCTTCAAGGGCAACCGTATCGACCTGGGCGGCCACCGGTTCTTCTCGAAGAGCAAGCGCGTGATGGACTGGTGGTTTGCCATCCTGCCGCGGCAGGGCGCGCCGGCGTCCGACGACGCGGCCAACACGCACGACGTCGAGATGGCCGGCGATGTCGCCGTGCGGCAGCTGGTCCGCGGCGAGGACGGCCGTGCGCGCGTGGTGGAACGGACGCGTCGCGCGCCCGACCCGGCGCGTGAGGACGCGGTCATGCTCCAGCGCCCGCGGCTCTCGCGCATCTACTGGCGGCGGAACTTCTTCCCGTATCCGCTCGGCATCACGCTGAGTGTCGCGTGGCGGCTGGGCGTCTTCACCACGGCTGCCATCGGCCTCAGCTACCTCCGCGCGCGCCTGTTCCCCCGGCGCGATGAAACGTACCTCGACGCGTTTTTCACCAACCGGTTCGGGCGCCGGCTCTACGAGACGTTCTTTCGCGGGTACACGGAAAAGGTCTGGGGTGTGCCGTGCGCCGAGATTCGCGCCGACTGGGGGGCGCAGCGCATCAAGGGGCTCTCGCTCGTGCGCGCCCTCACGCACGCCGTGCGCGACCTGCTCTCGAGCGACTTCGCCAAACAGCAACGCACACGCGAAACGTCGCTGATCACGCGGTTCTTCTATCCGAAGCTCGGGCCGGGGCAGATCTGGGAGGAGGTCGAGCGCCAGGTGACGGACGCCGGGGGCAGCGTGCGTCACGGCGCGAAGGTGGTGGGCGTCACCCTGGCCGACGGCCGCGTGTCGCACGTCACGGTGGAGGATGTGCACACGGGCAAGCGTGAAGCCATGCCCTGCGACTGGTTGCTCTCCACCATGCCCGTGCGTGAACTCGTGGCGACGACGACGCCGGCGCCGCCGCCCGCCGTGCGCGAGGTGGCGGACGGGTTGCGCTACCGCGACTTCATGACCGTGGGCCTGCTGCTGCGCCGGCTGCACGTGCAGGAGCGCGGGCGCGCGCCGCAGTCCATGGTGCGCGACAACTGGATCTACGTGCAGGATGAGTCGGTGCAGGTCGGGCGGATCCAGGTGTTCAACAACTGGAGCCCCTACCTCGTGGCCGATCCCGCCAACACCGTGTGGATCGGGCTCGAGTACTTCCTCAACGAGACCGACGCGCTCTGGCGGATGCGGGATGCGGACCTCGTGGCGCTCGCCACGCGCGAACTCGAGCAGATCGGGTTCGCGCGCGCGGCCGACGTGATCGACGGCTGCGTGCTGCGCATGCCGAAGGCGTACCCGGCCTACTTCGGTACCTACGACCGGCTCGACGAGGTGCGCCGCTGGGTGAACGGCATTCCGAACCTGTTCTGCGTCGGGCGCAACGGCATGCACCGCTACAACAACCAGGACCACTCGATGCTCACGGCCATGCTGGCCGTGGACAACCTCGTGGCGGGGCGCGACGACGACTCCAATCTCTGGGACGTGAACCTGGAGATGGTGTACCAGGAAGAGTGAGCGTCGCGCGCCGGGCGCTCGACTCGCGCGCCGCCCCGTGGGTGTTCGGCGCGGTGGCCACGCTGTGCGTGCTGGTGACGTGGGGGTCGCTGCGCGCGCTGCCGCTGCTGCACGACGAATGGGCGTACTGGACGCAGGCGGGGCAGTACGCCGCGCTTCGCTGGTCGGCGCCCGCGCCGCCGATTCCGGCGTTCTTCGAGCAGCTCTATGTGCTCGTCGCGCCGGTGTACGCGGCCAAGTACTGGCCCGGTCACGCCCTCATGATCGCACCGGGCTTCGCCGTCGGCCTGCCGGCACTGGTGCCGCTCGTCCTGACCGGCGTGGCGGGCGCCCTCGTGTTTGCGCTCGCGCGCCGCGTGTCCGGGCCGAATGTCGCTGCCGCCACGTTCGTGCTGTGGGTCAGCAGCTTTGGCAACCTGCGGTTCCGCGCGTCGTACTTCTCGGAACTCACGACGTCGGCGGCGTGGCTCGCGGCCTGGTATGCGCTGCTCCGCTGGCGTGAGACGCGCCGCGCCGGCTGGATGGTCGCGCTCGCCGCGAGCACGGGGTGGGGTGCCATCACGCGCCCCGCGACGATGTTCGTCTTCGCGATCCCGGTTGGGGCGGTGGTGATCGCCGATGTGTGGCGCACGCGGCGCTGGCGCCAGCTCGTGCTTGGGCTGGCGTGCGGTACGGTGGTGCTCGGGATCCTCCCGCTGTGGAGCGCACGGACGACCGGCGACTGGCGCACGACGCCGCTCGCGCTCTACACGCGCCAGTACCTGCCGTTCGACGTCCCGGGGTACACCGTGAACGACACGCCGCCGGAGCGCGGCCTGCCGCCGGAGATGGAGCGCGTGCGCGCGTTCCTCCACGACATCAAGGTGGAGCAGGCGACGGCACCGGCGTGGCGAACGTTCGCCGAGCGAGCGGGGTTCCTGCTGCGCGACGCCTTTGCCGGATGGCGGCTGCCGTTCGTCATCGCGTTCGCGTTCGGGCTCGTCGTCGCGGGTCCCGCCGGGTGGTTCGCCGCGGGGAGCGCGGTGCTGCTGGTGGTCGCGTACGTCACGCAGGCGCACACGCGCGACTGGACCGTCTACTACCTGGAGGCGTTCCCCGTCGTCGCGTATGTGACGGCGCGCGGCGTGCGCGCGATGCTCCATGCCATCGCCGCGCGCCTCGGGGCCCCCGTGCCCGCGGGTCCGGCCCC
>CAZKYG010000139.1:0-7399 GCA_964556915.1 uncultured Gemmatimonas sp.
TTCCGCTGGCCGCCCAGCAGCGGCCCACGCCCGGCGGCGGCCGTGGCGGCAGGGGCGGCGCGCCTGGCGCCGCCGGGGCCGATACCTCTGGCGTCGCGCCGGTGGAGCGGGTGTCCACCACGAAGCACACCATCACGATCGGCGGCAGGCAGATCGCGTACACGGCGAACACCGGCACCATGGTGCTCCACGACGCGGACGGCAAGCCGAGGGCGACCGTCTTCTACATCTCGTACACGAAGGACGACGCGCCCACGGGAACGCGGCCCGTGACGTTCTTCTACAACGGCGGCCCGGGCTCCGCGTCCATCTGGCTCGACATGGGCATCATGAGCCCGCGCGCGCCGGAGATGGGCCCCAACGGCACCGAGCCCGCACCGCCGTACACGATCGTTGACAACCAGAACTCGCCGCTCGACGTCACCGACCTCGTGCAGGTGGACGCGATGATGACGGGCTACTCGCGCCCCGGCCCCGGCGTGCGCGCCAGCGACTACACCGGCGACCGCAACGACATCAGCATGTTCGCCGAGTTCGTCCGCGACTACCTCGACAAGTACAAGCGGTGGGACTCGCCGAAGTACCTCTTTGGCGAGAGCTACGGCACGTTCCGCTCGGCCGGCCTCGCGTCGGCGCTGCAGGACGATGAGGGGATCGAACTGAACGGCATCATGCTCCTCGGCACCGTGCTCGACATGCAGTACATCACGCAGGGCCCGACGAACGACATCGGCTGGGCGACGTACCTGCCGACGTACACGGCCACCGCGTGGTACCACAAGAAGCTCCCGACGGACCTGCAGTCCGTGCCGCTCGCGCAGGTCGTGCAGCAGGCGCGCGACTACGCCTTCGGCGATTACCTCACGACGCTGGCCAGGGGCAACAAGCTGTCGGCGGCCGAGCGCGCCGCCGCCGCCGCGAAGCTCGCGCGGTTCACGGGCCTGTCCGCCGACTTCCTGCAGAAGAGCAACCTGCGCGTGAGCGCGGGTGTGTACCGCACCGAGCTGCTGCGCGACCAGCGCAAGACCGTGGGCCGGTACGACAGCCGGATGATCGGCCTCAACGGCAACGCCGCGTCGCAGTTCCAGGACTACGACCCATCCGACGAGGCGCCGTCCGGCGCGTTCATGTCGGCGTTCATGCGCTACCTGCACGACGACCTCGATTACACCACCACCCTGCAGTACTACCGCGGCGGGCACACGGGCGCCTGGGCGTACAGCACCGGCGGTCGCGGCGGGTATCCCAGCGAGTCCGAGCCGCTGCGCCTCGCCATGGCCAAGAACCCGTACCTCAAGGTCATGGTCGGCGCGGGCTACTACGACATGGCGACGCCGTTCGCCAACGCCGAGTACACGTTCGACCACCTCGGCTACGACCAGACGTACAAGGACCGCGTCAGCTTCAAGTACTACGAAAGCGGCCACATGGCGTACCTGAACCAGGCGTCGGCGAAACAACTCAAGGCCGACATCGCCGCGTTCATCACCTCCACACAGCATCCCACGAAGGCGGTGCAGGAACACCAGTAGTTCCCCGCAGGCCGCCGCGCGTGGCGCCGGAACCGGAGGTTCCGGCGCTACGCGTCGGTGCGCAGCACCTCCATCGGGCTCACCCGGCTCGCGCGCCACGACGGCCCGAGCGCAGCGCAGATCGTGACGCCGAGCAGCACCGCCACGGCGAACGCCGCCCCGGCGGGCTCGCGCGCCGACGTGCCGAACAGCAGCGACTGGACGAGCGGCGCCAGGGCCATGGCCACCGCGACGCCCGTGCCTGCGCCGATGGCCGCCATGCGGAGCGCGTCGGCCACGACGAGGCGTGATACCCGGGCGCCCGAGCCGCCGAGGGCGAGGCGCACGCCGATCTCGCGCGTGCGCTGCGCCGTCAGGTACGCGACGGTCGCATGGAGTCCCACCGCGGCGATCGCGAGCGCAAGGGCGCCGAACGCGGTGAACAGCGTGGCGCCGAGCCGCCATGAGCGCAGCTGCGGGTCGATCAGCTCCTGGTAGGGCCGCGCGCGCACCGTCACGGGCACCGTGCTCGCCTGCCGGACCAGCCGCTGCACGGCCGGCGCGAGCGCGGCGGGGTCGCCCTGCGCCTCCACGAGGAGCGAGGTGATGGAAGACGCGTTCGGCACGGGCGGCGGGGGCGCCTGCTCGAACGGCACATAGTACTGCATGAGCTTCGCCTCGCCGCCCTCGGTGCGGAGCGATCGCGCGCGCGAGTCGCGCACCACGCCCACCACGGCGCGGCATGGCAGGAACGCCGCGGCCTGCATCGGGTCGTCCTGCGGGCCGGCGCCGCCCTCGGCAAATCCCGCGCGGAGGCATTTCCCGATCGGGTCCTGGCCGCTCCACGCGGTGCGGGCGAATGTTTCGTTCACCAGCGCGACGAGTGGCGCCGCGCGGTCGTCGCGCGCGGTGAACAAACGACCGCGCACGAGCGTCACGCCCATCATCGAGAGGTACGCGGGCGTCGCCGCATACATGATCGGCAGCTGCGCCACGTTCGGCGGCGGGAGCTGGTACCCGTCGATCGCCACGGGCGGGATGTTGTGCGCGCCGAACGGCATCCCCTGCGCCACCGTCGCGCGCGCCACCCCGGGGAGCTGCGCGAGGCGGCGCGCCGCATCCTCGTGCGCGAGGTCCCGCTCCAGCCCGCGCAGCGCGCCGCGGTAGTCCAGCTCGACGAGCAGCAGGTGCGCCGTGGAGAACCCGAGGTCCTGCGACTGCACGCGCCGCAGGCTGAGCACGAACAGCCCGGCACCCACGAGCAGCACCGTGCAGAGCGCCACCTGCACGCCCACGAGCGCGCGATGCAGGCCGAACCGGTCCGACGCGCCGTGGCCAGGGCCCGCGCGCAGGCCGTCGGTCACGTTCCGGCGCCAGGCCTGTCGCAGGGCCCCGAGGCCGGCCACGACGCCCGCACCGCCCGCCAGCGCGAGCGACGCCACCAGCACGCCGCCGTCAAACACGCGCTCGGTGGGCGCGAGCGTCGGCAGCAGCGTGGTGCGCACGATGGCGTCGAACCAGCGCGCAAGCAGCAGCCCGATCCCGGCGCCGGCCACGGCGAGCGTCACGCTCTCGGCGAGAATCTCGCGCGCCAGGTGCCCCGGTCGCGCGCCGAGCGCCACGCGCACCGCGACGTCGCGGCGGCGGCGCGCCGCGCGCAGCTGCAGCAGCGTGCCCACGTTCGCCGTCGCGATGAGCAGCACCACGAGCGACACGCCCGAAAGCCAGAGGGCGATCCGGCCCTGCGTACTCTCCCGCGCCGACGCGCCGGGCACCACCGACTCGAGCGGCACGGCGGCCACGGGGCTGCGCATCACGCCGGTCGGGTCCACCCGCAGCGCGCCGACCACCGCGGCCGATGCCTGCGCCGGCGACACGCCGTCCGCGAGCTTCGCGATGAGGTTCACGGCGAGCATGCCGGGATTGTTCCACCAGTCACCGCCCGCGTTGCGCTGCGCGGTGCTCAACGGGATGAACACGTCCGCCGGCGCCAGGTCCGCGCCGTTGAACCCGCGCGGCGTGACGCCGATCACCGTGAGGCGCCTGCCGCCCACGACGATCGTGCTCCCGATCGCTGACGCGGCGCCCGCGAACGCGCGCTGCCAGTACGCGTAGCCGATCACGGCCACGTCGTTGCCCACCGGCGGCACGTCGTCGCCGGGGCCGTACAGGCGGCCGCGCACCGGCTGCACGCCGAGCGCGCTGAAGTACTCGCCAGATGCCGCCACCACCGCCACGGCGGGTCCATCCGCGTCCGTCCCGACGGTCTCCGAGTCCGTGCGCACGGCCGCCATCGCCGCGAACGCCTTCCGGATGCCCGCCACGGCGCGGAACATGGGGTACGACGTCGTCGGCATCGCATAGGTGCCGCCGTTACCGTCGTCGTACGCGAACGACACGCGCACGACACGGCCGGCGTCGCGAATGCCGGGCGGCGCCGCGATCATCAGGCGCTCCACGAGGCCGAGCATGGACGCGTTCGCCCCGATCGCGAGCGCGTACGTGAGCACGATGCCGGCGACGAACGCCGGCTCGCGCCGGAACACGCGCGCCGCGGCGATCACCGCGCGCCCGGCGCGAGCCGGACGAGCGTGAAGGCGGCGGCTGCGATCGCGACGAATGCCGCGATGGGGGGTGCCGCGTGGCGAAACGGCTGCGGACGCATGCGGGTCTCCGGTGAGGATCGGGTGAATGCCGAATGGCGCGATGCCCTGCTGGCAGATGAGTACCGGCGCCCGGCGTGACCGGATACCACCGCTGTGGCGACTCCACGGCTTGCGGGGACGGCCGTACTGGACGCGGGGGTCGGCGTGGGCTACCTGTTCCTGACGGTGCCGCCCGCCATGGATTCCCCGCCTCCGCCACCCATGAGCGTCGCGCGCGTCACGCCCGCGACGTACGTGTGGCTCAGCGTCGCCGTGGTCGTGCTCGTGGGCGCGGGCATCGCCGTCGGCCAGGCCGGCGTCCCGATGGTGGGCGGCATCCGTGGATATCCCCGCGTGCCCGGTCCGCCGCCCGACGTCCGCACGCTGCTCCGGCAACTCGGCGTCGGGTCGGTCGCGTGGTACGCCACCGCACTGTCGCTGCCCGTCCTCTGGCCGGTCGCGGCCGCATTTCCGCTCACGCAATCGCGCGCGTGGCGATCCCTCGGCGTGCAGGTGGCCCTCGTCGCCGTGCTGGTCGGCGTGGCCGCGTGGGCGCAATACGCGATCACCTTCCGTGGCGCACCGTCCGTCCCGCCGTTCTCGGCGTACGCGCAGATCGCGATCGGAGCCAACGCGCTGCCGCTGCTCGCCGTGGCCACCATGGCGAACGTGGTCGAGGCGCGCCGCCGCGCGGTGCGCGGCTCGCTCGAGGCCGGGCGCCTGCGCGCCGAGCTGGCCGAGTCGCGCCTCGTGGCGGTGACGTCGCAACTCCAGCCGCACTTCCTCTTCAACACGCTGCAGAGCATCTCCACGCTCATTCATCGCGACCCTGCTGCCGCCGACGCGATGCTCGCGAAGCTGTCCGACCTGCTGCGCGACGTGCTGCGCCGTTCGCGCCGCGCGCTCGTGCCCTTCGCGGACGAGCTCCGCATGGCGGAGACGTACCTCGACCTCGCGCGCATTCGGTACGCGGAGCGGCTGCGCACGACGGTGGACGTCCCGGCCGAGGCGGCGCGTGCGGAGGTCCCTGTGCTGCTCCTGCAGCCGTTCATCGAGAACGCGCTGCGCCACGGCATCGGGCCGCGCGCCGCCGGTGGCGAGGTCGGGATCGCGGCGCGCGTGGACGGCGGCCGCCTCGTCGTGACCGTGTGGGACGACGGCGTCGGGCTCGCCGCCGCGACGACCGAGGGCACCGGCATCGCCAACGCGCGCGAGCGGCTGCGTCATGCGTACGGCGATGCGCAATCGCTCGACGTCGCGCCGCGCGCGGCCGGTGGCGTGACGGTCACGATCGCGATGCCGCTGCGCTGGGCCGCGGAATGACCCGGCGCGTCCGCGTCCTCGTCGCGGAGGACGAGCCCCTCGCGCGCGAACGCATCACGGGGCTGGTGCGCGAGTCGCCGGGCCTCGAACTCGTCGGCGAGGCGGTGCACGGCCTCGAGGCGCTCGATCGCATCACCGCGCTCCGGCCCGACCTCGTGTTCCTCGACGTGGAAATGCCGGAACTCACGGGCCTCGAGGTGGTCGCCGCGCTCGACGAGTCGGCGCTGCCCGGGATCGTGTTCATCACCGCGTATGAGGAGTACGCCGTGCAGGCGTTCGAGGTGGACGCGATCGACTACCTGCGCAAGCCGGTCACCGCGGAACGCTTCGCCGCTGCCGTGGCACGCGCGGTGCGGCGCGTCGGGCCGTCCCGCGGCGACGACGCGGCCCGCCTGGCGCGCGTGACCGCCGCGCTCGAACGCGCGCGCGGCGCGACGGCCGCACCCCGCACGCGGTTCGTGGTCCGGCGCGGCTCGACGCACACGTTCGTCCCGGTCGCCGATGTCGCGTGGATCGGCGCCGCGGACAACTACCTCGAGCTGCACGCCGCCGGGCGCGTGCACCTCGTGCGCGGCACCATCAGGGACGCCGAGCGCGAGTTCGCCGCCACGTTCCTGCGCGTGCACCGTTCGGCCATGGTGAACATGGCGCACATCGCCGCCGTCGAAGCGCAGGAGGGCGGCGGCTACGTGCTGCGCCTTGCCGACGGCGCGCGCCTCAGGACGAGCCGGCAATATGCGGCCGGCGTGCGGGCGCTGGTGGCGTCGCGCCGGTAAGGCGCCGGTCGCGTCGGCGATCCCCGCCCGGTCGGCGGGTCAGCCCCGCCGCGCGTGCCAGGCCGCGAGGACTTCCGCCTCGCGTTCGGGAGACATCCCGGCCAGCTTCGCCGTCTCCTGCCGCTCCTTCTCGGCGGCCGGCCGCGTCTTGTGCCAGTCGAGCGTGGCCTGCGCCGTGTCCGCGAGTGTGCGGAACGTGAGGCCCGCCGCGAGCGCCTTCGAGATGTTCCGGCGCGAGAAGCCCTTCGTCTCCGGCGACATCGGCACCCACGTCGGCATGTTGCTCCACGGCCGCACCTTCTGCCCGGCGAGGAACGCCGCCGGCGCCCACGTGAACTGCGCGCCCGCCGTCGTGACGGCGCGGATGCCGTAGAGCATCTCGGCCATCGTCATTTCCTTTGCCGGGCCCGTGGCGTTGAACGTGCCGAACGTCCGCTGCTCCGCGAGCCGGATCATGAACTCCGCCAGGTCGCGCGCGTCGATGATCTGCACCGGGTCGGTGCCGTCGCCCGGCGCGAGCACCTCGCCGCCGCGGTCGATCCGCATCGGCCAGTAGGTGAACCGGTCGCTGGGGTCCAGCGGTCCGACGATGAGCCCGGGCCGCACGATCGTGCTGATGCCCGGGTAGTGTTTCTGCACTTCCTGCTCGGCGAACGTCTTCAGCGCGCCGTAATACTGGTTGCGGTGCGCGGGCACGAGCGTGTACGGGTCCACGCCGTCGGGCATCGGCGTGGTCTCATCGCTCTCGTCCGCCCACTCCACGCTCTCGTGGCGATACACCGAGATCGTCGAGATGAAGATGTACTGGCCCGTGTTGCCCTTGAGGTACTGCGCCGCGTTGCGCACCCACGCGGGGAACGTGGTCGGGTTGTCGATCACCACGTCGAACTTCTGGCCCCTGAGCGCGCTGACGTCGGCGTTGAGGTCGCCGACCAGCTGCTCCACGCGCCCCTTGAAGAAGTCGGGGCGCGTCCGGTTGCGGTTGAGCAGCGTGACCTTGTGGCCGCGGGCGAGCGCGTACTCCACCTGCTCGGGCCCGGTGAAGCCCGTGCCGCCGAGGATGAGGATATTGAGCGCGGCCGGCGCGCGCCCGGGCGTACGTGCGGTGGCGTCGCGCGCGGGCGCGAGCGGCGCGCCGCCGCCG
>CAZKYG010000140.1:0-15215 GCA_964556915.1 uncultured Gemmatimonas sp.
CGCCGCGCGCCTGCCGATGCCGTCCGGTCGTTCGCACGCACCCGCCTCGGCGGCTCCTCGCCAATCCGGCTGCGCTCTCGCGCCTGCCGCGGCGGCACCGGCCGAGTCCATGGGGCGGAGCAGGGCCTCCGCCCTGACGCACGGGCAGGTTCGCCTGCCGCACGCGGTGACCGCGCCGGCGCACATGGTGACCGCGGGCTTGCACAAATCGCCCCGTCCGGCGCACGTTGGAGTCGTCCCCCGACCGGAGGGCACCATGCGGGACCGCACCCGGCGTCGCGCGAATACGATCAGCAGGGCCGTTCACGAAGCGAACGACATGCCCGAGCTGTGGGCGGTGCCGGCCATCGCCCGGTTGCTGGAGCAACTGCGCGAGTGCGACAAGCGCATCTGGAATGGAACGCACGCTGAGTTCGCGGCGAGCGTCCATCGTGGCAAGTCGGCCGGGATGCAGAAGCTCAAGGACGAGATCCGCCACGACCACCTGCGGCTCCTTGCGCGCCTGGGGCGGAAGGTGATGGGCAGTGCACCGGGAGCCGAGCGTGCGTTTCACGCGCCGGGCACGCGGGCCCGCCCCGACGTGGTGGTGACGGCGTCGCGGGCGATGCTCAAGGTGATTGGCCGGCGCCAGAAGCTGTTCGACGGCATGGTGACGCCGGACTTCTTTCGGCAGCTGAAGGCGCGCACGGACGAGCTGGACCGCCAGTGGCGTGCGCGCGACCGGGGGCGCACCGGCTGGTCGCGCGCGATCGACGACGTGGAGCGCGCCACGAGCGAGGGGCGCGAACTGCTCGACCTGCTGACGACCTACGTGGACGCGCACTTCCGCGGCAACCGCCTGACCGTGTTCCGATGGCGGCAGGCCGTGCGCGTGCGGCGCAAGACGGGCCGGCCGAAGCGCAAGCGCCGGTCGTCGCCGGCGGAGTAACGTTACCCGCGGCCCCGTGCCGCGATCAGCCGAACCTTCCGTTCGACTCGCGCGAACAGGGCGGCGACGTCCACCATGAGCGGCGCCGGCGCCCCGGCCGGGGGCCACGCGAACGTCCCGCGCTCCAGCTGCGGCGTCGCGCGGTCCGGCGTCCAGCGCTCAACGAGTCGCGCGTCCAGGTCCACCACCCAGTACTCCGCCACATCGGCGCCGAGGTAGAAGTCGCGCTTCGTCACGCGGTCCTGCCGGCCGGTGTACGGCGAGATGACCTCGACGGCGAGCAGCAGCGACGTGATGCCTTCCCAGCTCGCGGAGTCGTCGTGCGCGCCGCGACTGTGCGCGCGGATCACGAACACGTCGGGCTGCGTGATCGTGCCGGGCTGCAGCTCCAGGTCGGCGGGCGACGTGCACGCCACGCCGATGCCGTGCGCGTCCACGTAGTCCGCAAGCATGCGCATCAGCTCGCCGGTCGCGATCTGGTGCGCGGTGGCCGGCGCGGGCGTCACGAGCAGCTCGCCGGCGATGAGTTCGTACCGCGGCCACGGGCGCGACTCGTCCATGAGCGCGCGCACGTCGCGCGTGGTCCAGCCGCGGGCAACGGGCATGACCATATCGATATGCTCCTCGTGATGCGGATGCAACTCGGCACGGGCCAGGTCCATGGCGCTGGCACACGGCTGACGACTACCCCCGCAGCCGTTCCATGAACTGGCGCGGCGTGAGCACCGCGACCGGCAGTCGCACGCGCGGCACGGAGAAGTGGCGCACGTTGCCTGTCACAAGCGCATCGGCTGCGGCCGCGACGGCCACCTCGAGAAACGGCTCGTCGTTCGCGTCGGGGAGGCGGAAGGGCAGCGGCAGCGCAACGACCTGCTCCGCGTACTCGAGCAGGTCCAGCACCTCATCGACCGCCGTGGCGTCGAGGCGGAGCGATGGGCGTGCGAGGACGTCGTGGTATTCGCGCTCGATGCGCGGGTCGGTGACGGCGACGATCTCGCCGCCGGCCCACAGGTCCACGATGCGCGCCGGCGGACCCGTTTCGCTCAACAGCCCCGACACGAGGACGTTGGTGTCGAGCACCACGCGGAGCACGCGCGGTTACCGCTCGCGCGAACGCTCGGCGGTGCGGCGCTCCCGGCGCACCTGGCTCACGACCGCGTTGATCCCGGTCAGCGTGAGCGCGGCCTGACCGCCCGACCGGGCGGACTCGCGCAGGCGGCGGAGCGCCATCATCGCGCGGCCGCGGCGATACGCCTCGAGCGCACCACGCGCGTCGCCGCCGTGCACGGGAATCACCACGGCCCGGGCTTCGCCGTCGGCCACCAGGGTGAGCGGTTCGTCGGCGGCGAGGCGCTCCCACACGCGCCCGGGCGTGTTGCGCAACTCCCGGTACGAGATGCGGTCGTCGGCGGCGGGCGGTGCGGCGGGCGGCGTGGACTTGCGGCGAGGCATGCGGGCTCCTGTGTAGCGGAACTGGCTACAATATGGCTACACGCCTGCCGTTGCGCCACCTATCGGACGGCGTTCACACCCGGGTGGCCACACTGCGATAGCGTCTGCCTTGCCGCCCGCTGCCCACCGTCGGGGACTCGCGCAGTCTGCGGAGGGCCATCATCTTGCGCCCATGGCAACCCGCCGCCCTCAGGAGCCACGGCCCTGGTGCTGGTCCCGGGCCCTTCTCCTTCCCGGCGCGCTCGCCGCCGGCGCGGCGCACACCCATCAGCGCCCGGTCGCCGGCCCGCCACAACAGATCCTCTGGGCGACGGACACCCTCGAAGAGGGGATCATCTCGCGTACGTTGAGGGCGAAGCGCTATCCGCCACGGGATGCCGCGGCGCTCGACAGCCTGCTCCGGAATCCTGTCTCCGGCGCCACGAGCAACAACGCGGTGCTCACCGCGGCGTTGGACTCCCTGAGCCGCTACCGACGCATGCGCACGCAGGAGGCGTACGCCGCGATGCGCCGCAACGTCGAGCTGGTCCAGGCATCTGTGTACCTGGTGGACCGGCTCGATGAGGCGGGCGCGATCGCCGTGGTGAGTCACCGGCCGTCGGGCCGGGAACGCGACATCATCGTGCTCCCCGCGGGTGCGACGAACGCCGCTCTCGCGCCAGCGGTCTCGGCGCTGGTGCGCCTGCGACACGCGCCGGTACGCGACTCGTCCGTGGCCGTGCGCATGGTCGTCCGTCGCGGTGCCCCCGCGCCACGATGGGGCGCAATGATCGTCGCGCAAAACCAACGTGACCTCGCGCGGCTCGTGGCCAGCCCGAGACTGCAGGTGGCGGGGTACGGCACGGTGCGGCGGAGCACCATCCTCGTTCAGCCGTAGCGCCGCCGACGCGCGGCCAGTGACCGGATTCGCGTCATTGCGCGCACCGCGGCGTTCAACGGCGCTACCGCCCTGCGCGGAACCGCGCCGCGCACGGTATGATTGCTGCGTGCTTACCGTTCGCGCCGAACGTCGTGCGGTTCCCAAGCACGCCCTCCTGATCTCGCTGGCCGCGCTGGTCGTGCCGGTGGCCGTGGTGTTCTGGCTCCCGGACTGGACGAGCAACGGCCTCGGGATGCTCATCTGGCTCTCGGCGCTGATCCCCGCGTTCCTGCTCGCGTACTATCGCGGCCTCGCGGGCGTGGCCGCGGCACTCGCGGGCGGCATGGCGGTGATCACCGCGACGCAGATCAGCGTCGTGTCGTTCGGCATCGCCGAGCCCAACTGGGGGCTCCTCCTGGCGATTGTCGCCGTGTACCTGCTCGTCGCCATCGGCGTCGCGGTCCTGGCCGAGCTGCTCCAGCGCGAGCGGCGGAACGCGGAGGAACTGGCGCTCGTGGACCGGCTCACGGGACTCCCGAACCGGCGTCATGCGGAGATCGCGCTCGAGACGGAGTGCGCCGCGGCCGAGCGCGGCCGGAAGTTCGCTGTCGCCATCCTCGACCTGGACCGTTTCAAGCAGGTGAACGACCGCTTCGGCCACCCGGCGGGCGACCTGGTGATCGCCACGTTCGGCAAGATCCTCCAGCAGAACACGCGCAAGGAGAACGTGTCGGCGCGCTACGGCGGCGAGGAGTTCGTCTGCCTCATGCGCGACACGGACCTCGACGAGGCGGTGCTGTTCGCGCAGCGCATCCTCGACCGCATGCGCGAGGCGGCGTTCCCGTGGGGCTCGCAGACGGTGAGCGCGGGCGTGGCCGAGTACGAACCGGGCATGGGGTCGTACGAAGTGCTGCTCGGCGCCGCCGACCGCGCGCTCTACCGCGCGAAGGAGGGCGGCCGCGACATGGTGGCCAGCGCGCCACGGCGCGGCGATCCGGCGGTGGCGCCCGCGGCGGACGGATCGGCGCAGGGGCCCGCGCACGGGCCGGCGCACGGACCGGCGCGGCTCTACCTCGTGGACGACGATGCCGCGGTGCGCAGCGTGCTCAAGCGACTGCTCGTCCACGCGGGCTACGAAGTGTGGGACAGCGGCAGTCCGCGCGAGGCGATCGCGCGGTTCGCCGCGGCCGCGCCCGCCGATCGCCCCGACGCGATCGTGTCCGACATCATCATGCCCGAGATGACCGGCGTGCGCATGATCGACGAGATTGCGAAGACGTCCACCGACATCCGCGTGGTGTACATGTCGGGCTACGTCCACAGCAGCATCTCGTGGGCGGGCTCGCCAGGCAAGGTCGTGAAGTTCCTCGACAAGCCCGTGAGCCGCGAAAAGCTCCTCGACACGCTCACCGACGCGCTGCGCTGAGACGCCCCGCGGAGGCGCCGCCGGGCCAGTCGCCGCAGGCGGCGCCTCGCGCGAGCGCCTTCATGCTTCGACACTGGTCGGTCCGAATGGGTTGCGCCGCGCAGCGTGCATGGCCGGATTCCGGTGACCGTCATCGTTCCCTCATCATGGCGTAACGCGCGCACAACGTAGCGTGCGATGTCGCGCGAACACAGGGGAACCAATCGCGCGGCGAACGTGTCCCATGTGTTCGTGCAGTCCGGCGTTGCGGCACCCCGACGCGCGTCCAGTCTCGCGCTCCTCGCAACGGCGGCGGTTGCCGCCGCGCTGTGGGGCGGCGCGGCCATCGCACTCTTTCCGTGGGCCGGCGGCTACAACGCGGGCGACCTCGCGCATTACCACGAGACGGCGCGTCGGCTGCTCGGAGGCGCCGTGCCCTATCGCGACTTCGCGTTCGAGTACCCGCCGCTGGCGCTCGTGCCGATCACGATTCCGGGCGCGCTCCTCGGCGCCGGCGTGGACTCGGCGCCGCACTATCACTTCGCACTGCTCGCGCTCAACGCCGCCTGCGCGGCGCTGATGGGCGCGTGCGTGCTGCGCCTGGCGCGCCACGTGGCGCCGGGCATGCACCCGAGCACCGTGGGCGCGTGGTACGCGGCGCTGGTGTTCATCGGCGTACCACTGTTTCCGTGGCGGTTCGACCTGTTCGTGGCGCTGCTCACGGCGGCGGGCCTGCTGCTGGCGATCGAGCGCAGACCGGCGTGGGCGGGCGTGGCGCTCGGCGCGGCGATTGCGACGAAGGTGTACCCGGCGGTGATGGTGCCGGTGATCGTCGCGTGGTACGTGGCCGCGGGCGACCGGCGGGGCGCCATCCGGTGTGCGACGGCGGCCGCGGCGACTGCGCTCCTCGCGATGGCACCGTTCTACGCGGCGGCACCACGCCAGTTCTTCTCGTTCGTCACGTACCAGGGGACGCGTGGGTTCCAGGTGGAGAGCCTCGTGGCCGGCCTGGTGCTCCTCAGCCATGCGATCGAGGGCACCGCGGTGGAACTCGTGGAGAACTTCGGCGCAGTGCACCTCGCTGCGATGCCGGCGGCGGGTGTGCAGGTGGCGCTCGTCGTGGCGATGTGCGCGGGGGTGGCGCTGACCGCCTGGCTGGCGTTCGCGCGGTTCCGCGCCGAGTGCGCTGGTGGCGTGGGCAGCGGGCCCCGCGCGCGCACGCTGGTGACCGCCTCGTTCGCGGCGGTGGTGGCCTTCATGGTGCTGAACAAGGTGCTCTCGCCGCAGTACCTCGCCTGGCTGCTGCCGTTCGCGCCGCTGGCCGCGCCGGCGGCATTCGCGCTCACGGCGGTCGCCACCGTGCTGACGATCACGGTGTTCCCGTGCCTGTACGTGGGGCTGGTGCACGTGGAGCCATTGCCGGTGCTGGTGCTCAACGCGCGGAACGTCACGCTCCTGGCGCTGGCCGCCTACCTCCTCTGGTCGTTGCGTCCAGCGCTCGCGCGCGCGCCGGCGGCCGCGGGGCGGGTGGGGTGAGTCGCGCGGGCCGCGCGCGAAACGCACGCGACACGTGGGTGCCGCTGGTGGTGCTCGCCGTGGTGACCCTGGCGACCGTGTGGCTGCGCTTGCGGCAGGCGAGCGAGAGCCTGTGGCTCGACGAGTTGCACACCGCGTGGGTGGCGATGGGCGCATGGGCGAGCATCGGCGCGCACAGCCTGGTGGGGAACCAGTCGCCGGTGTTCTTCGCGCTCGAGTGGGCGCTCGTGCACAGCGTGGGCGCGAGCGAGTTGACGCTGCGGCTGCCGAGCATCGTGGCGGGCGGGCTGCTGGTGGTGGCGCTGTTCGCGATGGCGCGCGCGTGGACCGGGTCGGCGTGGCTCGCGCTGGTGCCGGCCTGGCTCGCGGCGGTGGACCCGCAGGCGATCTACTACGGCACGGAGGCGCGACCGTACGCGCTCGTGCAGCTGCTCGGCCTGCTGCACGTGGCCAACTTCGCGGCGCTCGTGCGCACGCCGACGCGCGGGCGACGGATACTCGGCGTGGCGGGCGCGGCGGTGCTGTTCCACCTGCACTACACCGCAGCGCTGCTCTTCGCGGGCGAACTGGCGTGGTACGCGTGGATGCGGGCGCGCGGCCGCACGGCGTACGCGGCGCGCGCGATCGCCCTCGATGCGGCGATCACGACCCTGCTCATGGCGCCGGCGGCGCCGGCGCTCGCGGCGATCTTCGCGCGGCGCGCGAACTGGGCGAAGTTTGTCGGGCAGCCCGAACCGTGGGTGGCGGTGGCGATGCTGCCGTGGGCGGCGAGCGCGCTCGTGGGCGCCGCGCTCGTGGCGGTCTGGCGGCGCGCGAACCCAGCCAATGCCGCGGAGGCGGAGGATCAGATCCACTGCGCCGTGTGCTGGCTCGCGGTACCGCTCGTCATTGCCTGGGCTGCCACGACGAGCGACGTCGCCCGTCTGCTGTGGCCGCGCTATATGGCCGCGAGCGCGCCCGCCGCGTTGATCCTCCTCGTGCTGGCGCTGCGCGACATTCCGGGGCGGCGCCTCCGGGCGGTGGCGGCGGTGGCGGTGCTCGTGGCGGGCACCGTCGGCAGCTACGCCGTGCGGCATTTCGCGGCGACGGGCCGGCTGCTCGACTGGCGCGCCGACGACTGGCGGGATGCCGTGACGTGGTTCAACGAGCATCCGCGTCACGCAGCCGGCGCCGTGCTGCTCCGGAGTGACCTCATCGAGACCGACGCGCTCGGGCCGGGCTCGGACAGTCTTCTCGAATCGTACGCGCGCTATCCGCTGCAGGCGTTGTATGGACCCGTTGTGAACGCGGAGCGGCTCGTGGCCCTGCGCCGCAACCAGCCGGACCTCATCACCGACAGCGTGGCCGATGTGGTGGACCGGTCCGATGCGGCATGGCTGGTGTACAACGGCGGGATGACACAGGAGATGCGGGCGGCCGAGGCCATCTGCCACACGCTCGGGGAGCGGTCCGGCCATTCATGGGCGGTGGTGACGACGCGGTCGTTCGGCACGGTGCACGTGACGTTGCTCGGACGCTGACGCGATGCCCGCGCACGTCGCGCCGACGCCATGCAGGCGCTGATCCGTCGCCTCGACGCGGCGCTCGACCGCCCCCGTGCGGGAATCGGCATCGCGCTCGCGCTGGCCGCGGTCATCGCGGCGGTCGGGCTCGCGAACGACTTCGTGTACGACGACGTGCCGATCATCCGCGACAACGTCCTGGTGCACTCGCTGGCCCACTGGCCGGCACTGGTGACGGCCACGTGGTGGCCGCCGCCGTTCGTGCAGCAACTGTACCGGCCGCTGGCGCTGGCGCTGCTCGCCGTGCAGTACGCCGCGGGCGGAGGCGCGCCCCTCGCGTTTCGCGTGGTGAGCGGGGCGCTCTACCTGGGCGGCGTGTTCGCGGTGTGGCGCCTGGCGTCGCGCCTGCTGGCGCGGCGAGTGGCCGCGGCCGTGACGATCCTGTTCGCGGTGCATCCCGTGCACGTCGAGGCGGTGGCGCAGGGCGTGAACCAGGGCGAACTCGTGGTGGGCATCGCGGCGGCACTGATGGTCACGCGCTACCTGGACCGGCGCCGACACGGCGCGCTGCGCGTGCGGGACTGGGCGGCCCTGGCCCTTCTATATATGATGGCGTTCCTGGCCAAGGAGTGCGGCTACGTGCTGCCGGCGCTGCTCGTGGCCGCTGAAGCGACGCTACAGCCCGGCGCCGGTGTGGCCGGCGCGTCATCGCGAGTCCGCGTGCTTGCTCCCGGGCTGGTCACGCTCGGCGCCGTGGCGGCCGCAGGGATCCTGGCGCGGCACGCCGCGCTCTCCGGCTACGGTTTCAACGTCCAGCCGGTGCCTGAGCTCCGCGGCCTCAGCCTCGGCGGCCGGTTGTACACGATGCTGCAGGTGGTGCCGCAGTGGCTGCGGTTGCTCGCGATCCCGCTGCGGTTGCAGGCGGACTTTGCCGGCAACGCGTTTCCGTTTCCGGTGGCGTTCGGGCTCGCGGAGGCGCTGGGGATCGTGATCGTCGTCGGTGCGCCGCTGGTGGCGTGGCGTGTGCGCCGGAGCGCGCCGGAAGCGGCGTTCGGGCTCGCGTGGTGCGCGGTGACGCTGCTGCCCGTGAGCAACATCGTGCCCACGGGCATCATGCTCGCCGAACGCACGCTGTACGTGCCGAGCGTCGGGTTCCTGCTGGCTGTGGCCGCGCTGGCGTCGCGGGCCGCGGATGGCGAACGCCGGGGCGCGCGGCTGCGCGCCGGGATTGTCACGCTGTGCGTCGCGGCCACGGCGTTCGGCCTGGTCCGGAGCGTCAACCGCATGTCCCTCTGGAACAGCGCGCATCTCGAGGTGACGGGCTCGGCGCCCGTCACGACCGGTCATTCCTCCCGCAGCGCCTCCGTGGGATCCACGCCCGCGGCGCGCCACGCAGGCACGGCGCTCGCCGCGAGTCCGGCGGCGAGCAGCAGGCCGCCGGAGAAGGCGAACGTGACCGGGTCGGTTGCCGTGAGACCGAACAGGAACGTCGTCAGCACGCGCGTGGACGCATATGAGGCGACGCCGCCGATCGCGACGCCGAGGCCGATCACCAACAGCGCCTCGCGGCCCACCATGGCGAGGATGCCGGCGCGCGCCGCGCCGAGGGCCATGCGCACGCCGATCTCGCTGCGGCGCTGCGCGACGCTGTAGGCCATGGCGCCGTACAGGCCGATCACGGCGAGCAGCAGGGCGAGCGCACCGAAGAATCCGGAAAGGGCGGCGAGCAGGCGCGGCCGTGCGAGGCTGTTGGAGACCTGGTCCTCGAGCGTGGTGACGCTGAGGCTGACCGATGGGCTCACCTCGGCCGCGATGCGGCGGATCTGGTCAACCACGGCGGCCTGCGACCCGCTGGTGCGCACCTCGTAGGTGAGTTGCGGGAACGGCGTATCGCCCACGCCGAGGGGATAGTACGCGGTGCCGCGCGGCGTTTCGGTGAGCCGGTCGTACTTCGAGTCGGCGACGACGCCGATGACTTCGTACGGGTCGCCCAGGCCGCTGGTGCCGCGAATCTGGAACGTGCGGCCCACGGGGTTGGCGTCGCCGTAGAGGCGCCTGCCCGTGAGTTCACTGATCACGGCGACCTTGCGGCTGCCGCGGATGTCGTCCTGCGAAATGTCGCGACCGTTGAGGACGCGCGTGCCCATCAGGTCGAAGAACCCGTCGCTGACCTGGTTGAAGTAGATGAGGGAATCGTCGCGCGTGCGGGCGGGCATGCCGGGCGCCGCCACGAAATCGTTCCACCCGAATCCGCTGGCCGGGGTGCGCAACGCGCCGCTCGCCTGCGTGACGCCCGGAGCTTCACGAATCCGTCGCAGGACGTCGTTCGAGGTGGTCACGATGTCGGGGCCCTTGAGCTGCATCCGGCCGAAGTCCAGCGTGGCCAGGACGACGCCGTCGCGGCGGAATCCGGGGTCGAGTGTCACGATGCGGCGGAACGAGCCCAGGAGGAGCGCGCCACTGGTCACGAGCACCAGCGAAAGTGCGACCTGCGCCACGACGAGTGGTTTGGCGATGCGCTGGGGCACGCGCCCTGCCGCTACGCCCCGGCCGCCCGATTTCATGGCGGTCTGCGGGTCCACGCGCGACGCGCGCCATGCGGGCGCCAGGCCGAAGAAGACGCCGGTGAGCGTCGCGACGGCGACCGTGAAGCCGAGCACGGTCCAGTCGAGCGAGAGGTCGAGCCAGATGGGCCGCGCCGCGTTCGAGATGAAGCTCACGAGCGTGCGACTGGCCCACGAGGCGAAGAGGATGCCGAGCGCAGCGCCCCCGAGCGAGAGCAGGAGGCTCTCGGTGAGCAGCTGGCGCACGAGGCGCGCCCGGCCGACGCCGATGGCGAGGCGGATGGCGATCTCGCGCTGCCGCGCCGCGGCCCGCGCGAGCAGCAGCTGCGCGAGGTTGGTGCACGCGATCAGGAGCACGACGCCGACGATGACCATCAACGTGAAGAGCGCGCTCCGGTACGTGGTGCGCAGGTCCGAGAGCCCGCCGCCGGCCGGCACGGACGTGAGCGCGTTGGTGCGGTATTCCTTCTGGTCGTTGTCGCCCCAGTTGGCGGGCACCGTAGCCTCAAAGACGCCGCGCGAGATGGTGGCGAGGCGGGCGTTGACCTGCGCATCGGTCACGCCGGGCTTCCGGCGCCCGACGATCTGCAGGTACCAGCGCGAGCGCTGGTCGAGGATCTGCGGGTTCCCGGTGACGATCGGCAGCGCGCACAACGGCACATAAATGTCGGCGGCGCGGCCCACGTCGAGGCCGGTGAACGACGGATCAATGACGCCGACGACCGGGAAGGGATGTCCGCTGATGGGCACGGTGCGGCCAAGCGCCGCCTCGGGCGAGCCGAACTCGCGCCGTGCGAACGCGTCGCCCACGGCGAGCACCGGCGCGCACCCGCGCGCGTCGTCGGAGGGCAGGAGCGTGCGGCCCGCTTCGGCGCGCACGCCGAGCACGGTGAAGAAGCCGCCGCTCACCCAGTGGCCCGCGGTGCGCCGCTCCTCGCCGCCCTGCGACAGCACGAACTGCGTGCTGGAGAACGTGAGTGTGCCGGCAAAGACCGTGCTTTCGGCGCGAACCTGCTCCCAGAGCGGGTTGGTGAAGTCCTCACCGTTCTTGCCCATCGTGACCTGGACCAGCGAGGCCGGATCGGCAACGGGGAGCGAGCGGAGCGCGAGCGCGTTGGTGACGGTGAAGATCGCCGTGTTGGCGCCGATGCCGAGCGCGAGCGAGAGGATGGCGACGGCGGTGAAACCCGGGCTGCGGCGCAGGGCACGGGCCGCGTACTTCACGTCGGCGACGAGGGAGTCGAGCCAGCGCGTGAGGTCCGCGTCCCGCGTGCGCTCGTTGAGGCGCGGCGGATTGCCGAACCGGCGGTGGGCCTCGGCGCGGGCGTCGGCTTCGGGCATTCCGGTGGACATGAGTTCCTCGACGAGTTCGGCGATGTGGAAGGCGGTTTCGCGCTCGATGTCGCGCGCGGCGCGCTCCTGCGCGACGGCATTGGTCATGCGGCGGTACCAGGGCATGGGCGTCAGTCCGGTGGACGTTCGGGCAGCTGGTTCAGGCGAAGCGCAGGACGCGCTGCACGCCTTCGGTGAGCCGCTCCCACGTTTCGCGCTCGCGCGCGAGCTGGGCGCGCCCGGCGCGCGTGACCTCGTAAAAGCGCGCGTCGCGCTTCTTTTCCGTGACGCCCCATTTCGCCCGCAACCAGCCGTCCTGCTCCATGCGATGGAGAGCGGGGTAGAGCGAGCCTTCTTCCACGCGGAGGAGGTCGGCCGACATGGCGTGGATGGCCGCGGTGATGGCGTAGCCGTGGAGCGGGCCACGCGCGGCGAGAGTCTGGAGCACGAGGAGGGCGAGCGTGCCCTGGAGGATGTCGTTGCGGCGCATGCGGAAGGCGGCGGGTCCAGGTCGGGGGTCTATCGTCTATCGTCGATGGTCTATCGTCTATCGTCTATCGTCTATCGTCTATCTTCTATATCTATCTAGCTAGGTATCAGACACCAGTACCGGGAATAGCGTTGCGCGCCGGGGCGCCCGCAGGGGGGATGCGACACGCCCCGTGAGCCGGTCCCACCAACCGGCCCCCGGGGCGTGCGTCCTGCGGACGTGCTACGTCAGTCGATGCGGTCCTGCACCATGCGGCGGGTCGCGTCGGAGATCACCGGGGACTTGAGCAGCGTCTTGATGCGTGGCACGCGGGCCGCGGCGCTCACCCGGTCGCCGGCTTCCTGATAGAGGAGCGCGGACTTGAAGAACGCGGTCAGCTCGGTGTCGGGGTCGCCATAGGCGGCGGCCCGCTCGCCGAGTTCGTCGAACGAGCGCGCGGCGCCGCGCACGTCATCAAGCATGTAGCGGACGATCGCGAGACCTTCGAGCGCGTCGCGGCCGTACTCGCCCTCGGCCTTGGCGGCGTCCACGGCGCGGTCGAACGCCTGTCGTGCTTCGCGCCAGCGCCCCTCCTCGTACAGGCGGCGCGCGTCGTCAACGGCCGGACTGACCGGATGTGCCCGTGTCGCCGGCGTCGTGGCGGCGGGCGGCGCGACGGCCGCGGTGGATGCGGTGGATGCGGCGTACGCATGGGACTGCGCGTGCACCGGTGCGGCGGCGACGAACGTGGTGGCCGCGGCGGATGCCAGGGCGGCCCGGACCAGCTTCTGTGCGACAGACATCTTCGTACTCCCCCTTTCTGCGGCGTTCCAATCCTCGGCGAAGGGGGTGGGGGCGAGGAAACATTGGACCTACGACTCGCGATCGCCGCCGGTTTCGCGTCACTCCGACACGCGGTGTTGCTGGCGCGCCGCCGACAGGACTGCGAGTACGACACCAAGCTCGTGCGAACCGTTGCTGGTGTGCAGTGGTCCGGCTGATCCGGTACGGCGGCGGTACCGCGGCGATACCGACCGTCGTACGAGCGATGCCGCGCGGTGATGCGAGAGTGACGGGGCGACGGAGCGGCGCCATGGTGGTGCGATCGCGGCGCCGGCGGTTCGGCGGGGTTCCGCGGAGGTTGTGCGCATGGCATGCATGGCGTACATTCATGCAGATAATGCATGGAGGGGTCGTGGCGAAGGTGCGCAAGGTGCGGGAGCCGGTGCAGGTGTACCTCGACGATCGGGATCGGGCACTACTCGACGCCGCCGCCGCACGCACCGCGCTGCCGCGGGCCGAGGTGCTGCGCATCGCGTTGCGGCGCCTGGCGGCCGAGCTGCCCGGCACGCGCGGGCCGGGGGCGGCACTGCCGGCGTTGATCGGCGCGCTCGACGCGGCCGACGGCGTGCCGACGGATCTCGCGGCGCGGCACGACGACTACCTGTACGCCGCCGCGCCCGCGAAGCCGAAAAGCGTTCGCGAGCGGCGGAACCGGCGGGCACGGAAGTGATCGCCGCGGCGACGGCCGCCATTGACACGAGTGCCCTGCTCGCGCTGGCGAGTTCGCGCGACCAGTACCATCGCACGGCGGTGGACGTGGCCAGGCGGTTCCGGACGCGCGGCGGTCGCTGGATTGCGACCACGCTCGTGCTCGGGGAGCTGCACGGCCATCTCCTCAAGCGCATTGGTCCCGCCGGCGCCCGGCGCGTGGTGGAGGCGCTGCTGGCCGATCCGATCTTCGTGTGGCACGACGCGTCGGTCGAACTGGTGCGTGGCGCCATGGACCGGTGGATCACCAGATTTGCGGACCAGCGGTTCTCCCTCACGGACGCCGTGACCTTCGAGTTGATGCGGATGATGAACGTGCGGGCCGCCTTCGCGTTCGACCGGGACTTCACCACCGCCGGCTACGTGCTGCTCGACTAGGCCAACGCCCACGCCAACGCCCACGCGCATGCGCCTCCGGTTGCCGGTTCTCGTTGCGGTCATCGGCCTTGCGGCCGCGGCCGTGGCCGTGCGGCTCTTTCCGCGCGCCTTTCCGGCGATCGCTCTCGACAACCGGCTGACGCAGGCAACGGCGCTCGCGCGCGCCGATTCGTTCTTCACGGCGCATGGCCTGGCGGCGGCGGCCGGCCGCCGCGCCGTGCAGTTCGGCGCCGACGACTCGCTGCTGACGTACGTGGACCTGGCCGCTGGCGGCACCGATTCGGTGAACGCGCTGGTACGTGGGCGCGACGTGGCGCTCTTCTCGTGGACGGTGCGGGCGTTCCAGCCGGGCGACGTGCACGAGGCGCGCGTCGTGCTCGGGACGGACGGGCGCGTGACCGGGTTCGTGCGTAAGTTGGCCAACGCCGACACGCTGCCAAGCGTGTCCGCGGATTCCGCGACGGCGCTCGCGCGCGCGGTGCTGGCCGAGTGGATGGGGGAGCCCGCGGCGCGCTGGAGCGTCGTGACGACGAGCTACCAGACGCGCAAGGAAAGTGGCCGCGTGGACCGCACGGTGACGTTCGAGCGTGCCGATCGCAAGGTCGGCGACGCGCCGCTGCGGTTCGACGTCGTCATCGCGGGCGACACGCCGGTGGAGGCGCGGCCGTACATCCAGGTGCCCGAGACCTTCAGCCGGCGCTACGCCGAGATGCGGTCCGCCAACGACCTGCTGGCGACCTTCGCCACGCTCGGAATCCTTGGCCTCGGGCTGCTGGGCGCGTACACGTTGCGGCGCTTCTCGCGGCTTGGCGCGTTGCGCTGGCGCGTGCCGCTCCTGATCGGCAGCGTGGTGGGCGGGCTGCTGGCTGGCGCCGGCGTCAACGCCATGGGGTCGGCGTGGTTCGGGTACGACACGGCGCTGCCGGAGGGCATCTACCAGGCGATGATCCTGGCGGGCGCCGTGGCGGGCGGCGTGGCGACGGGCGTGGTGGTGGCGCTGACGCTCGTGGCGGCGGAGGCCGCGGCGCGGCACGCCTTTCCGGACGCGATCGACTGGTGGCAGCTCTGGCGCGCGCGCGGCACGCGGGAGGTGGCGGCGCAGGTCGGCACGGGCTACGCCGCCGCGGCTTTCGGGTTCGCGTACGTCGCGCTGTTCTATCTCTTCACGCGCCACGCGCTGGGCTGGTGGGTGCCGAGCGAGCTGCTCG
Organism: uncultured Gemmatimonas sp.; assembly: GCA_964556915.1. Classification (GTDB taxonomy): domain Bacteria; phylum Gemmatimonadota; class Gemmatimonadetes; order Gemmatimonadales; family Gemmatimonadaceae; genus Fen-1231. The sequence continues at coordinate 15,185 of CAZKYG010000140.1, forward strand.
ACGATCCCAACCAGATCGCCACGCCGATGCC
>CAZKYG010000141.1:0-3484 GCA_964556915.1 uncultured Gemmatimonas sp.
CCCCGGCCGGGGCCCGGGTCCCCCCCGGGGGGTGGGGGGGGGGGGGGGGGGTGGGGGCGTGGGGTGGGGCGGGGGGGGGGGGGGCGGGGGGAGGGGTGAGGGCCCCTCGCCCCTCACGTTGCCCCCACCCCTCACACCTCAAATACTCCTCACTCCTCACCCCTGCCCCTCACCCATGAAGTTCTACACCGAGCCCGTCGTCACCGTCCTCGCGCGCCCCGCGTTCGCCGAACCGCCGCACCTTCCCGTGCACTGGCTGGGCGACAGCACCGACGGCGAGCGGCTCGCCGAGTTCGCCGGGCGGCTCTGCTACATGAGCCAGAAGAACCCCGCCGACCGGACCACGCGCGACTACATCGACAACATCAAGAAGCAGGGGCACGGGTCGGTGCTCGAGCACGCGAACTACTCCCTGCTCATCGAGGGCATCAGCCGGTCGCTCACGCACGAGCTCGTACGGCACCGGGCCGGCTTCGCCTATTCGCAACTCTCGCAGCGGTACGTGGACGAGTCGGACGCGGCATTCGTCGTTCCGCCGGCCATCCAGGGCGACGACGCGCTCGTGGCGCAGTGGAAGACGCAGGTGGAATCGGCCCAGGCCACCTACATCGCGCTCGTCGAGAAGCTCATGGAACGCTACAGCTGGGTGGACTCGAAGGTCCACCGCCGCAAGATGGCGCGCGAAGCGGCTCGTGGCGTGCTCCCGAACTCGACCGAGACGAAGATCGTCGCCACGGCAAACGTGCGTGGCTGGCGCACCATGCTCGAGTTGCGCACGAGTGAAGGCGCGGAAATGGAGATCCGGCGCTGCGCCGTGATGATCCTGCGAACGCTCCAGGCGGAAGCGCCGGGATTCTTCTCGGACTTCGACATCTACGTCGCGCCGGACCGCGTGGAGGCGGCGCGGGTGGGATACCACAAAGTCTAGGTGTGGGGCGTGGGTGAGGGGTGAGGGGGGCGGTGAGGAACCCCTCACCCCAACCCCTCACCCCTCTCTCCTCTCTCGCCCCTCACCCCTCACTCATGCCCCTCACTCATGCCCTTCACTCTCATCGACTTTCGTCTTTTCGTACGCCGCAATGACCTTCACCGCCTGTTCGTGCGGCATCTGTTCATAGCCGTGAAAATGGTGCACGAAGCCGCCGCGCCCGTGCGTGAGGCTCGACAGGCGCGTCCCGTACAAGTGCAGGTCCGCCTGCGGCACGATCGCCTTCACCACCGTGCCTGCCCCGTTTCCTGACGGTTCGGACCCCAGCAGCTTGCCGCGCCGGCTGCTCAGGTCACCCATCACGTCGCCCAGGTAGGCATCGGGCGTCGTCACCTCGACCAGGTCGAGCGGTTCCAGCAGCACCGGCTTGCACTTCGGCGCGACCGTCTTGAACGCGATGATGCCGGCCATCCGGAACGACGCCTCGTTCGAGTCCACCGAGTGGTAGCTGCCGTCGTAGCACTCGGCGACGAAGTCCACCACCGGATACCCCGCCAGCACGCCGCGCGTGGACGCCTCCTGGATTCCCTTGTCCACCGCCGGGATGTACTGGCGCGGGATCGCGCCGCCGACGATCGAGTCCACGAACGTGTAGCCCGTCCCGCGCGCCGCCGACCTGATGCGCACCCAGCAATCGCCGAACTGGCCGCGACCGCCGCTCTGCTTCTTGTGCCGCCCCTGGCCGTCGCCGGCGCCCGTGAGTGTCTCGCGGTACGGGATGCGCGGCGCCGAGAGATCCACCTTCACGCCGAACTGCCGCGCCAGGCGCGCCATCGCCACCTCGATGTGCCGCTCCCCCAGCCCGCCCACGATCGTCTCGTGCGTCTCCGCGTTGTAGTGCGTCTGGAACGTCGGGTCCTCGTCGTGCAGCCGGTGCAGCCCCTGCTGCATCTTCTCCTCGTCGTTGCGCGACGTGGCCTTCACCGCGAACGTGACGAGCGGGTCCGGGAACGCCACCTGCGGCAGGCGCACCGGATGCGCCTTCGTGGACAACGTGTCGTTGGTGTGCGTGTTGTGCAGCTTCGCCACGCAGCCGATGTCGCCGGGATGGAGCGCCGCCACCTCGACACGCTCCTTGCCCTGCGCCACCGCCAGGTGGTTCAGCTTCTCGGTGCCGTCGCGCGTGGCATTGTACACCTCCTGCCCCGACGCGACCTTGCCGCTGAAGGTTCGGAAGAACGTCACATCGCCCACGTGCGGCTCGGCCGTGGTCTTGAACACGAGCGCGGCAAACGGCGCCGAGTCTTCCGGATGGATCTCGACGGTCTTCGTGCCCTCGGCGCCCCTGAACGCGTGGAGCTCCTCCATTTCGTAGGCGTTCGGCATCAGCTGCACGAGGAAGTCGAGCACGGTCTTGATGCCGATGCCGAGTTGCGCCGAGCAGCACAGGACGGGAAAGAGATCCTCGCGCTTCATCGCTTCCTTGAGCGCGGCCATCTCGTCGTCGCCCGGCAGCTCCTCACCGCCGAAGAACCGCTCGAGGAGTGCATCGTCGGTCGCCGCCACCGCCTCCACCATCTCCTGGTGGTAGCGCCGGAAGCGCTCCTGTTCCGCCGCCGGAATGTCGAACTCCTCCACGTCGCCGGGCTTGCCGCCCTTCACGGGCCGGTAGGCCTTGCGGGTGAACAGGTTGATCACGCCGGTGCACGCCGCGGCGTCGCCGATCGGGATCTCCACCGGCACTGCCTTCGCCGTCAGCCGGTCCTTGATCGAAGCGTAGGCCTTGTCGAAGTCGGCATGCTCCTTGTCGAGCATCGTGACGACGAACAGCACCGGGTCCTTGCGCGCCAACGCCTCGCGGAACATCCGTTCCGTGCCCGCCTCGACACCCGTCGCCGCGCCCACCGCGACGAGCGCGCCGTCCGCCGCTGTGAGCCCCGCGATCGCGTCGCCCTGGAAGTCGGAGAATCCCGGCGTGTCGATCAGGTTCACCTTGGCGTCGCGCCACTCGGCGAACGCGCACCCCAGCGAGATGGAATACTTCCGCTCGATCTCCTCGGGCGTGAAGTCGGTCAGGGTCGTGCCATCCTTGATGGAGCCGTGCCGTTTGGACGATCCAGACACGAAGGCGAGCGCGTCGACCAGAGTGGTCTTCCCGCTCGCCCCGTGTCCCGCAACGGCAACGTTCCGGATGGCATCACTGGTGTATTCCCGCATATCGGGCACCCTCCTCCGCGTGGGGCTCAGACCTTGCCACCGGGCCGCGCCACCGTCAAGAGCGGATGCCCGACGCGACGTGCGTCACATTCCCGATGCCCACCCGCATCACCGGCGTTAACGGGTGCGACAGCCCGGCGTCTCCACTGTGAACACGCGTGGAGATGCCAATGCGACGCCTTGCATTCCTGTCACTCGCCATCTGGGCCGGCGCCTGTGCCGCGCCGCGACCGCCCGCCCCCGCGGCGGCCCCAGCGGCGGCCCCTGCGACGGAACCCGCCGGTGCAGCCGCGGGCGCCGTGATGTCGGCCGCCATCCCACGCGCACAGACCGCCGACC
>CAZKYG010000142.1:0-5029 GCA_964556915.1 uncultured Gemmatimonas sp.
CGGCGCGCTCGTCGTCAACCCGGAGGTGGCCGAGAGTGATCTCGCGCGCGCGACGCCGGCCGCGCTCGCGGCTGCCTTTGCCGGCGGGCCGGCGCAGGTGGCCGGCGACGCGGGCAAGTGGGCTGCCACGGTGTTCGTCGTGACCGGGCGTCGCGCGCTGGAGGGCACCCTGCTCGTGCTGGCCGCGCTCCTGCTCGTGACGGAAGCCGTGGTCACGCGGGCCGCGCCGGGCGGCACGGAGGAGTCCGACTAGGATGGCGCTTCCCGCGCTCCTCGAGCGGATCGCGGCTCTCCCGGCGTTCACGCGGCTCCTGTCGTCGCTCCCCGCACGCAACGGCGCCGTGCGCGTCGCGGGGCTGCACGGATCGTCCGACGCGGTGCTCGTGGCCGCGCTCAGCGAGCGGCAGCCGACGCGGCTCGTCGTCGTCCTCACGGACCACGTGGCCGAGGCAGAGCGCTGGCTGGCGGACCTGCGTTCCGTGGCCGGCGACGACGGCGTCGTGCTCTACCCGCCGCGCGAGGGATTCGGCGAAGCCGAGCCGCACGCGGAAGTGGCGGGGGAGCGGGTCGAGACGCTCAACCGCCTGGCGAGCGGCGCGGCGCGCATCATCGTTACCACCGCGCGGGCGACCATGGAGCGGACGCGGCTCCCCCGCGCCTTGGCACAGGCGCGGCTCGAGATCGTGCGGGGCGAGACGCGGCGCATCGGCGATCTGACCGCGCACCTCGACCGCGTCGGGTACACGCGCGTGCCGCTCGTGGAGGACGTCGCGCAGTACGCCGTGCGCGGCGGCATCGTCGACATCTACGGGTTCGGGATGACGTCGGCCGTGCGTCTCGAGTTCTGGGGCGACGAGGTGAGCGAGATCCGGCCGTTCGACCTGCTGACGCAGCGCTCGGCGGGGGCGGTGGAACGCACGGTGGTGCTCCCCCTCGAGTCCGTCGCGGCCGACGACGACGTGACGGAGGACCGGACGACGCTCGCGTCGCTCTGGCCGCCGGAGACCCTCGTCGTGCACGGCGCCGGCCTGCGCGTCGTGCCGGAACTCACGCGCACGTGGGAGGAAGCGGCGCACCACGCCGAACTCGCGCGCCGGCGCGGCGAGGACGTGGTCACGCGCGAGACGTTGTTCGACGATCCGCGCATCGCCGGGCGTCGCCTCGACGCGTTCCCGACCGTCGCCCTCGTGCCGCCTGGCGGCGACGCCGCCGAGGTCCCCGGCGACGCCGAGGTGGTGACGTTCCCGCTCCGTCCGCCCGAGGCGGTTGAGCGCAACATGGACCGGCTGTCCGCGCTGGTGCGCGACGGCATGGCGACACTCATCCTCTGCGACAACCTCGGCCAGGCCGAGCGCCTCGACGAGCTGCTGGCCGCCGGAGGGGCCGCGTCGCCCGCCGGGATCGTGATCGGCGAGCTCGGCGCGGGGTTCGTCGTGCCGCCCATCGGCGCCGATCGCGCGACCGGCCTTCGCGTACTCACCGACCACGAGATCTTCCGGCGCGAGCGGCGCCTGCGGCGGGCCCGCCGGTACGCGGCCGGCACGGCGCTCGAAACGGTCACCGCGCTCCAGGTGGGCGACTACGTGGTGCACCTGGAGCACGGCATCGGCATCTACCGCGGCATGGACACCATCTTCTCGGGAGAGTCCACGCTCGAGGTCGTCGTCATCGAGTACGAGGGCGGCGACCGGCTGAACGTGCCGCTGTACCGGCTCGACCAGGTCGAACGGTATCGCGCGGCCGCCGACGTGTCGCCGGACGCGCCGCCGCCGCGGCTCCACCGTCTCGGGGGCAAGAAGTGGCAGGCGCAGCGGGAGAAGACGCGTCAGGCCATCCACGAGATGACGGCCGAGCTGCTCGACCTGTACGCGCGGCGCACGCTCGCCAGCCGCCCGCCGCACCTGCCCGACGGCGCCTGGCAGCGTCAGCTCGAGTCGAGCTTCCTCTTCGAGGACACCCCGGACCAGGTGAAGGCGACGCAGGACGTGAAGCGCGACATGGAGGCGTCGCGCCCGATGGACCGCCTCCTGGTCGGTGACGTCGGGTACGGCAAGACGGAGATCGCGGTGCGCGCGGCGTTCAAGGCCGTGCAGAGCGAGCGGCAGGTGGCCGTCCTCGTGCCGACCACCGTGCTCGCCGAACAGCACCGCCGCACGTTCAGCGAGCGGTTCGCCGACTTCCCGGTGCGCATCGCGGTGCTCAGCCGGTTCGCGAGCCCGAAGGACCAGGCCCGGATCCTCGCCGATGTGGCCGAGGGCAAGGTGGACGTCATCATCGGCACGCACCGCCTGCTGTCGAAGGACGTGACGTTCAAGGGGCTCGGCCTCATCATCGTCGACGAGGAGCACCGCTTCGGCGTGAAGCACAAGGAACGCCTCAAGCAGCTGCGCGTCGAGACCGACGTGCTCACCCTGACGGCGACGCCGATTCCGCGGACGCTGCACCTCTCGCTGGCCGGCCTGCGCGACATGACGCTCATGCAGACGGCGCCGCGCGACCGGTCGCCCGTGCTCACGTTCGTCGAGCCGTGGGACGACGGGCTGCTCGACGAGGGCATCACGCGGGAGCTGGACCGCGGCGGGCAGGTGTTCTTCGTCCACAACCGCATCGAGACGATCGAGGGCGTGGCCGACCACGTGCGACGCCTCGTGCCGCGTGCCCGTGTGGCCGTGGGCCACGGCCAGCTCTCCGAGCGCGAGCTCGAACGCGTCATGACGCAATTCGTCGACGGCGGGGTGGACGTGCTCGTCTCGACGCTCATCGTCGAGAGCGGCCTCGACGTGCCGAACGCCAACACGATGTTCGTGAGCCGCGCGGACCACCTGGGGCTGGCGCAGCTGTACCAGCTGCGCGGCCGCGTCGGCCGCTCGCACCGGCGCGCGTACTGCTACCTCCTCGTGCCGGACAACGTGGACGAGAACGCGGAGCGACGGCTCAAGGTGCTCGAGCACCACACCGAACTCGGCGCGGGCTACCGCATTGCGCTCAAGGATCTCGAAATGCGCGGTGCGGGCAACCTCCTCGGTCCTGAACAATCCGGGTTCGTGCACGCCGTGGGGTTCGACCTGTACCTGCGCATGATCGACGAGACCGTGCGGCGCGTGATGCGCGGCGACGACGCGCCGCCCCCACAGCCCGCCGATGTCTCGCTGGACGCGCCCGCCTACCTGCCGGACGCATATATCGAGAACGCCGCGGCCAAGCTCGACATCTACCGCCGCCTCACGGCCCTGGCCGATCCCGCCGCCATCGCCGGCGTGCGGGCGGAAGTCCGCGACCGCTTTGGCGCCCTGCCACCGGAGGCTGAGCGCTACTTCGCCCTGGCCGCCCTCCGGCATCTTGGCGCGCCGCTGGGGATCGAGGGCATTCTGGTGCGCGGGGACGAGGCCCGTATTAACTTCCGGACGGATGCGCTGCCGCGCCTGAAGCCCCTGTCGGCCGCCTTTCGGGAGGTCCAGTTTCAGGTGGACGTGCGGCGCGTGCAGCCGCTCTCGCTGAAGCTCACCCGGCTCGGCGGATCCGCCATACTCGACGGTCTGCTGCACGCGCTTCGAACAATCGCTCCTCACTGATGGTATCACCGATGTGCGCGATCGCCGCGCCGGTCCGCAACCGGCCGATCGCGTCCACACAACCCCCTCGATCCATGTTCCGTCGTCGCACCGCGTTCGCCGCGCTCGCCCTGGCCGTTGCTGGTTGTGGCGGGCTGAAGGACGCGCTCACCAACCACGTCGACACTGCCGCGAAGGCGGGTGGGCAGGAACTCACTGCCACCCAGCTCGCCGGCCTGATGAATGACGGCCAGATGCCGCCGCGGAAGGACCTCGCCTCGGCGGTCGCGAACCTCTGGGTCAACTACCAGATGCTGGCGCAGGCCGCCGCGCAGGCCGACACCTTCCCGGACACCGCGCTTGCGGACCAGGCCATGTGGGCGCAGATCGCGCAGCGCCGCCTGCAGAAGCTCGAGGATTCCATCCTCGCCGGCGCGCACGTGTCCACGACGCCGGCGGACCTGGAGAAGGCGTATGCGGCGGGCAACGTGCTCGTCGCCCGGCACATCCTCATCGCGGCCGACAAGAACTCCCTCAAGCCCAACCAGATCGACTCGGCCCGCAAGGTTGCCGACAACGTCCGCAAGCAGGTCAACGCCGGCAACTTCGTCGCGATGGTCAAGAAGTACAGCGGCGACCCCGGCTCGAAGGAGACGGGCGGCGAATACGTGTGGCCGAGCGCGCAGATCCCCTCGATGGTGCCGGAGTTCGAGCAGGGGGCGCGCGCCCTCAAGCCGGGGGACATCTCCGAGCCGATCCAGACGCAGTTCGGCTTCCACATCATTCTCCGCGAGACATACGCCGACGCCAAGTCGCGCTTCGACACCGCCTACGTGAGCCGCGAGCGCCAGGCGGCCGAAAGCGTGTTCGTGACGACGATGGAGAGCAAGGCCAACGTGCAGGTGAAGGAAGACGCCCCGAAGATCGTCAAGGGCATCGCGGAGAACCTCGACAGTTACCGCGACAACCGCACCGTGCTCGCCACGGCCCGCGGCGTGGACCTCCGCGCGGCCCGGGTGGCGAACTGGATCGCGGCGTTCCCGCCGCAGATGCGGATCCGCCAGCAGCTGCAGCAGGCGCCGGACTCCCTCATGCCGCAGTTCGTCCGCAGCCTCATGCGCAACGAGCTGCTGCTGCGCGCGGCCGACAGCGCCAAGGTCAACCTGACGGCCGACGAGCTGGCGCAGATTCGCGATTCGTTCCACTCGTCGGTCCGCAACTCGATGGCGGGCCTGGGCATCCTGCCGTCGCAGCTCGGGGACAGTGCCAAGGGCGGGTCCGACCGGTCGGCGCTCGCCGCGAGCCGCGTCACGGCATACCTCCAGCGCCTCGTGAAGAACGAGGCGCAGTTTGTCGACATCTCCGAACCCGTGTCGCTCGCGCTCCCCGCGAAGTACACCGGAAGCGTCAACGACCCCGGCCTCGCCCATGCCCCCACCCTCGCCACCCCCCACAAGGCCAAAGCCGACTAGGCGGCG
>CAZKYG010000143.1:0-11102 GCA_964556915.1 uncultured Gemmatimonas sp.
CGTGGACTTCGTCGAAAATGGCCATCGCGGCGTCCACGTCGCCGCCGAACGAGCGCACGGCCGCCGCGGCACACGCCACGACCAGCGACAGCGGGTCCTGGGCGCGCGCGCGGTCGGCGTCGGCGACGGCCTCGGCGACGCGGCCGAGCGGCCCCATGAGCGCGATCGCCCGCCACTGGCGGGCGATGACGCACGAGGGGTCGAGGGTCAGGGCGCGCGCAAAGCCCGCCTCGGCCGCTGCCCAGTCGTGGTCGTACAGGGCGCACACATACGCGAGCGTCGCGTGCACCTCGGCGCGGGCGGGATCGATCGTGAGGGCGCGTTCGGCGTGCGCGCGTGCGCGCGGCATCACGTCACGCGGATCGCGGAGTCCGTACACGCCAAGTGCCGCGTACGTGTCGGCGAGCCCCGCGTAGGCCGGCGCGTAGTCCGGGTCGGCGGCGACGGCGTCGGTGAAGAACTCCACGGCCTTCGACAGGCCGTCGTCGGTGCGCTTGCCCCAGAAGTACCGTCCCTTGAGGTAGCGCTCGTACGCGGCGGGACTCGCCGGCGACGCCGGGGTCCGTGCGATCGCGCCCGCGGCGAGGATGGTCGCCTCGAGGGCGCGAACGATGGCTGCGCTGATGGCGTCCTGGATCGCGAACACGTCGTCCGCCGAGCGATCGAACTGGTCGGCCCAGCGCTGGAAGCCGTCGGCGACATTCACGAGGCGTGCCTTCACGCGCACGCGGTCTCCGGCCCGCTGCACCGAGCCTTCGACGAGGGAGCCGACCCGGAGGCGCGCGCCGATCGTCGCCACGTCATCGGTCGCGCCGCGCAAGGCGTACGACGACGTCCGCGCCGCGACGCGAAGTGTGCGCATGCGCGACAGCGAGGAAATCACTTCGTCGGTGATGCCGTCGGCGAGAAACTCGTCGTCCGGGCGTCCGCCGACGTTGGCGAACGGAATGACGGCAATGGATGGTGGCTCCGGGCGCGCCGGTGTGACGGTCGTCGGCCCCGTCATTGCACCGCTGCCGAGGGCTGCGCCAAAGTGGCCGACGGTGTCGAACCGGTCGCCCTGGTCGCGCGCGAGCGCCCGCGCGACCGCCGCAACGACGTGCGGCGGAGCGTCGGGGCGGGCCGCGTCGAGCGGCGGCGCCGCCTCCATGAAGCGCCTGGCGATCGTCGCCTGCGGCGTGGCGCCGCGGAACGGCACGTCGCCGGCCAGCATCTCGTACAGCATGACGGCGAGCGCGTACTGGTCGCTGCGGCCGTCGAGCGCGGTTTCGCCGGCGGCCTGCTCCGGGCTCAGGGACGCGGGCGTGCCGACCACGAGACCCGCCATCGTGATGCCGGCCTCGTCGTCGGTCGCCGCCGAGATCGCCCGGCCCACGCCGAAATCGAGGACGATGGCGTGGGCGCCGAGGAGCAGGACGTTCTCCGGCTTGACGTCGCGATGGAGCACGCCCGCCGCGTGCGCGTAATCGAGCGCGTCGGCGACCTCGCGGACGTAGTGCAGCGCCTCGTCCACGGGGAAGCGCGCGACGCGCCGCAAGCGGTCGCGAATCGACTCGCCGTCCACGAACGGCATCACGTAGAACGGCAGGCCGGCGGCGTGCCCCGAGTCGAGGAGCGGGAGGATGTGCGGGTGCGTCAGCCGCGCGGAGATCCGGATCTCGCGGAGGAACCGCTCGGCCGCGATGCCCGCGACGATGTCGGGGTGCAGCACCTTGATGGCCACCTGCCGGTCGTGCCGGCGGTCGTGCGCCAGGAGCACGCGCGCCATGCCGCCGTGCCCGATTTCGCGCTCGACGTCGTAGCGGCCGGCGAGTTCGCTGGTGAGCCCGGCGAGGTCCGACACGGCGGCTACGCCACGCTCGGCAGGAACCTGGGCGGGCGGCGCAGGCGCGTGGCCCGCTCGAAGGCGTACGCGAGGCGCAGCAGCGGCCCTTCAGTCCAGGCGCGACCGACGAACGACAGGCCCACCGGCAGCTCACTCACGAGGCCCATCGGCACCGTGACGCTTGGATAGCCCGCGACCGCCGCGAAGGACGTGTCGCCGCCCGTCACGTGGTCGCCGTTGACGTGGTCGGTGACCCAGGCCGGCGCGTTGGACGGGAGCACGATGGCATCGAGGTGGTGCCGCGTCATGGTGGCGTCGATCCCCTCGGTACGCGCGAGCTTCACGCACAGGGCGCGTGCGTCGCGATACCTGCGGTCCGCGAGCGTGGCCGCCTTCTGGGCGCGCACGAAGATTTCCTGGCCGAAGAACGGCATCTCGCGGGCGGCCTCGCGCGCGTTGAACGCGATGAGGTCGGCCAGGGTCCTTGCCGGCGCGGCCGCGCCGAGCGCCGCGAGGTACGCGGTGACGCCCGCCTTGAACTCGTAGTCGAGTACGGTCGTCTCGGCGTCGCCGAACCGACCTGCGGTGGTGAGGTTGGCGGGATCCACGATCACGGCCCCCGCGGCGCGCATCGCGGCGATCGCGTCGTCGAATCGGCGATCCACGTCAGGGTGGAAGCCCGCCAGGTTCCGGGCCACCCCGATGCGCGCGCCCTTGAGGCCGCCGGCATCGAGGAACTTCGTGTAGTCGGCCTGGGCGCCATGCGCCGCGTCGCGGGTCGCCGGGTCGCGCGGGTCGACGCCCGCGAGGGCGCCGAGGAGCGCCGCGGCATCCGCGACCGACCGGGCCATGGGGCCGGCCGTGTCCTGTGACGCCGAAATGGGGATGATGCCCGCGCGGCTCCAGAGCCCAACGGTCGGCTTCACGCCGACGAGTCCGCAGATGCCCGACGGGCAGATGATCGACCCGTCGGTCTCCGTGCCGATTCCGACGGTGGCGAAGTCGGCGGCGATGGCGGCGGCCGTGCCCGAACTCGATCCGCACGGGTTGCGGTCGAGCACGTACGGGTTTCGCGTCTGACCCCCGCGACCGCTCCAGCCGCTGCTCGACCGCGTGGACCGGTAGTTCGCCCACTCGCTGAGGTTGGTCTTGCCCAGCAGCACGGCGCCGGCGGCGCGGAGGCGCTCGACGATGTACGCGTCGCGCGGCGGCGTGCTGCCCGCGAGCGCGAGCGAGCCGGCCGTGGTGCGCATCCGGTCGGCCGAATCGATGTTGTCCTTGACCAGCACCGGGATGCCGTGGAGCGGCCCGCGAGGCCTGCCGGCCTTGAGCTCGGCGTCCATGCGGTCGGCGATGGCGAGCGCATCGGGATTGAGCTCGATCACGGCGTTGACGGCCGGCCCGGACTTGTCCATCGCCGCGATGCGCGTGACGTAGCGCTGCACGAGGCGCCGCGAGGTGAGCGCGCCGCTGCGCAGGTCGGCGCCGAGATCAGCCACGCTGCGCTCGAACAGGGGGTCGGGCTGCGCGGCGGCCTGGGCGCGTTGTGCGGCGCCCGTCTGGGCGTCCGGGGCCGGGACCCGTGCGCCGTCGCGGGCCGTTCCGTTGTCGCGACCCCTGATGGCCGGCAGCGCGAGCCCGGCGGCGGCCGTGCCGAGGAACTCGCGCCGATCCATGCCCGGCATCAGAACGACACCTGCAGCCCCGACGTGAAGAGCCGGTCGGTGGTCTTGAATGCGTCGGGTGGCCGGCTGTTGTACTGCACGAGATAGCCGAGCTTCAGGCTCACGCGCGCCGAGAGCGGAGCGACCGCCGCCGACTCGCTGTTGAGGCGGTACGAGCCGGACTCCTCGAGGTTCGGCACGTACTCGATCGACTGGCTGAAGAACGTGTTCTTCTTGAAGATGTGTCGGTAGGTGACGGCCGCGCGCGCGGACGGCGACCGGTCGGACGTGCCGTCGGTGTTGTCCTGCTGGGTGAGCACGCCGCCCGCGTCCATCGTGAGGCTGTCTTCCGGCGCGGCCACGACGAGCCAGGTGGCGCCGGCGAGTTCGTCCACGCGCCGCTTGTAGCCGGCGTAGGGATTTCGTCCGTACACGACGCCGGCGAAGGCCGAGAACCTGGTCGAAATCCGATACTCGGCGCGGCCGCCGACCGTGAGCTGGTTGGCGCTCTCGGTGCCGTCGGTCTTGCCGTACACGTAGGCCACCGACTGCCGGAGCGTCCAGTGCCCGCGCGTGGCGGCGAGCTTGTCGCCGAGGCTGACGGTGGTCACCTCGCTGTTGCCGGTGGCGCTGACGTACGCGGCGTCAACGGTGCCGCCGAGCTTCCATTCGCCCGGCGCGGCTCCTTGCGCGCGCAGCGAAGCGGCGCCGGCGGCGACGGTGAGGACGAAGGCGGCGAGGCGGGTGGCGAGGCGGGTGGTGAACCGTGGCGCGCGCCGCGCGTAGTGCAGGAACATTGACATCCTCCTGGGGGTGGTCACATGCCGAGTTTCTGGCACCGCTCGACGAGCTCCACCTTCGCGCGGCGGTCGTCGGCGAGCGTGCGCCAGAAGTCGTCGAGGTACTCCTTCGCGTCCTTCGCCCGCGACGGGCTGAGCTGCGGGATGGTCCCGTAGAGGCTGTCGACCGCGGCGCGCCTGGACTGGAAGAGCGCGAAGATCGGCTTCCAGTCCTCGAGCGGGCGGCACGGCCCGCGGTTGAGACGGTCCGATACGCGGCGAATCCCGAGGCGCGGGTCCGGGGTGGCGTACCGCGCGCCGACAAGGCCGGAGAAATCGAAGTCGTACGCGACGGGGCTGATGCCGAGGCCGAGCGAGTCGCGGACCAGGGCGATGTTGTGCAGGCCCGAGATCGACACGTCGGTATTCCCGATCATGTACTCGAAGAGCGTCGTGATCATCAGCTGCCGGGCGTCGAGGTCGCTGAACAACGCGCCCTTCTGGTCCACCAGCTTCATCCGGTTCTGGCGCGCCATCTCGGCATCGTCCTCGATGAAGAACGCCCACGACGTGACGTCGCCCGTGGCCTTCGCGGAGTCGCGGTAGGTGATATGCGCGAGGCGCGTGCGGAAGTGGAGCGGGCTGATGATCTGGTAGGCGCGGTACGCCGCGTACTCACCGAGGATGTACTGCTCGTAGTCGGCGTTTCCGGGGCGGCACGACGTCGTGATCTTCATCCGGGTGAGGCCCTGGAACAGCGTGCCCTGCACCGCGCCCTTCTTCGCGTCCCAGCGGATGGGGGGAAAGAAGCAGTTGCGCGCCTGACGGCGGAAGTGCCCGCGCGCGCGCAGCACGACGGGGATGCTCACCGTCGCGCCACCCGAGTCCCGGTACGTCATCAACGCGCCATATGGATTGAGCTTCGTCGAGTCGCGTTCGCTGACCAGCTTCTTGAGCGCGGTGGTGAACGTCACTTCGACGGGGTCGGTCGCGCGGAAGAGCCGCTGTGCGTGCGCCTGTGGCGCCGTCGCGGCGAGGGCGGCGGCGAGGGCGGCGGCGAGGCAGATGTTGGCGGGAGCGGGACGCACGGGAACCTCCGCGGAGCGGGCGGGGTGGGGGAGAGGCCGCGGCGGCCGCGGCCGAATTACTGTCGCAGCTCGACCTCGGTGACGCCGGCACCCGGCGTGCCGCGGAGCAGTTCCTTGATGACGCCCGGCGTGACCGAGTCCAGCGGCGCCACGGCGTACTCCACGACGCGGGTGCCGTTCTCCTTCGCCTTGCCGAGGAACTTCCACCGGCTGAAGAGTCCGTCGAACTGGGGCTCGCACGCCGCGCGCGCCGCGTCGACGTCCGCGCAGCGCAGGCGCAGCAGGTAGTCGGGCAGGGTGCGCGCGTCGTCGCCGAGTTCGGGCGCCGCGCGCTTGCGGCGGCGCCAGGCGCGCTCGGCCACGGCCTCGAGCTGATCCGGCGCGAGATGGTCGAGCACCTCGTCGTCGAGCCTGGCGACGAACATGCCGGTGCGGTTCGCGACGGCGAGCGCCCGCTCGAGCGACTTCTCCGCTCGCTTGCCCTCGAGTGCCGCCGGCATGCGGCCGAAGTCGCTCTGCCAGAGAAAGACGGCGAGCGCGTTGTAGGTGACCGAGAGCACCCATGACACGGGTGGCGCGACGGCGGCGGCCATGCCGATGCCCGTGACCACGAACACGTTTGCCGCATCCTTCGTGTCGTCGAGCGTCGTCCGGAAGCGGACGGCCGCGACGATTCCCCCGAGCGAGAACGCCAGCGCCACCGAGTGCTTCACCAGCACCACGATGCCCGCCACCGTGAGCGGGAGGATGAGCAGCGTCTGCACGACCGATTGCTGGTATCCCTTCTTGTGCCGCGTGAGCGTGTAGATCCACGCCACCGGGAGCGAGGTGGCGAACGCCGTGAGCATGGCGACCACGGCGGGGAGCCACGGGGCCTCGCCCGCCTCACCCGCCACCGCGGCGGCCGCGCCGCGCGACGCGCGGGCCGTGAGCGGCACGAGGTTGTCCGACTCGGCGCCCAGCATGCCCCATGCCGTCGGCGTGTACTCGCGCAGCGCCCATGCCGTGGCGCCCGCCAGCAGGTAGAACGTCGCCGTGCGGAGCAGCACATTCGAGACGAACGGCGAACGCCGCCAGTCGCTCATGTCGCCGCCCGCGCGGTCCATCGTTCGAGGACGCCGCGCAGCGAGTCGAGCTCGATGGGCTTGGTCGCGAAGTCGTTCATGCCGCTCTGCATCGCGCGTTCGCGGTCCTCGGCGAACGCGCTCGCCGAGAGCGCGACGATCGGCGTCTCACGGTTCGGGCCCGGCGTGCCGCGCACGCAACGCGTCACGTCGTAGCCGTCCAGGCCCGGCATGTGGCAGTCCATCAGCACGAGGTCCATCGATTCCTTCGACAGGATGTCGAGTGCCTCCTCGCCGCCGGACGCCGTGCGCACCTGGACGTTGAGCGACCCCAGCATCGCCTTCGCCACGAGCAGGTTCAGGTCCACGTCGTCCACGACGAGCACGCGGGGCGCGCCGGCCGTGCCCGGGATCGCCGTTGCCGTGGCCGGGCTGTCGCGTTCCGGCGGTGCCGCCGCGGGGGCAGCGGGCGCCGCAGCGGATATCGCCGCCGGCGCGCCCGCCTGCGGCGCGTCGGGCTCGGGCACGCGGAGCGCGCCCGCGGCCACATCGTTCATCAGCGCGGTGAAGTGATCCTGGCGCACGGGGCGGCGCAGCTGCGCAACCGCGCCCAGCGACGACAGCGTCGAGTTGTTGAGCGGATGGTGGACGGTGGTGAGCAGCACGAGCGGCGGCCGAAACCCGCTCAGCGGGTGGACCGCCGCCATGCCGGGCTGCATCTCGCAGAAGGTGACGGCGAATTCGGGACTCCGCGCGAGCACGTCGCGCGCCTCGTCCGTCGTGGCGCACGTGGTCACGGCGAGCCGCTCGCGGACGCACAGCTCGGTGAGCGCCGCGCGCGTGCCCGCTAGGTCGGTGCAGACCAGCGCGCGCTCGCCCATCGGAAACCGGCGCAGCACCGTCGGTTCCGACGACATCGTCGATGCCGGGAGTTGCAGGTCCACGACGAACTCCGAGCCTTCACCCGGCACGCTCGCCACCGAGATCTTGCCGCCCATGAGCAGCACGAGCTGGCGCGAGATCGTGAGGCCAAGTCCCGTGCCGCCGAAGCGCCGCGAGGTGGAGCCCTCCGCCTGCGAGAACTGCTCGAACACCCGTTCCTGCACTTCCGGCGCGATGCCGATGCCGGTGTCGCGCACGGCGATGCGGAGCGCGATCGTCTTGCGCCCGATGGCGACGGTCGAGAGTTCGACCTGCACGCTGCCGCGCTCGGTGAACTTCACGGCGTTGCCGACCAGGTTGAGCAGGACCTGCCGGATGCGCGCGGCGTCGCCCACCGGCCAGTGGTCGGCGCGGGCCGTTTCGCGGGCGGCGAGGTCGAGGGACTTCTCTTCGGCCCGCACCGCGAAGAGGTCGGTGACGTCGTCCACCAGCGCGCGTGGGTCGAATGGCGCGTTGACGAGGTCGACGCGCCCGGCCTCGAGCTTGGAGTAGTCGAGGATGTCGTTCAGGATGCCGAGCAGCGACGAGGCCGACCGGTTGATGACCGCGAGGGAGCGGCGGTCCGCCTCGGTGTGGGGCATGGCGAGGAGGGCCTCCGTCATGCCCAGCACGCCGTGGAGTGGCGTGCGGATCTCGTGGCTCATGTTGGCGAGGAACTCGCCGCGCGAGCGGGCGGTGGCCTCGGCCGCCTCCTTCGCGGCCACGAGCTGCGCGTCGCTCGCCGCCCGGCTCCGCTCCGCACGGAAGCGGCCAAGGGCGGCAATGAGCGAGAGGGCGACGCTGATGGCGAGCCCGGCGAAGATCGTTCGCCGCATGTCCTGGTCGATGCGCCCGTAGCGCGACTCCGCCGCCAGGGCACCAACGGCGGCGATGACCCGGCGACCGCCGGGCTGTCGCACCGGCACCCAGACGCGAATGCCATCGACGCCGGCCGACCGCGCCAGGCGCGACACGATCGCCACCGAGTCCGCGTCCCACGCGCTCCGGACGTCTGACGCCACGGGCAGCGTCTGCCCCAGTCGCTCCGGGGCACGCGGCAGGTCCGGTCCGCCCGCCGGCGCCTGCGACGCAACGACGGTCATGGAATCGCCGTGCACCGCCGCGACCTCGTACGACGAAACGCCCGGGAGTGCCGCGACGAGCGTTGCCAGCAGGCGGCCAAGCTGGTGCGCGGGCGCCGTATCGGACGGGGCGCGGCCGCGCGCCGCTGCCGCGGCGGCGTCAACCACCTCGGGGCTGAGCTGGAACGCGACCGCGGTCGTCGCCGAGACCATTTCGCGAACCGCGGCGCGTTCCATGATGCGCTGCATCGAGAAGACACTGACGGCGCCGAGCGTCGTCAGCGTCGCGGCGGTCACGAGTCCGGCGATGATGGCCGATGGCAGCGGGGCCAGCGTCGTGCGGCGCGGGGAAGCCGTGGAAGGTCTCGACACGATCATGGAAGATGGGCCTCCGCCAACGGCCGGGCAAACCCCTCCGGCCTGCCGCCGTCTGCGCTCAGGGCGCGGGCGGACCCGCCGATCGTTGGCGTTGCACCTCGCGCGCCTCGTCCAGGCGGCGCGCCAGGTCGTCCACCCGATGCCGCCACCCCGCCACGCGGCGGCGGCGCCGGCGCGCGGCCTGCGCCACCAGCGCGCCGGCGAACGCGGTCGCGCCGATGATCGCGAACCACCAGGCGAACACGTCCCACGTCGTCACCAGTTCACGCGACTTCTGGAAATACTCGACGATGGGCGCCGGGCCGAGCGCGAGGAGCGCCACGCCCCCGAGCACGATGATCACGTAGAGCGCGACCCGCATCAGCGCGGCGCCCGCGAGCATGCGCTGGGCCGAGTGCAGCTTGCGCGTGAGGGAGTCGACCGCCAGCGCGAGCTCGTCGTCGCTCAGGAGGTCCGGGGCCACATGGTCGGGCCGGTGCCGGGTGAAGTGCGGCACCGGACCGGGCGGGCCCGCGACGGTCGTCCGGCCGGGGTGGCTGTCCACCCGTACATCATCACCGGTTCCACTCCCGGACGCCAGAGGGCGCATCAGTACTGGCTGGGGTGACGCGCCATGCGCGCATCAAAGAGCCGGCCGAGCACCGCGAGGTCGGCCTCGGGCGTCGGGCCCGGCGTGTGGGCCCCGAAGAACCGGATTGTGCGCGTGCCGTAGTCGAGCGCGACGGGGACGATCGGCACGCCGGCGCCCGCCGCCACGTAATGGAATCCCGTGCGCCACCTGGCGCGCTTGCGCCGCGTCCCCTCGGGGGCGAGGCCAAGGGCGATGTGGCGCGACCGCCGGACGAGGTCGACGGTCTGGTCCACGACGTTGTGTGCCGCCGATCGGTCCACGGGGAAGCCCCCGAGCCAGCGCATCACCGGCCCCAGCGGCCACCGGAAGAGGGATGCCTTGCCGAGGAACGTGATGCGCAGGCCCAGCGCGAACATCCCGGCGACGCCGACGATGAAGTCCCAGTTGGAGGTGTGCGGCGCGACGATGAACACGACCTTCGGCAGGTCCGGCACGTCGCCGGCGAAGCGCCAGCCCGCGAGCCGCAGTGCGGCGCGGCCCACGAATGCCGAGAAACGGTTCCCGCGGCGGGGCAGCTGGTGGCCCACCTCCGGGATGCGGAACGTCATCGCGGCGCCGTGCTCAGGGCGGCGATTCGAGGTGCTCGGCGAACACGCGCAGCGTGCTCAGGTACTCGCTCGAGTCGTCGGCCAGCTTCACGCGCGCGAGCATCTCCGGCCAGACGCCCGACTTCTCGAGCATCGCCGTGAGCGTCATCGTCTTCAGCGTCTTCGGCGGGATGGCGTCGAGGTGCTTGCCCACCGCGGCGTAGCCCGAGACGGATGCCGCCAGCCGCGCGGCCGCCGCAAAGGTGAGGCCGGCCTCCAGCCCGATGGCGAGCGTCCACGCGAATCGCGGGCGGCGGATGCGATCGGACGATTCCGCGAACGTGAACAGGAGCGACGCCGGTATTCCACCGAGCGCGTACAGGGCGAGCACGGCGGCGACAATCGCCGCGGAGTAGGCCTGGGTACCCACGTCCCAGACAAGCGGGAACGGAATCACGAACGCCGCCACGATCCAGAGCACGATCGGCGCGGCCATCCACCGCCGCACACGGGCGAGCCGGGCGTACTCGCGCAGGTAGTACTCGCCGAGCACACGGAGCGAGTCGTGGATCGTGCCGAATCCCTCGCCGGTCGCCAGCAGCAGCTGGTCGAGCGTCGGGAAGGCGTCGGGCCTCAGCTTGGCGATCACCCCCACCGGGCGGCCCTTGCGCAGCCCTTCCACGAGGTAGTCGCGCACCTCGGCGAACTCCGTGCCATCGGGCGCCAGCATCTGCGTGAGCGAGAGCGTCACGTCCTTGTGCGTGCGCAGGGACGTTTCCCACGACCGGTAGAACTCGGTCCGCCGCCGGATCCGCTCGATGCTGCGCAGTGCGCCGATGAGGGTGATGTTCACGGCACCAAAAATACGCGCTTGGGCGACGGTGAGGCGGCGGGCCCGCGACCCCGGCCCGCCAGGCAGGCACCTGCGGGCGCCGGCGAGCGCACGCGGGTTACGCGCTGGTGCGGAACGGGGCGGCGTCCCATAGATTGGCGCGCGAACGTCGATTGGCGTGCGAACATCCAGACCGCCAACCGCCACCCCCAACGGACGGATGCCCATGCGAGCCACCACTCTCGTCACCACTGCGCTGACCACCGCGATCGTCACGGCGTGCGCCGGCGGCTCGGCCGGACCGGCGCCTG
>CAZKYG010000144.1:0-2833 GCA_964556915.1 uncultured Gemmatimonas sp.
CTTCATCGCCTGCTCGAGCGCGAAGCGTTCCTTGAAGAACGCGCGATCCACGTACGGGCGCACGCGGCGTTCCGCGAAGATGACGGCCATGGCGAGCACGAGCGTGATCGTGGTGCGACTGACCGACGGATTGATGTCGAGCGTGCTGGCCATCGCGCTCGTGAGCGGCGGCACCGCGATGAACCCGCCGCCCACGACGACGACGCCGAGCATGTTGTAGCCGACGGTCGCGCCGAGGATGCGGTCGATGTCGAAGAGGTCGAACTTCAGCATCGCGATGAGGAGCGCGCCGGGAAACAAGAGGCTCGTGCCCGTCAGGGCGAGCCGCGTCCACATCGGGGCCTGCTGGGCGAGCGGGTTATCGAAGCCGCCCTGCGCGGGAATCACGATGAGGTTGATGAAGCCGCCGAGGTAGGCGGCATAGACGACCCACTTCACGCGTCGCCGCCCGACGGGTCCGCTCCGGCGGTAGTTGACCGCCAGCGCGCCGAGGAGCGCAAAGATCCAGACCACCACGATCACCGGGATGGCGGCGGTGCCGATGGGTGGCTCGGCCGGGAATCCGTAGATCGCGCTCATGAGCGCGGGGCCGAGCGGTGAGAGGACGAATGGCCACCAGCGGTGGGCGGGCCCGTACGTGCCGGCTTCCTCCGGGAAGCTGAGGAAGGCACGCGTGAGCGCGACCGGCGTGGCGAGCCCCACGGGCAGCGCAATCGCCACGGTCGCGAGGTAGGCCCATCCGGGACCGTCCCACACCACGCCGTAGAAGAGCGAGTACCATGCGAGGCCGCTGACCATCCGGCGCGCGCCCGGCGTCGGCCGGGCGCGCAGGAAGATGACGATCGCGGCCAGCGCATACGCGATCATGGTGACGAGCGACGTGAGGTAGCTCGTTGGCAGCGCGGCGGGGCGGTCCAGCGCCACCGTCACGCGGGCGCCGGCGCGCCCCACGGTGATGGGGACGGGGCCCGCGGTATGCCACGCCACGTCCTGCATCGCGGCGGCGAAGCGCAGCATGCCGGCGCCCGACAGGTCGCGGTCGCCGACGGCGACCAGCGAGTCGCCCAGCCGGAGCGGCAACGCCTCCGCCGTGCCCTGGTCCACGAAGCCGCGGACGACGGGATAGCCCACGGCACCGAGCGGCCGGATCCACACCGCGTGCGGCGCCGGGCGGTGCGGGCCGATCAGGATGGCCAGCTTTCCCACGAGGAGAAAGCCGAACACCGCGAGGAACGCCCCGAGTCCAATGCGATCGCGCGCCGGCGCGGAAATCGCCATGACGTGGTGGTCTGCGGCTGGTTGGTTCGGTGGCCGGATAATAGCTTCGGGCGTGGCCGGGGGCGACAACGCGTGCCGACCCGAGCCAGCGCCGTGCCGTTCGTTGCTCCCGGGAGGCCCATGCAGACGCGGACGCCACAACGCGACGTCGCCCAGATCCTCGTCATGCTGACCACGCTCGCGATCCCGGCGTTCTTCACGCTGCGGACCGTGCTGATGAAGCCGACCGACGCGCACCCCGGCGACAACCCGACGCCGTTCGGCTACACGGTGAGCCTGACGCTGTTCCTGATCCCGGTGCTGGC
The DNA here is from genome assembly GCA_964556915.1 of uncultured Gemmatimonas sp. Classification (GTDB taxonomy): domain Bacteria; phylum Gemmatimonadota; class Gemmatimonadetes; order Gemmatimonadales; family Gemmatimonadaceae; genus Fen-1231. The sequence continues at coordinate 1,584 of CAZKYG010000144.1, forward strand.
GATCACCTTCGTCCACATCCGCTGGCCGGTGGTGCAGCAACACCTGCGGGCGCTCTTCTGGGCGGCGGGGACGATTGCCCTGGTCGGGTTTGTCCTCGACGTCGTGTTCGGCTACACGTTCCTCACGTTCAAGAACACGGGCGCGACCCTGGGGGTGCGGCTGCCGAGCTGGGACTGGGGGACCCTGTCCTGGGTGCCGGGATACCTCCCGGTCGAGGAGTTCGCGTTCTACATCCTCGGCGCGTTCTTCGTGCTGACGCTGTACCTGTGGCTCAACGACCGGTGGCTGAGCATGTATGACCCGGACGGGTTTGCGGCGGCGTCGAAGGCCACCCGGAAGCTGCTCAGCCCGTCGCTGCTGACGTTCGGCGTGTGGGTCGCGCTCACCGCGCTCGGCGTGTGGTACAAGCTGAGCCGCGCCGACGGGTTTCCGGGCTACTTCCTGTTCATCATGATCCTCGGCTTCCTCCCGACCTTCCTGTTCCTGCGCGCGATCGCGGCCTTCGTCAATTGGCGCGCGTTCGCGTTCAGCTATGGCGTGCTCCTGCTCGTGAGCCTCGTGTGGGAGGCGACGCTCGGCGTGCCGTATGACTGGTGGAACTACAAGCGCGAGCGGATGCTGGGGATCGAGGTGCTCGCGTGGAGCGGCCTGCCGATCGAGGCCGTGATGCTGTGGCTCGTGATCGCGTGGGACTGCGTGATCGCGCTCGAGATCTACAAGGTCTTCTTCCACATGGACCGCAGCGTGAAGGCGGCCCTTCTCGGGTCGGGCCACTCGCCGGGCCCGGGCGCGCGCCGCGCCGCCGAAACGGCCTGACCGCCGGTCAGCGGACGACGGCGGGCAGGCCGAGGCGACGGCCGAGCGCGGCGAACTCCGGGTGCGGGTGCAGCGGCGTGAACTCCGGCCGGAGGTGCAGGTAGACGAGCTCGGGGTCGTGCTCCGTCTCGGCCACGCGCAACCATGCCAGTGCCGCGTCCGGCGCGCCGAGCGCGGCATGCACCCACGCGATGCGTGCCGGGGACACGTAGCGCACCCGGCGGCCCGCCTCGAGCTGCGCGAGCAGCGCGCGGGCGGTGTCGGCCTCGCCGGCCGTGGCGCGCGCGACGGCCAGGCGCGCGCGCTGCTCGTCCGAGCCGCCGCTGAGCGCGATCGCGCGCTCTGCACTCGCAATGGCGTCGCGCGACCGCCCCATGCCCAGCTCGGTGGCCGAACGGAAGTAGTACGCGAGCCAGAACCCGGGTTCGATCGC
>CAZKYG010000145.1:0-9627 GCA_964556915.1 uncultured Gemmatimonas sp.
GGCGCCGTTGCCGGACGATGGAGTCGCATTGGGCGCCGGAAGATCGGACGGAGTGATCCGCCAGACCTGTCCGGGCTTCGACATCTTCCAGTCGCCGAAGGTGAGGGGCTTCGGCGCTGCCGCTGCGGGCGGCGGAGCGGCGGCGGGCGGATTGGCCGGCGCGACCATGTCACGCGCCGCGGCCGGGCCGAGCGCGTCGAGCACCTCGCGCACGCGTTCCTGCGCGAGCGTCACGCGCGTATTCAGGTACGACCGGTACGCCTGCGGGTCGGGGTTCTTCGACTCGAGCTCCGCGCGCAGGTCGTCCTGCATGAGATCGTCGGCGAAGAGCAGCCCGCGCTCGCCGGAGAGCAGGCGCGTGATGGCGTGCCCGTAGTCGTCGTCGGTGTCGGCGCCGATTTCCGCGCGCACCGACTTGTACGGCGCGAAGCGGAGGATGTCGGCCACCTCCATGCCCGCCGCCAGGCATTCGGGCTGCCGCTCGCGCGCGGCGCGGACCAGGCAGGCAAAGAGCTTGTCGAGCGCGTCGGGAGACGCCGGCAGATTCACGAGTCCTCCGTCCTTCCTGAACGTAACATGGCCGCCGCCCTGCTCGCGGCGCTCAGGCGGGCGGCGCCGGCAGGGCCGCATGCGCCCGGAAGGTCGAGCGGTCGGGAAAGTCCGCGGGATCGGCGTGGCGCGCGCCCCGCGCGCGTTCCGCCGCGAACCAGGCGTCAAACCCGGACGCCACGAGCCCCGCCGATGTCGTCTGCTGCGCCGCCGCGGTCGTGGCCAGGTGGTTGGCGTACTCGTTCTGCGCGTGCCCCGCGTGGCCCCGCACCCAGTCCCACCGCACCGCGTGCGGCGCCGCGGCCTCGAGCGCCTCGAACCACAGCTCCAGGTTCTCGATGGCGCCGCCCTTGCGCGACCAGCCGCGGCGCGACCAGCCGTGCACCCACTGCGTCATGCCGTCCACGATGTACCGCGAATCGCTCGTGAACACGACGTCGAAGGTGCCGCCCCGTGCGCCAAGCGCGTGGAACGCCGCGATCACCGACTGCAGGGCCATGCGGTTGTTCGTCGTGGCGCGCTCCGACAGCCAGAGGTCGCGCCGCACCAGCGGCGCATCCGGCGTGCGCCGGTACTCGACGAGCACGCCGGCGCCGCCCGGGTTCTCCCCTTCGCGGCCGTTGCCGAGGCACGACTCGTCCGCGTACACCGCCACCAGCTCGCGCCCCGGCATCAGCGCAGGATCTCGATGCGCTCGGCCTCGTCGATCCAGATCACGAGCGTGTCGCCGGTGGTCGGGTGCCGCGACTCGAGCGCCTCGCGGCGGTTGCGCAGCACCAGGCGCGTCGGCACGACCGTGACGTCCTGCCGCCGGTGCCGCACCACGATGCGGGTGCCGTCGCGAATGGCGGCCTCGAGCGCGTCGTACTCCGCGACCGTGAGTTGCGCCATCAGGCGGCGGCGAACCAGCCCGACATCACCGCGGAGAGCGCGGAGGTCGCCGCCGCGACGTCCGCCACCGGCACGAACTCCTCGTGCGCATGGGCGACGCCGATGTCGCCCGGCCCGAAGCAGACCGCCGGGATGCCGGCGGCCGTGAGGATCGCCGCGTCGGTCCAGCACGAAAGCCCGGAAACCGTGTCCGGGAGATGCGCGGCGCGAAGGGCGCCCGTGAGCATGCGCACCACGCGATGGTCCGCGGGCACCTCGTTCGGCGCCTGCGACAGGCCCTCGACGATCACCGCGTCGAGCTCCGGACGCCCCGCGCGCACCCGCGCGACCGCGTCCTCGAGTTCACGGATGAAGTCGCGCGGCGACTCGCCCGGCAGCGTGCGGCGCTCGAACTGCACCGTGCACTTGTCCGGGTACGTCGAAAGTCCCGTGCCGCCGCGCACGAACGAGGCGTGCAGCGACGGACGCCCGAGCAGGGGGTGCGACCGCCGCACGAGTTCCGCCTGCTGGTAGCGTTCGAGCTCCGCCACCACGAGCGCCGCCAGCGCGATCGCATCCACGCCGATGTCATACCGGCTGCCGTGGGCGGCCACCCCGCGAACCACGAGGTCGGCCCAGACGAATCCCTTGTGTGCCGCCGCGACCGTCAGCCGGGTCGGTTCGGTCACGATCGCCGCGTCGGCGGTGATGCCCGCCGCCACGAGTGCGCGGGTGCCAAGGCTCTGGTATTCCTCGTCCACGACGGCGGCGACGATCACCTCACCGGCGAGCCCGTCCTGTGCCGCGCGCCAGGCCGCGGCACACATCGCCGCGATGCCGGCCTTCATGTCGGCCGACCCGCGGCCGTACATCCGTCCGTCGCGCACTTCGGGGTCCCACGGCGCGTGCGTCATGCCGTCCACCCCCACGGTGTCGAGGTGCCCATTCACCAGCAGCGCCCGGCCACCGGCCGTCCCGATGCGCGCGATGACATTGGGCCGGCCCGGCGCGACGGTCTGCAACTCGACGCGGAACCCCCACTCGCCAAGCACGCGGGCCAGGAACCGCGCGCAGGCCCCCTCGCCCGGCCCGTCCGGCACCAGCGACGGGTTGCGCGAATCGACCGCGACCAGCGCGCGCGCGAGCGCGAGGGCGTCTCCGTGCGCGAGCGCTTCGGTCATCCGGCAGTCCGGACGCTACTTCTTGGTGGCCGGCTTCTTCTTCGCCGGCTTCTTCGCGGCCGGCTTCGGCGCCTTCTTCGGGGCTGCCTTTGCGCCGGGCTTGGCGCCGCCCTTCGCGGGCGGCTTCGGCGCGGTCTTCTTGCGGCCGCGCGTGGCCTCCTCGGCGGCAGCCATCAGCTTGTCGGCCTCGTCCTGCGTCATCTGGCTCCGGCGCACCATGAACTGCACGAGATCCCGCGAGCTTTCCACCGAAAACGATGCGAGGCCCGCGGCGGCGTTGATGACATCTTTCATCGCGGCCGCCATCTTGGAGCCGGCCTCCATGCTGATTTCCTGGGCCTTGGCGGCCATCTCTGCCACGGTATCACGAACATCGGCGCCGCGATGACCGGGATGGCGGCGCACGGGAAGCGTTGTACCTCCGACCGGCGCCGCCGGGCGATCGCTGGGAGGGGTTTTGTCGGACATGCCGTAGAGCTCCGTTATCGGGAGTGTGCGCCCGCCACTTGCGGCGGCGCTACACGTTGCGCGACGCGGAAGGAGGGTCGAAAATGACCCGCGCGTAACGACTGCGCGACGTGACGCGCCAAGTATATGGAAACAGCGTTGTTGGGCAAGCGGTTACGCTGCGAAATTTCGTCGCAACTTTGCCCAGTGGCACCGGCTCGTAGAAGGACAATAAGCGCGGAATAGCGACAGTTATACCACCAGTATAAGACCAGTCACGCTACATATATGAGTCAGTTACCGCTTAGCGGCCTGAACGTGCTCGATCTCACCCGCGTCCTCGCGGGACCGATCGCCACCATGCAGCTCGGTGACCTGGGCGCCAACGTGCTCAAGGTCGAGCGGCCGGGGTCAGGTGACGAGTCGCGCGGCTGGGGACCGCCGTGGGACGACCGCGGCGAAAGCGCGTACTACCTGTGCTGCAACCGGAACAAGCTCAGTGTCGCGGCCGACCTCTCGAATCCGTCCGACGCGGCATGGGTCCGCCAGCTCATCCGGGGCGCGGACGTGGTCGTGGACAACTTCATGCCGGACGCCCTTGCTCGCCGCGGTCTCGACGCCGACACGATCCTGGCGGAGCAACCGCGGCTGCTCTGGTGCACGATCGGCGGGTTCGCGGCCGAGCCCGACCGCGCCGGCTACGACTACGTCGTGCAAGCCGAGGCCGGCTGGATGTCCATTACGGGCGCCGCAGACGGCGAGCCCACCAAGATCGGCGTCGCGTTGGCCGACGTCCTGACCGGCAAGGAGGCTGTCGCGGCCATCCTGGCCGCGCTGGCAGGCCTGCGCGGCGGCCTGGCCGTCGAACGCCGGCTGCGGGTGTGGTTGTTCGAGACGGCGGTCGGCGCCCTCGTCAACGTGGCGCAGAACGCGATGGTCTCGCACGCGCACACGCGCCGCTGGGGTAACGCGCACCCGAACCTGGTGCCGTACCAGCTGTTCCACGCGGCGGACCGCCCGCTGGTGATCGCCGTCGGAAACGACGCGCAATTCGCGGCTCTGCGCGAGGTGTTGCGTGACCCGGCCCTGAGCGACGCGCGGTTCGCGACGAATGCCGGGCGCGTAACGCACCGCGACGACGTGGTGTGCCTGATCGGCGCGTGCATCGCGCGGCAGCCGGCCGCCGACTGGCTGCGTGCGCTGCGTGTCGCAGGCGTGCCCGCGGGCGCCGTGGGCACCGTGGAGGACGCCCTGGCGCGCGTACAGGCATCGCCGCTCACGGGCGTGGCGCCGCAGGCGCCCGGCACCGTGCGGCGCCCGCCGCCCCGGCTCGACGAGCACGGGCCCCTGGTGCGCACGCACGGGTGGGACGCGTTCGCATTCGCCTGAGGCGCACTCGCGGGTAGAATCCAGCACATGCGAATCGACCGCGAACGGATGCTCCGCCACGGCGTCCCCTGGATGTGTGCGGCGGCCATGGCGGTCGCTCTGGGATGCGAGGGCAACGACGCCCATGCCACGGCGCCGCGCGGGTCGGACGCGTTCGCGCGCTTCGAGGTGATCGGCGGCGCGTCGGCGACGGGCGCGCAGTCCGCCGGCCTCGTGACGGCGACGCAGGCGACGGCGTGGCCTGCGCTCCTCGCGGCGGCCGCGGGCGTCGTGTTCACCCAGCCGGTGCACCGCTCGCCGGGATGCGCGGCGCCGCTTGTTGCGCCCCTCCTGCTGGGCGAACGCCTGAACGGAACGTCCATCACGGCGGTGGACAGTGCGTGCACGGCGGCCGCGTCCGGCTTCAGCCCTCCCGGCAGCAACCTCGCGATCGGTGGGGCGACGGCGTGGGACGCCCTGCACCTGACACCCAAGATGATCGGCAGCGCTCCGGCGGGGACGTACGGCGCGGTCCAGCGCGCGCGGTATGCCGCAGTCCTGGCGCTCACGCAGTCGCAGGTGACGGCGATGCTGGTGAGCCAGCCGAGCTTCGTGGCGGTCGAGCTCGGGCTCGGCGAGGTGGTCCGCGCCGCGACGAGCGGCCTCGTCGTGCCCGCGGCCGACTACGGGACGCCGGCGAACTGGACGCTGGCGCCCGCGGCCGTGGCGACGCCCGTGATCGACGCGATTGCCGACAGCGTGGCGAAGTCCGGCGCGCGCGCGGTGCTTGTCTCGGCGCCCGTGATCACGAAGTTCCCCGCGTTCCAGTCGGCCGCCGACGTCTGGGGCCAACGATCGGCGCTGGCGACGTACGGCGTCTTCGTGAACGGCAACTGCTCGACGAGCGGCAACCTCGTGAATGTGGCGGCCCTCGTGCCGGCGCTGGCGGTGCGCGCCGTGGCGGCGGGCGCCCCGCAGACGCTCTCGTGCGCGGACGTGCCCGGCGCGGCCGACGGCATCCTCACGCCGGCCGATGTCGCCGCCATCGAGTCCGCCATCGGCGGGATCAACGACCACCTGAAGGCCGTGGCGGACGCCCATCACTGGGCGTGGGCCGACCTGGGCGACCTGTACGACGTGATGGCTGCGGCCCCGGGGATCTACTCGGCGGCTGCCCAGCTCACCTGCGGTTCGCCGTACGGGGCGTACCTCTCGCTGGACGGGATCAACCCGACCGCGGCCGGCCAGCAGCGCATCGCCGATGCCGTTGCGACGGCGATCAACGACCGGTACGGATTCGCCTTGCCGATCGTCGGCGAGCGTCTGGACGTGCAGGTGGATCCCTGCGCGCCGGCGGCGGCGGCGCGTGACGAAGACGCGCGTGGGTCGTCGTTCGTGCGTGAACCCGGGCGTGAAGCGACCGGCGGGCCTCGCCACGGCGCGCGTGCGTGGTTACACTAGCGTCGTGAAGTCCATCCCGCCTTCCCCGCCGGAATCCGAGGTGGATGCGGATCAGGCGATCATCGACCGCGTGCTCGCGGGCGATCGTGACGCCTTCGGCATTCTCGTCAATCGCTACAGCGACCCGCTGTACCGCCATGCCGTCGGCATGACGGGCAGTGCCGACGACGCGGCGGACATCCTCCAGAACTCGTTCATCAAGGCCTACCACCACCTCGGCGAGGTGCGCGGGCGGTTCGACGCGTGGGTGTTCCGGATCGTGGCCAACGGCTGCAAGGACTGGCTGAAGAACATCCGAAGGACCCATCTCAGTTACGAAGAGGACGATCAACCGTCTGGATATGAGACGCCCGACGAAGAGCTGGACCGCGGCGAGCTCCGGGGCCACCTGGACCGGGCGCTGGCGGCCCTGCCGCCGTCGCTGCGAGAGGCGTTCGTGATGAAGCACGTCGAGGGTCGCTCGTACGAGGACATGGCCGAGCTGCTCGAGACGACGGTTGGCGCACTGAAGATGCGAGTTCACCGCGCGCGTGAGGCGCTGCAAAGACTGCTGGAGGAACGGGCGGCATGATGCACGACAACCTGGATCCCGAACTGACCGGCGGCACGGAGCCGGCGGCGAACCGCGACGAGCCCGCGGCCGATCGCGAGGTGCCCGTGGCGGCGCACACGCCAACGGTCATTCATGCGTGGCTCGATGGCGAGCGCGTGGACGAGTCCGCGCTGCACGCGGCCGGCGGGTACGAGCTCTGGCGCCAGGTGCAGGCCGAGACGGACCGCCGTCGCCGGATGCGCACGCCGACGCCCATCGCGGGCGCCATCATGGAGGCGATCCGCAAGGACGCGTAGGCAGAGGGCAGGTGGCAGAGCAGGTGGCAGAGGCGGCGGAGCTCACGGGGCTTCGCCGCCTTTTAGTTTGCGTCACGCGCTACGCGCCTCACCTCTGCCTTCCGTCACCATGGCCCTCCAGCGTCCGACCGCCGACGAGCACGCGCCCTACTACGGCAACTACACCGCGCTCGTGCCCGAGGGCGACGTGCGTGACCACCTGCGCGTGCAGCTCTCCGAGATGCTGGCCCTCGTCTCGGGCCTGAGCGAGTCGCGCGCGTCGTACGCATACGGTCCGGGCAAGTGGACGCTCAAGGAAGTCGTCCTGCACATCATCGACGCCGAACGCGTGTTCGCCTATCGCATGCTCCGCATCGCGCGCGGCGACACGACGCCGCTGCCGGGGTTCGAGCAGAACGACTGGGTGCCGTTGTGCGGCGCCGCGGGGCGCTCGGTGGCAAGCCTCATGGTAGAGTACAGTGCGGTGCGCGCGGCGACCCTCGTCCTGATGGACGCCCTGGAGCCCGGCGCATGGCTGCGGCGCGGCACCGCGAGCGGTCATCCGGTGTCGGCGCGGGCCCTTGCATACATCATCGCCGGGCACGACCGGCACCACCAGAAGATCCTGCGCGACCGCTACCTGGCGACGTGACGGGGCGGCGGCCCGGGCATCCCGCTCCGGGCGGCCGCAGCTGCCGTCCTAGACGTGGACCGCCCGCCCGAGCGCGCCAAGCGCCGCTTCCTTGACGGCCTCGGAGAGGGTCGGGTGCGCGTGCACCGTCTCGCCGATGTCCTCGGCCGATGCGCGGAACTCCATCGCGATCACGATCGCCGCGATGAGCTCGCTGGCGTTGGGCCCCACGATGTGGCAGCCGAGCACCTCATGCGTCGCGCGGTCGCAGACGAACTTCACGAACCCGGACGACTCGCCCATCGTGCGGGCGCGACCATTGGCGGAGAACGGGAACCTGCCGGTGATCACGTCGCGGCCCGCCGCCCGGGCCTCGTGCTCGGCCATGCCGCAGGTCGCGATCTCGGGCCAGGTGTAAACGACGGACGGCATGTTGTGGTAGTGCATGGCCGCGCGATGGCCGGCGATGACCTCGGCCGCGATGACGCCCTCTTCCTCCGCCTTGTGCGCGAGGAGCTTGCCGCCCACGACGTCGCCGATCGCGTACACGTTGCGCGCGGCGGTGCGCATCTGCGCATCCACGAGGATCTCGCCGCGCGCGCCGGTGGCGATCCCCAACGCGGCAGCGTCGATGCCGTGCAGCGCGGGCTTCCGGCCGATGGAGACGAGCACGTAGTCGCCGTCGAGCGTGAGCTTCGATGCGCCTTGCTCCACGTCGATGAACACGCGGTCCGCCTTGCGGTGACCGCCGACCACCTTCGTTCCAGCGTGGATCGCCAGCCCCTGCTTGCGCAGCACGCGGTCGGCTTCCTTGATCACGTCGTCGTCGTTGCCGGGCAGGATCGTCGGCATGAACTCGACGACGGTGACCCGCGCACCGAGCCGGCGCCAGACGGAGCCAAGCTCGAGGCCGATCACGCCACCGCCGATCACGATGAGGTGCTTCGGCACCTCCGGGATCTTCAGCGCGCCGATGTTCGACACGACGCGCTCCTCGTCGAACGGCAGGAACGGGAGCTGCGACGCGACGCTGCCCGTGGCGATGATGACGTTGCGCGCCGCGTACGACGTGACGGCGCCGTCGGCCGCGGCGACTTCGACGATGTTGCCCGGGAGGAGGCGGCCCGCGCCCTTTGCCCACGTGACCTTGTTCTTCTTGAACAGGAACTCGACGCCCCTGGTGTTCGCGCCGACGACGTCGTCCTTGCGCTGCATCATGCGCGCGAGGTCGAGCTTCACGTCACCGAGCACGATGCCGTGCTCCGCGGCGTGCGTGCGCGCGAACTCGAACTGCTCGGACGACTGGAGCAGCGCCTTGCTGGGAATGCAGCCGACGTTGACGCAGGTACCGCCGAGCGTGCGGTCCATCTCCACGCAGACGGTGGAGAGGCCGAGCTGGGCGGCGCGGATGGAGGCGACGTAGCCGCCGGGACCGCCGCCGATCACGACGACATCGGCGGGTTGGGGAGTCACGGTCATTGGAGCGAGGGCCTGGGGCGGGGAGCGGCGCGCCGGCCAGATGCCGGGCGAAGTGCCGGGTGATGTGCCGGGCGGCGGGACTACGAGATGAGCATCGACTCCGGGTCTTCCATCAGTTCCTTGAGCCGTACGAGGAAGAGGACGGCCTGCTGGCCGTCAATGACCCGGTGGTCGTACGACAGGGCGACGTACATCATCGGACGGATCACCACCTGGCCGTCGATCGCCACGGGACGGTCCTGCGTCTTGTGCAGCCCGAGGATGCCGACCTGCGGATAGTTGATGATCGGCGTGGAGACGAGCGAGCCGAACACGCCGCCGTTGGTGATGGTGAACGTGCCGCCGGTGAGGTCGTCGATGGTGAGCTTGCCGTCGCGCGCGCGCTCGGCGACGGCCACGATCTCCTTCGCGATCGCGAGCACGCCCATCCGGTGCGCGTCCTTGATGTTGGGCACCACGAGGCCGGCATCGCTCGCGACGGCGATGCCGAGGTTCACGAAGTTGTGGTACACGATGGTGTCGCCGTCCACCTTCGCGTTCACCGTGCGGAACTGCTCGAGGGCGATGACGGCGGCGCGCGCGAAGAACGGCATGAAGCTGAGCTTGATGCCGTGCGACTGCAGGACGCGGTCCTTCATGCGTGCGCGGAGGGTCGACACGGCCGACATGTCGATCTCGTTGAACGTCGTGAGGTGCGCGGTGTTGTGCTGGGCCGCGAGCAGGTTCTCGGCGATGCGCTTGCGGCGCGTCGTCATCTTCTCGCGAATCTCGCGGAGCGCCTCGGTCGGCGGCCGGTTGAGCGCGAACTGCGTC
>CAZKYG010000146.1:0-3182 GCA_964556915.1 uncultured Gemmatimonas sp.
GCCCCAGCGCGCGGTCGGCGTGCAGCAGCGACTCGAGCATCCAGCTGCCGACGAACCCGCTCGCGCCCGTGACGACGACGTGCGCGCCGCGCAGGTCCGGCCACGCGCGGCCCGCGTGCTCGAGCACGTGGTCGAGGTCGCGGCGCGGGAGTTCAGGAACGCGCCCCATCCCGCACGAATGCGCGCACGCTGTCGGCGATCCACGCCAGCATCTCGTCGGTGAGGCCCGGATAGCACCCCACCCAGAGGGTCCCGCGCATGATCGCATCGCTGCGCGCGAGGTCACCCACCACGCGGAAGCGGCGGCCGGCGTACGCGGGCTGGCGCACGAGGTTGCCGCCGAAGAGGAGCCGGGTCGCGATCTTCCGTCCCTCGAGGAACGCGACGAGCGCGTTCCGGTCGAACGGCGCGCCGTCGCGCACGCGCATCGGAAACCCGAACCAGCTCGGCGCGGCCTTCGGGTGCACCGTCGCGAACTCCAGCACGTCCTCGAGGTCGGCGAGCGCGGCGCGCAGCGTGGCGTAGTTGCGGTTTCGCGCGGCGATGAACCCGGGCAGGCGCTTCAGCTGCGCCACGCCCACGGCCGCCTGCATGTCCGTCGCCTTGAGGTTGTAGCCGACGTGCGAGTAGGTGTACTTGTGGTCATAGCCCGCGGGCAGGTCGCCGAGCTGCCAGGCGAACCGCTTCCCGCAGGTGTCGGCCTTGCCGGGATCGCACCAGCAGTCGCGGCCCCAGTCGCGGTACGACTCGACGATCCGCTTCCACACGGGCCGGTGCGCAAGCACGGCGCCGCCCTCGCCCATCGTGATGTGGTGCGCCGGGTAAAAGCTCGTCGTGGCGAGGTCGCCAAAGGTGCCGACGGGCCGCCCGTCGAACGTCGCGCCGACGGCATCGCAGCAGTCCTCGATCAGGAAGAGTTCGTGCTGCCGCGCGAACTCGTGCACGGCGCCAACGTCGTACGGATTGCCCAGGGCGTGCGCGACGATGATCGCCCGCGTCTTGGGCGAGAGCGCCTCGTGCATCCGGGCGATGTCGATGCCGTACGACGGCAGGTCCACGTCCACGAACACCGGCACGAGGCCGTTCTGGAAGATCGGGTTCACCGTCGTCGGGAAGCCCGCCGCGACCGTGATCACCTCGTCGCCCTCGTGCAGTTCCAGTCCGTCGAGCATCGGCGAACAGAGGGCGCTCACGGCGAGCAGGTTGGCACTCGACCCGGAGTTCACCAGCATGGCGTGGCGGGCGCCCATCACGCGCGCGAACTCGCGCTCGAACTGGTGCGCGAACCGACCGGTGGTGAGCCAGAAGTCGAGCCCGGCATCCACCAGGTGCTGTACCTCCTCGGCGCCGAACACGCGCCCCGACACGGGGACCGGCGTCTCGCCCGGCACGAACGGGGCGGGCGCGAACGCCGCCTGGTGATATTCGGCCACGAGCGCGCCGATCTGCTCCCGCAGCGCCGCGGCGTCCTTCGCCACGCCCGTCATGTCAGCGCGCCGCCAGGAACTCGCGGTACCAGGCGATGGTCCGGTCGAGCCCTTCGTCGAGCGTGAACTCCGGCGCCCAGCCGAGCACCGTGCGCGCCTTGGCCGCGCTCAGCCACTGGTGGCGAATCTCGTGCGTGGCCTCGGCGCGGACGTCCGGTCGCAGCGTCGATCCCATGCGCGCGAGGATGCGGCGCACCAGCGCGAGGACGTCCACCTGGAGTTCATTCGAGAAGTTGAACGCCTCGCCGCGGAGGTCCGCTCGCCCGTGCAGCGCCTCGGCAAGCCGGAGGTACGCCGACGCGCCGTCCTCGACGTAGAAGTAGTCGCGGATGAGCGAGCCATCGGAGCGGACCACCGGGCGCTCGCCGCGCAACACGGCGCGGATCGTGCCGGGCACGAGCCGGTTCCAGTTGAGGTCGCCGCCGCCGTAGAAGTTGCCGCAGCGCGTGATCGCCACGGGGACGCCGTAGGTGACGGCATACATCCGCGCCACGAGGTCCGCGCACGACTTGCTCGCGTCGTAGGGATGCTCGCCATGGAGCGCCGCGGTCTCGTCGTACGGCAGGCGGTCGTGGTCGCCGTACGCCTTGTCGCTCGACGCCGTGACGATCGCCCGCACCAGGGGACTGCGCCGGGCGGCCTCGAGCAGCGCCCACGTGCCGCGCACATTGGTGTCGAGCGTCGACACGGGATTCCGGTTGGCCACGCCGACGATCGTCTGTGCGGCCAGGTGGAACACCGTGTCGATCTCGTATTCGCCGAGCGCGCGCTCGAGGACCTCCTGGTCGCGCACGTCGCCGCGCACGAGCGTCACGCGCCCCGCCAGCTCCGCGCCGAACAGCGTGCTGCGCGGCACCCAGTCTCGCACGAGCGCGACGACGTCGGCTCCGCCGGCGACGAGCCGGCGGACGAGCCATCCGCCGAGGAGGCCGGTGGCGCCGGTGACGAACACGGGCCGGTCGCGCCAGAAGGCCGTGTCCGGCCGCGGCACGGCCGTGCGCGGGGCGCCGCGACCGCTGCCGGCCCGCGAGCGCCGGGCCTTGCGCCGCGCCGCGCTCACCAAGTCTTCCACGGGGCGCGCCCGCCCGCCCACGCCGCTTCGAGCATGTTCACGTCGCGCAACGTGTCCATCGGCGCCCAGAACCCCTCGTGACGGTACGCGCGCAACTGGTCCTCCGCCGCGAGCCGCTCCAGTGGCGTGTGCTCCCAGAGCGTATCGTCGCCCTCGATGTAGTCGAGCACCTTCGGCTCGAGCACGAAGAACCCCCCGTTGATCCACCCCGCGCTCGTCTGTGACTTCTCGGCGAACGCGGTGACGCGGTCGCCCTCGAGCTCGAGCCCGCCGAAGCGCGCCGCCGGCCGCACCGCGGTCACGGTGGCGAGGCGGCCGTGGGCGCGGTGGAACGCGATCACGCGCGTGATGTCGACGTCGCTCACGCCGTCGCCGTACGTGAGGCAGAACGTCTCGTTGCCGATCCACTTGCGCAGGCGGCGGATGCGCCCGCCGGTCTGCGTCCGGAGGCCGGTGTCGATCATCGTGATGGTCCAGTCCTCCGACAGCGCGCCGTGCGTCGAGGCGCTGCCGTCCGCGAGGCGGACCGTGATGTCGCGCGAGACCTGGTGGTACCGCAGGAAGTAGTCGCGCACCATCTCCGCCTTGTAGCCGAGGGCAAGGACGAAGTCGGACAGGCCGTG
>CAZKYG010000147.1:0-7482 GCA_964556915.1 uncultured Gemmatimonas sp.
ACGCGACATGGGTGCATCGGCGGATGCGCAGCGTTTTCGGGCCGATGCGCCGGCCTCTCCGCTCGTCGTGCACGGCGACACGCTGTTCCTTGGCGCCGTTGGCGGACGCGCGCGGATCGCCCTCCGGATCACGTGCCCGCGGCCGTAGCCGCCGGTCGGTAGCGCAGCGCCTCCGCCATCGCCGACGCCCCGATTTCCGCGGCGCCGTCGAGATCGGCGATGGTGCGCGCGACGCGAACGGCCCGGTGGAAGCCGCGCGCCGAGATGCCGAGCCGTGCCGAAGCCGCATCGAGCAGCTCGCACGCGTCGCTGGTGAGCGATCCATGCGCCACGAGCCACCGCCCCGGCGCCTCGGCGTTGCTGCGCACGCCGCCGAGGTGGACGTAGCGCTCGCGCTGCCGCGCGCGAGCGGCAACGACACGCTTCCGGATGTCCGCCGACGCCTCCTCGCCGCGCGCTGCGCCAAGTGCACCGATGTCCACCGCCCCGACGTGCACGTGCAGGTCGATCCGATCAGCGAGCGGGCCCGAGAGTCGAGCGCGATAGCGATCGATGTCCGCGGCACTGCACTGACATCGCGAAGCATCGCTCGCGGAGAAGCCGCATTTGCATCCGTGCGACCCTAATTGGCGATTCCGAGTGGCGGGTACCTAAACCCAAGCGTGGCTACCCGTTAGCCCTGCTGACAATCGGCGACCACATCAAGGCAAGGCGGATCGACCGCAACCAGACCCAGAAGGAGGTTGCGACCCACCTCGGCGTGAGCCCCTTCTCGGTCGTGAACTGGGAGTTGAACCGCTACCCCGTCGCGGATCGCTTCATCGGGAAGATCGCGCAATGGTTGGGGTACGTCCCGCTGGCGCCGGCCTGCGACCTGCCTGCACTCGTTACCCGACGACGGCGGGCTGCAGGGCTATCGCGGAAGCGATTGGCCCTGGTGGCCTCCGTGGACGAGGCCACCGTCGCCCGAATGGAACGAGGCCTCGTGCGGGCTGGCAGCGTACTGGCCGCGAAGGTTCTTGCCGCCCTTGACGCAATCGAAACGAAGCCTTGAGGAACGGACCGCGAAAACCCGATGGGCAGCGCCGTCGCGTAGGACTGCGGCCGATTGTCGTTGATGTCTCTCAAGTCAATTTGTCGATCACTTGGTGGTGCCCTCTCATCTCACATGAGGTTCGTCAGAATGACAGCCATGAAATGGATATGCACGGCCATGGTGGCCGCATTGATCATGAGTGGCTGCGAAGACCACGCTGCGCCCACCGAAGCAGTCTAGGTGACTGCATCCAAAGTGCCGTTGAACGCAACGTCGCTCGATACGCACGGGTACATCGCAACGCCGGCCGGACTTTATCACCCAAGTTGTGTGCACTTGCTTCCCGCCGGCAATAAGCTTGACATCCGCGACAGCACGATTCGGCGCCCGGATGGGACGACATATCCAATGGCGGCCTGCGCGTATCCCGCAGTTCGGAGCGGAGCCGTTCAGTTGCGAACGACATCCGCCCGGCCTCTGGGTTCCAGCTTTCAAGACGCCTCGGGCTTCTCGAACCCGACTTCGTCGGGCTGGATCGAAACTGGAGACTTCACGGCGTCTTCGGGACACGTCTTCCGAAGCCTGTCGGCCAAATGGCTCGTGCCCGGGTATCCAACCTCGCACTACAGCGGTAGCGACACCGTTCTGTATCTATTCCCCGGCTTTCAGCCGAGCGATAATAGCTACATCATTCAGCCCGTACTCCAATACGGCGCAAATGGCTATTGGGGTGGCGACTACTGGGTCATGGCGTCTTGGATCTGCGGATCCACGTGCTACCACACAGACCCAGTCGAAGTTGCGCTGGGTGACACGCTATACGGGGCGGTAACGTCGAGCGGATGTTCGTCCGGATTGTGCAACTTTACCGTTCGCACATGGGACATCTCGGCTGGCGATAGCACTCAGGCATTGGAGGAATACAATGCGCCCGACAGCTTGACATGGGCCCTTGGTGGCACGCTCGAAACGTACAACTTGACAAGCTGCAGCCAATACATGGGAGGCGGCGTCAAGTTCTTTGATATCGCCGTTGCCGACAACTACGGGAATGTGTCCTCGCCCAGTTGGGGCAAAATCCTCTACTCGACAACCCCAAGTTGCGGATTCGACGTGCTTCATACGGCCACAACGGTGACCGTCTTGGATTCGCTCGCACCTTTGCCACCGCTCACCGTCGGGCTCTACGGGCCGACGTCGGTCGGCTCGGAAGGTGGAACTTGGTCGGTGGAAACCGGCCCGAGCGGTGCGCCCCCCTACACATACAGTTGGAGCGGCATTCTTTCCGGGACTAATTCTTCCGTTAGCGGCACGCCGAGTTCGAGCGGAACCCTCTACCTCGATGTGTACGATTCCAACGGAACGCATGCTTCGGCTTCTCTGTATGTCACGCGGTGTACGCAGTGTACCGGCCCCGGCCGACCATAAGGGTGTGACGATGCCAAGCTTGCGACAGAGTTTCGCACCATGTCGGTCCTCGTTTGCCGGGCTAGCTCTGGTAGCTTTGTTCACTGCTTGCACTCGTGGGTCGACGGAGCCCGTAAGCCAGTTTGATGGGTCATACCCGGTGTCCCAGGTTGACTCGGCGGCTTCATGTTCGCCGCAGGCGTTACCCGCACC
This sequence comes from uncultured Gemmatimonas sp., assembly GCA_964556915.1. Lineage (GTDB taxonomy): Bacteria > Gemmatimonadota > Gemmatimonadetes > Gemmatimonadales > Gemmatimonadaceae > Fen-1231. The sequence continues at coordinate 2,657 of CAZKYG010000147.1, forward strand.
AGCGCTTGACGATAGCACTCGGTACGTACACCTCCCGCAACGGCCTGAGACGCTGTCCGTGCAAATGGTGGTCCGCGAGAATACGTCGGTGGTGTCACTGACGCAGTTGGCCTCGCCCGCGATAGCCACCACACTTACGATAGTTGGATCCGCCGATTCCGACTCCTTGAGCTATTCCTCCCCAGCGGTGTCGTTGATTACGGAAGGTCCACGGCAAGGGGGACACACCTTTACCGTTACGACGCAGGCCCAGGTCGGTATAAAGTTCCAAGCGGCCCACCTCCTGCCACCAGGGACCGGAGTGCAGGTGAGCGAGGTATCGTCGGGCTCGCGCGCGTACACTTTCATTGACGGTGGCTCGGGTGGCCAGGTCTACACCACCTGCGTCACCAACTTCACGTCAACCGGGTCGCGCGCGTCTCCCTAGACGTCAGTTGCGCTCCCGTTCGGACAGCGATTCGTGTTCCCACCGTCAATACAGTCACGTGCCGGCAACCGTAGCCACGGACCGGTAGCGCAGCGCCTCCGCCATCGCCGACGCACCCACCTCGGGGGCGCCGTCGAGGTCGGCGATCGTGCGCGCGACGCGAACGGCCCGGTGGAACCCGCGTGCCGAGATCCCGAGCCGCGCCGCTGCTGCGTCCAACAGAGTCCGTGCCTCGCCAGTGAGCGACCCGTGCGCGACGAGCCACCGCCCCGGCGCTTCGGAGTTGTTCCGAACGCCGCCCAGGTGTACGTACCGCTCGCGCTGGCGCGCGCGGGCCCCGATGACCCGTTTGCGGATCTCGGCCGACGGCTCCTCGCCGCGCGCCGCACCAAGCGCACTAATGTCGACGGCCCCCACGTGGACGTGCAGGTCAATCCGGTCGGCCAGCGGACCTGAGAGTCGCGCGCGGTAGCGGTCGATGTCCGCGGCGCTGCACTGACACCGCGAAGCATCGTTCATGGAGAAACCGCACTTGCAGGGATTCGCCGCCGCGATGAGCTGGAACCGCGCGGGGAATGCCACCGCGCTTGCGGCGCGCGCGATCACCACGCGCCCGTCCTCGAGCGGCTGTCGCATGGCGTCGAGCACGTGCCGCGGAAGCTCGAGCAGTTCATCCAGGAACAGGACGCCGCGATGCGCCAGGCTCACCTCGCCGGGACGCGGCCCGGGCCCGCCGCCGATGAGCCCGGCGAGCGAAATCGTGTGATGCGGCGCGCGAAACGGCGGCGTGCGCGACGGGATCGTCCCCGGCACCACGAGGCCGCCCACCGAGTGGATGGCGACGACCTCGAGCAACTCCTCCTCGGTGAGCGGCGGCAGGATGCCGGGAAGCCGGCGCGCGAGCATGGTTTTTCCCGTGCCGGGCGGCCCGGACATCATCACGTTGTGCCCCCCGGCGGCGGCGATCTCCATCGCGCGTTTGGCCGCGACCTGCCCGGCGACGTCGGCAAAGTCGAGGGCACCGTCGAGCGCGCACGCGTCGATACACGGCGGCGGCGGAATCGCAGGCGCACGCGGAACGGCCTCGGCCAGCGCGGCGCCGTGCGTGCGCAGCGCGACACCCACGTCGCGCAGCGTGGCCGCCGCGGCCACCCGCCCGCCCCCGCCGAGCGCTGCCTCCGGAACGTTGGCCTCGGGCACCACGAGGCACGCGCCGGCCCGCACGGCCGCACGCGCCAGCGGCAGCACCCCCCGAATGGGCCGGATCGTGCCGTCGAGCCCCAGCTCGCCCGCGGCGATGACGCCGGCGAGTCGTGCGCCGTCGATCGCGCCGGGCGCCGCGAGCAGCGCGAGCGCGATCGGGAGGTCGAACGAGGTCCCGTCCTTGCGCACGTCGGCCGGCGAGAGGTTCACCGTCACCCGGCGCGACGGCACGTCGAATCCGGAATTCGCCAGCGCCGAGGTCACCCGCTCGCGCGCCTCGCGCACGGCACCCGACGCGAGGCCGACGATCGTCCACGATGGCAGCCCGGGCACGACGTCCACCTCGACGGTGACGTCGAGGGCGTCGATGCCGAGCACGGCGGCGGAGCGGACGGCGGCGAGCACGACCCAACATGCCGCACGGCGGGCACGGCTTTCGTGGCCGTTTCACTGCACCGTCATCGTCGGAGCGCGCCGCCCCCCTCCCCAACCCGCTGAAACCAGGCAACGTTTCCGGCCGTACCCCTATCATATGTAGGGGAAGACACTCCCGGACCGGAGACCGGATGCTCGACACCGAAGGCGGCGTGGTACGCGGAACGCTCGACGTGCTCATCCTCAAGGCCCTGTCGTGGGGCCCGCGGCACGGCTACGCGATCGCGGAGTGGATCCGCGCCATCACCGACGACCACGTGCTCGTCGAGGAAGGCCCGCTCTACACCGCCCTGCACCGGCTCGAGCGCAAGGACTGGCTCGAGGCCACGTGGGGCGCCTCCGACAACAATCGCCGGGCCAGGTTCTACTCCCTCACCACACTCGGCCGCCGGCAGTTGCGCGCCGAGGCGCGCGCGTGGGAGCGGTACGTGCAGGCCGTCACGAAGGCGCTTGCCGCCACCGCGCCGAGCCCCGCATGAGCTTCCAACTGCCCTTCCGCCGCGCGCGCATCTCGCGCGACGTGGACGACGAGCTCGCATTCCACGTGACGATGCGCACGCAGCAACTCGTGGCCGCGGGCCTGTCCGCCGCCACCGCGCGCGAGGAGGCCCTGCGCCAGTTCGGCGACCTCGAGGCCGTCCGCGCGTCATGCATCACCAACGACCAGCACAAGGAGCGCACCATGCGGCTTCGCACCTGGCTCGCCGAGTTCCGGCAGGACGCGGCCTACGCCTTTCGCACCTTCGGCCGGAATCGCGGGTTTGCCGCCGTGGTGATCGTGTCGCTCACACTCGGCATCGGCGCCAACTCGGCGATCTTCACGGTGGTGGACGCGCTCATGCTGCGCGCCATCCCCGTGCAGCGGCCCGCGGAGCTCGTCATCATCGGCGACCCGTCACGCACCAACTCCATGAACGAGGGCGACGCGCCGCGCACCGACATCCTCTCGTATGGCATGTACCGCGACCTGGAGGCCGGGCTGAAGAGCGTGCAATCGCTCGCCGCCATGGGACGCGGCGGCCGGATCGACCTGCGCGTGGACTCGACGTCGGGCGTTGCCACCGAGCATCCGCGGGCACGATTCGTGTCGGCGAACTACTTCACGACGCTCGGCGTGGGCGCGCAGCGCGGCCGGGTGTTCGACGGCAGCGAGGACCAGGCGGTCGGCGCGGCGCCCGTCGTGGTCATCAGCGACGCCTACTGGGCCCGGCGCTTTGCGCGCGACCCGGCCGTGGTCGGGCGAACCGTGGCGATCAACGGCACGGCCATGACGATCGTCGGCGTGGGGCCGTCGGGTTTCGACGGCGAGGTCGTGGGCCAGCCGATGGACCTGTGGATGCCGCTGGCGATGCAGCCGGTGATCGTCCATCGCGACGCCCTCACGCCGCGGCAGACCCAGTGGCTCGTGCTGATGGGACGGCTCGCCCCCGGCCGCACCGTGGCCTCGGTGCGCGCGGAGGTGACGCCGATCATGCGCCGCATCTACGTCGAGAAGGGACTCGACGGGACGCCGGTGCGCGCGGCGGATGCCGCGAAGATCGACCCGCAGGTCGAGGCCGGCGCCACCGGACTCTCGGCGGTGCGGTCGATCCTCGAGACGCCCCTCTTCACGCTCCTCGTGGGCGTCGCACTGCTGCTGGTGATCATTTGCGCGAACGTCGCCAACCTGCTGCTCGCGCGGTCGGTGGCGCGTGGCCGCGAGATGAGCGTGCGACTCGCGCTCGGCGCGGCGCGCGGCCGCATGACGCGCCAGATGATCACCGAGAGCGGCGTGCTCATGCTGCTCGGCGGCGCGGGGGGGCTCGCGTTCGCGTGGCTCGGCGGACGCATGCTCGTGACCATGGCCAACAGCGGCGGCGTGAACGTCGCGGTGGACCCGCATTTTTCCGGGCCGGTGATCGGGTTCACGCTCGGCATCGCGCTCCTCTCGGTGCTGCTGTTCGGGCTGGTGCCCGCATTGCAGGCGACGCGCGTGGACATCGCGTCGTCGCTCCGTTCCGGCGCACGCACCGTGAGCGCGGGCATGGGCCGGGGCGGCCGGCCGGCCGCCGGCGCGATGCTCGTGGCGGCGCAGGTGGCCCTCTCGCTGGTGATGCTGGTGGGCGCCGCCGTGCTCGTGCGGCACCTCGAGGCAATCAGCACCGTCGACCCGGGGCTCGACCGCGACCACCTCATCGTCGCGGACGTGGACCTGGCGCGCTCGGGGCTCAGCGGCCCGCGACTCGACGCCTTCCTCACCGACATGCGGTCGCGGCTGGCGGCGGTGCCCGGTGTCGCCGCGGTCTCCTACTCGGAGAACGGCGTCTTCAGCGGCACGGAGTCGGGCAACACGCTCCAGATCCCCGGCTTCACCGCACGGGCGTCGTCGGACTCGGTGGCGGCCTACGACAACGTCGGACCGGGCTACGCCACCGCGCTTGGCGCGCACCTCATCGCGGGCCGCGATATCGCGGACGGCGACGCCGCCGGGCGCCAGCCCGTGGCCCTGATCAACGAGGCCATGGCGCGGTTCTACTTCGGCGACCGCAACCCCATCGGGACACCGATCAATTTCGACAACAGTCACGCCGACATCGTCGGCGTCATCGCGGACACGCACGACCACACGCTGACCGCGGTGCCGCGGCGCCGCACGGCAGCGCCGCACCGCAGAGCCGCACCGGGGCCGAGCGCCCCGCGCTGACCGGCCCCTGCGGACGGCGCTAAACTCCCGGCGCCGGCTCTGCTATCGTGTGGGCTCCACGAGGTGAGCCGAATGCAG
>CAZKYG010000148.1:0-6018 GCA_964556915.1 uncultured Gemmatimonas sp.
CGGGTGGTGCAGGGCGCGCGGCTGATCGACCACGTGCGCTTTGACGAGGCCGCGGAACTCGCGAGCTTCGGCGCGAAGGTCCTCCACCCGAACACGATCGCGCCGGCCGTCACGCGCGGCATTCCCGTGTTCATCTTCAACTCGATGCGGCCGTCGGGCAGCGGCACGCGCATCACGGCAGACGCGCCGAAAGTCGCGGTGCGCGCGATCGCCGGAAAGGGGAACACCGTGATCGTGAAGGTGCGCTCGCCGCGCATGCTGGGCATGCCCGGCGCCCTCCAGCAGATCTTCGAGGTCTTCGCGCGCCACAAGACGTCGGTGGACGTCGTCACCACGTCCGAGGTGTCGGTGTCGCTCACGGTGGACGACGACCATTCCCTCGAGGCCGTGGTCGCCGAGTTGCGCGCGTTCGGGGACGTCGGCATCGAGCGTGGCCGCGGGATCATTGCGGTGGTGGGTTCGGCACTGGCCGCGCACCCGTCCGCCATGTCGAAGGCCATCGGCGCGATCGGCGACGTACGTTTGCACATGCTTTCGCTCGACTCGACCGGCATCAACCTCACGATGGTGATCGACGCCGACGCCGTGCGGCCGGTGATGCAGCGCCTGCACGACGCCTTTTTCGGGAACGCCGCGTGACCGGCCCCGTCCGCCTCGCGATCGTGGGAGACGGCAGGATGGGGCGCGCCCTCCGCGACCTGGCCCCCGGGGCCGGGTGCGAGGTGGTGGCGTTCCTCGGTGAGGGCGACGTCGCGGCGGGCGGACCGTCCGCCGCGCAGCTGGCGAAGGCGCAGGTCGCGATCGAGTTCACGGTGCCGGCGGCGGCGGCGGCCAACGTGGTGGCCTGCGCGCGCGCCGGTGTGCCGGTCGTCTGCGGCACCACCGGGTGGGACGCCCGGCGCGTGGCCACGGAGGACGCGGTCCGCGCGGCCAACGGCGCGCTCCTGTGGTCGCCGAACTTCTCGGTCGGCGTGCACCTCTTCGCGCGGATCGTCGCGCGGGCCGCGGCCGAGTTCGGGGCCGTGATGCCGGACTTCGACGCGCACCTCGTCGAGACGCACCACGCGCAGAAACAGGACGCGCCGTCCGGCACCGCGCGCATGCTGGCCGACCGCGCCGCCGCGCCGCTGGGGCGCGCGGTGCCGATCACGAGCGTACGCACCGGCCACGTGCCCGGGACTCACGAGTTCATCTTCGACGCCGCGTTCGAGCAGGTCCGCCTCACGCACGAGGCGCGCGACCGGCGCGTGTTCGCCGCGGGCGCGCTGGCCGCGGCGCGCTGGATCGTCGGGCGCCGCGGGATCTTCACGATGGATGACTTCCTCGGGTTGCGACCATGACCACGAAACTCCTCACCGGGTGCTTCACGGCGCTCGTCACCCCCTTCCGCCCCGACGGCTCGTTCGACGAGGCAACGTTCCGCGCGCTCGTGGACTGGCAGATCGCCGAGGGCATCAGCGGGCTCGTCCCCTGCGGATCGACCGGCGAGGCGGCCACGATGTCGCTCGACGAGCGCGTGCGCGTCGTCCGGACGTGCGTGGAGCAGGCGGCCGGCCGCGTGCCGGTGATCGCCGGCGCCGGCGGCAACGACACGCGCGTGGCGATCGAGACGTCACGCGCGATGGTGGACGCCGGCGCCACGCACCTCCTCCACGTCTCGCCGGCCTACAGCAAGCCGCCGCAACGCGGCCTGATCGCGCACTTCCGTGCCATCGCCGACGCGGCGGGCGCGCCCGTCATGCTGTACAACGTGCCCGGCCGCACGGCGAGCAACATGGAGGCCGAGACGACCCTGGCCCTGGCCGAGCATCCGAACATCGTCGCCGTGAAGGAGGCGTCGGGCAGCCTCGCGCAAATGTCGGAGATCATCCGGGGCCGTCCCGACCATTTCGCCGTCATCTGCGGCGATGATCCGCTCACGCTCGGGTTGATTGCCGCGGGTGGACACGGGATCGTGTCCGTCGTGTCGAACGCCGTGCCACACGCGATGGCGCAGCTGGCGCACAAGGCGCTCGCCGGCGACTTCGGCGCCGCCCAGGCCATACACCTGCGCCTGACCCCGTACTTCTCGGCGGCGTTCGTCGAGTCGAACCCGCTCCCCGTCAAGGCATCCCTCGCGATGATGAAGCGCATCGGCAACGTGCTGCGCCTGCCCCTGGTTCCGATGGATCCCAGGCACGAGCCCCGCGTGCGCGCAGCGCTGGTGGCCGCGGGAGCGTTGGCCTCATGACCGGCATCCACGACACCGCCGGACTCTCGGCGCGCATTGCCGCGCTCACGGCGCTGGCGCCCGGCGCGCCGTCGCCGGAGGACCCCCTCGCGGTCGTTGACGAGCTGCTCACGCACCTCGAGTCGGGCACCATCCGGGCGGCCGAGCGCGACGCGGACGGCACGTGGCGCGCGGTGCCGTGGGTGAAGCAGGGGATTCTCCTCGCGTTCCGGTTCGGCACCGTGGCCGACCTGACGGCCGACTCGGGCGCGTTTTCGTTCGTGGACAAGCACACGATGCCGCCGCGGCGGTTCGGGCCGGAGTCGGGCGTGCGCATCGTGCCGGGCGGCTCGACGATCCGGCGGGGCGCGTTCGTCGCCCCGGGCGTGGTGTGCATGCCGCCGATGTTCGTGAACGTGGGGGCGTGGGTCGGCGCGGGGACGATGATCGACTCGCACGCTCTCGTGGGCTCGTGCGCCCAGGTGGGGGCCCGCGTGCACCTCAGCGCCGCGGCGCAGGTGGGCGGCGTGCTCGAGCCGGTGAATGCCGCGCCGGTGGTCATCGAGGATGACGTCGTCGTCGGCGGGAACTGCGGCGTGTACGAGGGCACGGTCGTCCGTGCGCGCGCGGTGCTCGCGGCGGGCGTCGTGCTCACGCGTGGAACGCCCGTGTTCGACCTGGTCCGCGAAACGGTCTATCGCGCCGAGGGCGGGGCGCCGCTCGAGATCCCCGCGGGCGCCGTCGTGGTGCCGGGGGCGCGCGCGGTGCGCGGCACGTGGGGCGCGGCGCAGGGACTCTCGCTGCAAACCCCGGTCGTCGTGAAGTACCGCGACGACAAGACCGATCTCGCCATGGCACTGGAAGCGTGGCTGCGCTAGCGATGCGCGTCAGCGGACGGCTGCGCGTGCCGGGCGACAAGAGCATTTCGCACCGCGCGCTCATCTTCGGCGCGCTCGGCGAGGGCGCTTCGCGGGTGACCGGCATCCTCCAGTCGGCCGACGTGCGGAGTACGGCGCAGGTGCTGCGTGACCTCGGCGTCTCGATTCCCGACCTCGGCGCGGCCGAGGTGGTGGTCCAGGGCGTCGGCCCGAGGGGCCTGCACGCGCCGAGCGTGGACCTCGACGCGGGCAACAGCGGCACCACGACGCGCCTCATGACGGGCGTCCTCGCGGCGCAGCCGTTTCAGTCGCGAATTGTTGGCGACGCGAGCCTCAGTCGGCGGCCGATGGGGCGCGTGACCCGGCCGCTCACGGAGATGGGCGCGAGGTTCACGTTCGAGCGCGGCGACGGCCTGCCGATGACCGTGACCGGCGGCGGGCTGCGCGGGTTCACGTGGCACAGCCCCGTGTCCAGCGCGCAGGTCAAGAGCGCGCTCCTCCTCGCCGGGTACTGCGCGGGCGTGCCGGTCGAGGTGCACGAACCCGTCGTGAGCCGTGACCACACCGAGCGGATGATGCGGGGACGCGGGCTCGACGTGCTCAGCGAAGGCACCACCGTAACCTTGAAGCCGGGCCCGGCCATGCGCGCCGCCGACATCGACGTGCCGGGCGATCCGTCGTCGGCGGCGTTCTTCGCGGCGCTCGCGGGCCTTGCCTCGGGCGGCGAGATCGAGTTGCCGGGCGTGTGCGCGAACCCAGGCCGGATCGGCGCGTTCCGCGTGCTGGAACGCATGGGGGTCCGCATCGGCTGGGAGGCCTTCGCGGACGCCGGCGGCGAGCCGGTCGCGACGCTCGTCGCCGCGCCGCGGCGGCTCGTCGGGACGGCGATCGACCCCGGCGAGGTGCCCGCGCTGATCGACGAACTGCCGGTGATCGCGTGCGTCGCGTCGCGCGCGGCCGGGGAGACGCGGGTGACCGGGGCGTCCGAGCTGCGTGTCAAGGAGAGCGACCGCATCGCGCTCGTGGTGTCCAACCTCCGCGCGATCGGCGCCGACGCCGAGGAACTCCCGGATGGCTTCGTCGTGCGCGGGTCCGACCGGCCGCTCGCCGGTCGCGTCGTCACGGGCGGCGACCACCGCATTGCGATGGCGTTCGGCGTCCTCGGCGCCGCGTGCGGCGGTACGATCGACGTGGACGACCGCGACTGCGTGGCCGTCTCGTACCCCGCGTTCTGGTCCGACCTCGCGGCGGTGAGCGCGTGACGCTCTATCCCGTCATCGCGATCGACGGGCCGGCGGCGTCGGGGAAGTCGAGCACGGCAAAGGCCGTGGCCGCGGCGCTCGGCTTTCGCCAGGCGGATTCGGGAGCGTTCTACCGCGCTGCCACCGCGGCGCGCCTCCGGGCGGGCGGCGACCCGGACGCCTGGACGGAGGCGTCGGTGCTGGAGGCCGCCGGCCGCGTGACCGTGGTGCCCGACGGCGCGGTGTTCGCCGTGCGGATCGACGGCGCCGCGGCCGACGCCGAGCTGCGTGGCGCGGCCGTGACGGCCGAGGTGAGTCGCGTCGCCCGCATGCCCGGCGTCCGCGCGTGGGTCGACGCGCGCATGCACGACTGTGCCCGCACCGGGCCGATCGTCGTGGACGGCCGCGACATGGGCACGGCCGTGTTCCCGGACGCCGCGCTCAAGGTGTGGCTGGTGGCGTCCGCGCGCGAACGCGCGCGACGCCGAAGCGTGGAGATCCTCGGACGGCCGCCGGCCGAGGCCGAGCTCGCCGCCGAGGCGGCAGCGCTGGTCGCGCGCGACGAGCGGGACGCCCGCCAGACCCAGCCGGCCGCCGACGCGATCGAGCTGGACACCACCCGCATGACCCAGCCGGAGCAGGTCGCTCGCATCGTGGAACTGGCGCGAGAGCGCCTTTCCCGGTAACATTCAAGGCTCCGGCAATTCCGCCGGACCCGGCGCCCGGCGCCGGCCATCCGCAGCCTCGCCCGCGACGAGCCGAACCCTTCGCGGACCATGCACACGTGACCACTGAAGCCCCTGCCGGCGTGTCTCCCCTGACCGCCCGCGAGAAGCGCGACCTCCAGAAGGCGCAGCTTCGCCCGCTCTCGAACCGCCGCCCCGAGCTGTACGACGAGGACGAATACTCGTCGGCGGACTACGAGCAGATGCTCGACATGTACAACGGCACCCTGGCCGCGATCGAGGAAGGCGAGATCGTCAAGGCCAAGGTGCTGGACATCCGTGACAACCTCGTCGTCCTCGACATCGGGTTCAAGTCGGAAGGCTCGATTCCGCTCGAGGAGTTCAAGGACATGCCGGAGCTCAAGGCCGGCGACGAGGTCGAGGTCCTGCTCGAACACCTCGAGGACCAGGAAGGCTCGGTCGTCCTCTCGAAGAAGAAGGCCGACTTCATGCGGGTCTGGGAGAAGATCCGCGTGGCCTACGAGTCCGACCAGCCGGTCGAGGGCGTGCTCGTCAAGAAGATCAAGGGCGGCGTCGTCGTCGACCTCATGGGCGTGGACGCGTTCCTCCCGGGCTCGCAGATCGCCCTCCGGCGCGTGCCGAACATCGACGACCTGCTCGGCCAGAAGTACGAGTTCAAGATCATCAAGCTCAACAAGCGCCGCCGCAACATCGTCGTCTCGCGCCGCGTCATCCTCGAGACCGAACGCGCGGGCAAGCGCGAGAAGCTGATGAAGGAGCTCCAGAAGGACCAGGTGCGGAAGGGCGTGGTCAAGAACATCACGGACTTCGGCGCCTTCATCGACCTCGGCGGCGTGGACGGCCTGCTCCACATCACCGACATGTCGTGGGGCCGCATCCAGCATCCCACCGAGATGGTGCAGATCGGCATGGAGCTGGAGGTCAAGGTCCTGGACATCGACTGGGAGCGCGAGCGCATCTCGCTCGGCCTCAAGCAGCTCCAG
>CAZKYG010000149.1:0-12861 GCA_964556915.1 uncultured Gemmatimonas sp.
GTGCTGCGGTGGGAGTACCGGCCGGGCTCGACGATCTTCTTCGCGTGGACGCAGCAGCGTTCGGGCGCGAGCACGGCCGGCGACTTCGACCTCGCGCGCGACCGAACGGCCATGCTCGCCGACCCGGCCAACAACGTGTTCGTGGTGAAGATGAACTGGTGGGTGGGGCGCTAGGCCCCCTCGTGGCGCTGCGGAGCGACTGATACGCCGCCGGTCAGTGCGGCCGGGCCACCCCCGTGATCAGCGGCTGTCCGCGCGCCTTGAGCTGCGTGTTCACCGCGGCCAGCTGCGCCTCAACCGATGCGTTGAACCGCGTCACCGCATCGTGCGCCGCCGCGATCATCGTGTCCGCCCCGCGCTGCTCGACGACGTTCGGCGCGGTGTTCGGGTCGCCGTAACCGAAGCCCATCAGCTCGTCCAGGATCGTCGCCGTGTACGGATCGGCGTACTGGTTGTGCCCGTAGAACCGCGGCGCCAGGCGCCTCGCGCCCGCGAGCAGCGAGTCGCGCAATGCCCGGAGCGGCGCGGCATTGCCCGACGTGGAGTCGCCCGCGAGCCGCGCGGCGACCTCCTGCCGGAGCGCGAACGCACGGTTCACCGCCTGCACCACCTCCGTGGACGCCGCGTTCACCCGCCGCGTGAACGCCAGCCGTGCGGCAAGGTCGGCGCCGCTCGCTGAAATGCGCGGGTCGGCCTTGAGCGCGAACGAGGCCAGCTGCACCTCGCCGCCAACCGTGAGCGCCGCGGTGTAGCGGCCCGGCGCGGCCTCCGGCCCCGGCACGCGCATGAGGCGGAACACGGTATCCGTCAGGGCCACGCCATTGGCGTAGTCGAACGTCCAGTGGAACACGTTGAGCCCCTGCTTCGCCGGCAGGCGCGGCGGGCTCCCGAGTTCGTTCCTTGGCGTGTCGCTCGGCGGTTCCATGTACGGCTTGTTGAGCGTGGCCGTGTCGGTGACGCCGGCCTTCCGCAGGCTGTCGTTGCGCACCTGCTTGAGGTGGTCGAGCCGCAGGCTGTCGGCGCGCTGCACGGAGTCCTGCGCCGTGGTGAAGTGGTTCACCACCGCGCCGCTCGCATCGCGAATGTCGAGCGTGACGGTCTGGGTGGAGTCGGCGAGCCAGTAGTAGATCGTTGCGCCGCTCGCCGGGTCCTCACCCGTCGCCAGGTTCTGGATGAGCTGCTGGCCGCGCCAGTACACCCGGTACGTGTCGGCCGGGTCGAACAGGTGGGCCTTCGCCGTCATTGAACTGGCCGCCATCTGCCGGAGCGGCGTGATGTCGTCCATGATCCAGAGTGCGCGCCCGTGCGTGGCGATGGCCACGTCGCCGTCCTTGACGATCAGGTCGTGCACCGGCACCTGCGGCAGGTTGCGCTGCAGCCGCTGCCAGTGCGCGCCGTCGTCGAAGCTGAACCATACGCCACGCTCGGTACCGGCGAACAGCAGCCCGCGCCGCACCGGATCCTCGCGCACCACGTGCGTGAACTCGCCGTCCGGGATGCCCGCGTCGATCTCCGTCCAGGTGGCGCCGTAGTCGGTGGTCTTGAACAGGTACGGCTTGTAGTCGTCGAACATCTGCCGGTTGGCGGCGAGGTACGCCGTGCCCGCCGCGAACGGCGACGCGTCGATGATGGACATCCGCATGAACGGCGGCAGGTTCTTCGGGGTCACGTCCTGCCAGTGCGCGCCGCCGTCCCTCGTGACGTGGATCATCCCGTCGTCGGAACCCGTCCAGATCACGCCCTTCGTCACGGGCGATTCCGCGATCGTGAAGATCGTCGCGTAGTTCTCCGCGCCGCTGTTCTCCACGGTGATCGGGCGGCCGGAGATCACCAGCGTCGAAGGGTCGTGCTTCGTCAGGTCCGGCGAGATCGGCTGCCAGTCGTGGCCGCCGTCGCTGCTCTTGAAGAGCACGTTGCCGCCTTCGTACAGCGTGTTCGGGTCGTGCGGCGACGCGATGATCGGCGTCGTCCAGTTGAAGCGGTACCGGGCGGTCATGGGCGGCGCCGTGCGCTGCCACGCCTCGATCATCCGCGTCTCGACGCCTTTCGCGTGGTCCACCTTCTCGCCCGTGGCGTAGGTGACATCCGGGTGCGCGGGGTCCACCGCGATGATCCCCGACTCGCCGCCGCCGGGATAGTACCACGCCGAAATGTCGAACATGCCGTCGGTGCGGCTCGGGCCGCACGCGCCCACGTTGTCCTGCTGCGCGCCGCACACGCGGTACGGGAAGTGGTTCGTGGCGATGATATGATAGAACTGACCCGTGGCGTAGCCCGTGGTGCTCCACGTGGCGCCCCGGTTGAAGCTCACGCGCGCCCCCTGGTCGGCCGCGACGATCATGCGGTCGGGATCGTCGGGCGCAATCCAGAGCTGGTGCGTGTCCCAGAGGTTGTTGTATGGCTGCACTTCCCTGAAGTGCCGGCCGCCGTCGGTGCTGCGGAAGAGCATGCCGTTCGGCAGGTAGAGCGTATTCACGTCCTTCGGATCGGGAATCACCTTCGAGAAGTAGAACGGCCGCCAGTGCGGGCCCATGCCGTCGAGGGTCTTGTTGTTCTCGTCGTTCACGCGCGTCCAGGTGGCGCCCGCGTCGTTGGAGCGGAAGAGGCCGCCCGAGTCGGACTCGATCAGCGCCCACACCAGCTCGTGGTCGGCCGGCGAGACGGCGAGCCCGATGTTGCCGACGATGCCCTTCGGCAGCCCCGTATTGCGCGTGATCTCGGTCCAGTGGTCGCCGCCGTCGGTGGTCTTCCAGATGCCGTCGCCCGCGCCGCCGCTGATCACGTCCCACGGCTTGCGCTGCACGCGCCACATCGCCGCATACAGCACGCTCGGGTTCACGGGATCCATGGCGAGGTCCGTGGCGCCGACGGAGTCGTTCACGAACAGGACCTTCTGCCACGTCTTGCCGCCGTCCCTGGAGCGATAGACGCCGCGGTCGGGATTCGGCGCACTCTCGTGGCCCAGCGCCGCGACATACACGACGTCGGGATTCCAGGGGTGCACGATCACGCGGGAGATCTGTCGCGTGCTGGCGAGGCCGAGCGTGTCCCACGTGGCGCCGCCGTCGGTGGTCTTGAACACGCCGTCGCCGTACGATGCGTTGCCGCGCAGCGTCCACTCGCCCGTGCCCACATAGACGACGTCCGGGTTGGGCGGATAGACGGCGATTGCGCCGATCGTGCCGCCGAAATACTTGTCGCTGGCCGGCTTCCAGGTGTAGCCGCCGTCGGTGGTCTTCATGACGCCGCCGCCCGTGGTGCCGGACCAGTACTCGAGCGGGCGCTTTGCGGAGCCCGCGGCGGCAGCCGAGCGGCCGGAGCGGAACGGGCCGATGAGTCGCCAGTGGAGGGCGCGGAGGGCGAAGCTGTCGAGCGGCGCGGCGGGGGCCGTGGGCTGCTGGGCCTGCGCGGGCAGCGCACAAATGGCGGCGAGGAGGAGCGCCGGAACGGAGCGGGTCATGGCTTTCACCTGCGGCAGGGGGAGGGCGTACACATCCGACCGTAACGCACGATACATGAACGTGAGATTGCGCGGGCGGGAACCGGTTACAGGCGCCCCTTGATCGCGGCAATCAGGCGACGCTCAATGGTGCCGACGGAGAGACACAGCACGGGGTCGCCGGCGTCCGGGCGGTGCATGGCCTGGAGCGTCGCGGTGACGGTGGCGGTGCTGTCCGACTCGCGCTCGACTCGCGCCACCAGAAAGAGCGACACCGGCACCGAGTCGGCGTCCACGCCGGCCAGCATGGGCAGCCGGCAGTTCACGAGCTCGTGCATCGCGAGGCGCCGCACGCCACCCGTCGCCGTGAGTGAGTCGCCGGCCGCGAAAGCGGCACTGTCGAGCGCGTTGACCGGGAAGCCGATGTCGCCGAACGCGTCGGGGAGTGCAGCCCACACCCGATCGAGCGGTGCGGGCACCGACGCGCGCACCGATCCCGGCCGCGGCGGCGCCAGCAGGCCGAACCCCGCGAGGCCGGGCACGAACGCGATCCTCGCCGATGGCGCCACCCTGCCCGGGGCGCGTCGCGCGAGGGGCGGCCCGAAGTTCGCGCCCTGCGTCGCGCCGTGGCGCGTGGCGTCGTCGTAGGCGCGCTGGTCCTCGGTGGCGCGGTCGAGGACGCGCCGCGCGACGGCGTTGGCGCGGTTGCCGATGTCGGAACAGAGGGCGGAGATGTCGCCCACCCGGCTCACGATCTCGCTGCCCGCCTTGGCCGAGATGTCCTTGTGCCCTGCCTCGTGTGTCTCGAGCGCGGCCATGAACGTGTTCCACGCGGCCAGGACGCCGGGCGCCGTGTCCGGCGGCGGCGTCCAGCGCGGGAGCAGCACCTGCGCGTTGATGGTCACGCGCACGTCGCGGATGGAACATCCGGCGCCGCGGACGTTCTCGATGCGCCAGCCCCAGGTCATCGGCGAGCGCGTCTCACCGACGAAGCTGCTGTCGCCGACCTTGGGCCCGAGCCGGCGCAGCTCAGCCCGCAACTCGGCGATCGTGCGGCCGTGCACGTCGTAGTAGACGCGCGTCGTGTGCCCCACCACGCCCGCCGGCCACCGGTCCAGGTCGCCGGATTGCGCGCCGGCGGCGCTGACAAGTCCGCAGAGCGCGCCGATGGCCGCGGGTAAGCCCCGCCGCATGCGGTGACCGGCCGGCATCGGGAATCGCATTAGTGGAGGTTGCCGCGGCGCCGGCGACCCGTCAATGTCCGATTCAGGTCACCGCACAGGGACGCGCGTTCGAGTCGCGGGTCGATGCGGCGGACAGTGTGCGCCGTCCCACAAGCGCGAAGGGCCGCCCGGAATCCGGGACGGCCCTTTCGCGTTGGGGTCCTTCTGCCCTTCAGTTGTCTCTACTTAATGAAGCGTCGCGACGACATTACGCCGCCGCTGCCACCCCCTGCGCCGGGGCGCCCGCGGCGCCGTCCGCGGCGTCCGCCGCGTCCGCACCGCTGCCCGTGCCGTGCCGCCGCACGCGCTTCGCCGCGCGCCACTCGCGTTCGAGCGGCTCGTTGCCGACGATCGTGTGGCACACCAGCGCGTCGAGCGTCGCGATTGCCTGACGCCCGCTTGCGAGCGCCGCGCGAACTTCCTTCGTGACGCCCGTCCGGCGCACCCGGGCGGCCTTGCCCGCGTCGAACGACGCCTGCACGGCCGCGGCCGCCGCCTTCAGCTGGCTCAGGAAGTCGGCGGGGAACTGCGCCTGCCGGAGGTCGGCCGCGTGCGACTCGGCCGCCACCGCCATCGCCTGCGCCGTCTTCACCAGCCGCTCGCGCACGAGCGCCGTGGCCGACGGCGTGAGCGCCGCGTAGTCCGGCGCCCCCTTCAGTGACGCCCTGGCAAACTTCGCCAGCGGCGTCAGGTACTTCCGGATGAGCGTCCGTTCCAGGCCCGCCCGCCGCTGCACCTCGCCGCGCACCGCGCGCGTGATGGTGCCCTGCGCGATCACCGCCTGGTCGAAATCGGCGATGGCCGTGTCCAGCTGCTTTCGTGCAGCACTCGCGTTGGCCGACGGCACGGCCCCCGCGTGCACCGTCAGGAACTGCTGCGCCTGACGGAGCGACTGCCCTGCGAACATCTGGTCCTGTTGCATCGTAACCCCCCGCATGAAGCGGTCATTGGACGCGGAATGAATGGCGACCGGTATCGCCCGCGTCCGTCGCGATACCGGTCGATCTCGAAAGGGCATGCGGTCGCCTCGGCGGCGTGCATGCCCCGGTTGTGCATCGTCATGTGGCGGTTGTGCAGCAGGGTACCCTGCGCTCGGCGCCGTCAACGCGAGGTTCGGCAGCGCACCACGAGAGGTTCGGCAACGCACCACGCGAGGTTCGGCAGCGGACCACGCGAGTCTCCGCACCGTCAACAGGACGTTGTGCAGCGGCATGCGCGATGCTCCGCACCGTCCCACGCCCGGCTCCGCGGCTACAGTTCCTGCGTTCGGCGGCGTTGTCGGGAGGTTCGGCACCTCACCACACTGCCCTATGCACCGTCAACGCGGGGCTCGGCGCCGACAGTCATTGCGTTCGGCACCGGCAGCCATTGGGTTGAGCACCCGGGGACATTCCTCGGCGCCGCCCCGGCATTGCGTTTGGCACGGGCCGATGTCGTGCCCTCATCCAATTACGTCGCGAGATGCGGGGTTCTCGCTGAAAATCTGGCGCCGGGCCGGAATGAGTACCTTTTGCGTTCGGCGGCCATTTAATACGGGGGCTTGCGTCACCCACGGTTTCTGGCGGCCCCTCAGGGTGCGTTCACGCGCGAGATCGCGCTTTTTAGGGCGGTTCTTAATCGGATTGTTACAATCCACCCTGCTTTGCGAAAACAGGGGGATGCCGGGCTACTCGGCGACGGCGGACGTTCCGCCGACGGCCGAGCTACTCCTCGCGTAGCGCCGTCACAGGATCTTGCCGTGCGGCACGCCAGGCAGGCGTCACGCACGCGGCGAACGCCACGCCAAGGACGATCGTCAGCACGGCACTCAGCGTGATCCCGTCCGTCGGCGCCACTTCATACAGCAGACCCTGCAGCACGCGACCGCCCGACATCGTGACGAGCACGCCGACCGCGCAGCCGATCGCCGCGAGTCCCACTCCTTCGCGCAGCACGCCGCCAAGCACCCCGCGCGGCGCGGCACCAAGGGCCAGACGGATGGCGAACTCGTGCCGTCGGCGATTCACGGCATAGTTGAGGATTCCGTAGATACCCACCGCCGCGAGCGTCAACGCCAGCAGCGCGAATGCCGCCATCACGAACATCACGAAACGCGGCGTGTCGGTGACGGCGCCGATCACGCTGGTCATGCTCTTGACGTCGGGCGCGGGGAGCGACGGGTCGAGCTTCCGCATCTCTTCGCGCAACGCCGCGGCGCCGCGGGCCGCGCTGCCGCGCGTCCGCACCACGATGTTCATCTTCCGGAACGGGAACTGCTCCTGCGTGAAGAACACGGCGGGTTCGGCCGGACTCTTGATGGACGTGTTCTTGACGTCGGCCGCGACGCCGATGACCTCATGATCGTCGCCGGCCACGATGCGGCGGCCGAGGGGCCCGACCTGGCGCGCCCCCGTGACGACGTGCTTGCCGACCGGATCTTCGCCGGGCCAGAAGCGCTTCGCGAGGGCTTCGTTCACGATCACCACGCCGGCGGCAGTGGCGACGTCGCCCGCGTCGAACATCCGCCCCCGGATGAGCGGAATGTGCATCGTCGTGAAGTAACTCGCGTCCACCGACTCGTTCTGGATCACCTGGTCGGCACCGGCGACCGGCGCCGGCTCGTCGGCGCGCCGCAGCGGCATTCGCCAGGCCGCGTCGAGGGGAAGGAAGTTGCCCACCCCGGCGTCGGCGACCTCGGGGCGCGCCTTCAACGCGTCCACCAGCTGCCCGTAGAACGCGCCCACCCGCGCCCAGTCTTCGTACGCGCGATCGGGAAGTTGCACATTCGCCGTGATGACGGACTCCGGGTCAACGCCACTGTGCTCGCGCACGAGGTGGTCAACGGTACGCATGAGCAGCCCGGATCCCGCGAGCAGCATCACCGCGAGGGACACCTCGGCCACCACCAGCACGTTGCGCCCGCGGCTGCGCGCCGTGTCGCGCGTACCGGCCTTCGTACCGGCGTGCAACGACCCGCGCGCCATCAGCAGTGCCGGCGCGAGGCCGAATGCCAGCGCGGCAAGCGTGGTGATTGCCACCGAGAAGGCGACCACCGTCAGGTTCACGCCGGCCCCATCCGATCGCGGGATGTAAACCGGCGTCCACGCCAGCAGCGCCCGCACCGCCACGAACGCGAAGCCAAGGCCGACCATCGCACCGGCGGCCGCAAGCACGCCGCTCTCGACCAGGAACAGGCGCACCAGCCGGCCGCGGGTGGCGCCGAGCGCCGTGCGCACGGCCACTTCGCGCTCCCGCGCCGAGGCGCGGGCGAGCAACAGGTTGGCGACGTTGATGCACGCGATGGCGAGCAGCAACCCCGAGGCGCCGAAGAGTGCCACGAGCGCGGGCCGGAACACGCCGGCAATCTCCACCGCCAACGGCACCGCCTTCGCCCCCCAGCCCTGGTTGGTGGCGACGAACTGCCGGCCCAACCGGTCCGCCACTCCCTTCAAGGCTGCGTTCGCCGCCACGGCGCTGACCCCCGGCTTCAGGCGCGCCACGCTTTCCATGAAGTGTGCCGCGCGACTGTGCTGCGCGAGGTCCCACCGGAGACCCTGCCAGACGTCGGTCGAGCCGGGGTAGTTGAATCCTTCCGGCATGACGCCGACAATCGTGAACGGATCGCCGTTCAATTGAATGGTGCTGCCGATCACGCTCGCCTGACCACCGAATCGCGTGCGGAAGAGTCGGTCGCTGATCACGACCTCGGCGCTGGGTCCGAAGAGCGTCGCGGCGGTCTCCGTGAAGCCGCGACCACGGGCCGGCTGCACGCCCATGACGTCGAAGAAGTTCCGCGCGGCTTCGACCGACGACACGCGCATCGGGTCGCCGCCGGACTGGTCGGTGAGGTTGTATTCGGGATGCCACCATGCGGTGGCGCTCACAAACGTCGCGTCCAGCGCGCGGTAGTCGCCGAAGTTGACCGGCGAGACGGGCTCGTGCTCGAGCCCCTTTGACGTATTGGTTTCCCAGATCGAGACAAGCTGGTCCGGGTTGGCATACGGGAGGGGCTTGAGCACGACGCCATCGAGGAGGCTGAAGACCGCGGAGGCCGAGCCGGTCCCGACGCCCAGTGCGAGGATTGCCGCGAGAGCGAAGACCGGGGCTCGGCGCAGGGACCGGGCCGCGAAGCGCAGATCCGCCAGTATGTCCATGCTGCTTCGACACGCGGCCCGCGCCGACGGTTGGAAGGTCCGGGGCGCAAAGGCCGCCTTTCGGCGGCCTCGCACCCTGCTTTGCGAAGACAGTGGGGTGCCGGACTACGCCCCGTGCGCGTGTTCGCGCGACGTGCGCGTGCGCTCCTCCGCCTCGTCGCGCGCGTTCGCCCGGACGTACCATCGGTGGTACATCAGCGCACCCAGCGCGAGAAGCAGCATGGGCACGCACACGCCCGCAACCCGGATGAGCTCATCTTGCGTCATTGCCATCCTCCAGCCGCAATCCGATCCTGAATAACAATAGGCCGAGCAGGAAGAAACACAACTCGAACTTGAGCCCCGTGCCGGTGTTCACGGCGAACACGCTGTCGAGCGGTGGAAAGGCGACAATCGCAATCAATCAATCCTTGCGTTTATAGTTCGTGCTTCCGCGGCTCCCCAGTAGCCGGAAGGCCTCTGTCGCGGGGCGGGAACATGGCCGGCACTACGCCATACAATGACGTATCGCGCCCCGCCCCACGCCCCGCTGCGCCGCCTCAGCTACGCCTGGGCCGGCCGGGAAGAATGGCCGCGTGCATCATCGCGACCGCCTGGCTGACGTGCCGCCCTCCCCTTCGCCGTGGAAGCCGATCCGGCGATGCGGTGGAGCCGCGGGAGTCATGAGTCCACGAATGGCGTCGAACACAACCTTGAACCGCGCGTCGTACTCGTGCTCGAGGCGATCGAGACGGTCGGACAGTTCGGCGTGAGTGAGAGCCAGCGTACGCAGATGAACGAAGGCACGTACGATGTGAATGCTGGCGTCAACGGCCGTCCTGCTCCGCAGCACGTTGGCAAGCATCACTATTCCATGCTCTGTGAATACGGCGGGAGGGGTTCGGCGACCGCCCCACCGACTTGATATCGCAAATTGCGATTTCAAGTTCGCAGCCTCTTCCGCCACCAGCTGGAACATGAAGTCCTCCGGGAATCGCTCTCGATTGCGCTTCACCTGCTCGTTCAGGCGTCCGGTGGAGACACGAAACAGCGCGGCGAGATCGGCATCGAGCATTACGCGTTGGCCGCGCACCACGTGGATGGCCGACACAATGCGAGCGAGATTGACGGGCGAAGCGCGCCGTTCCCGGTGGGCGGATGGAGGGGCGGCCATGCCGGAGGATACAGCGGCCAAGGCCGCCAGCCGCCATCATTTCATTGCAGGCGCATCAGGACAGTTCCATCCGGGGACTGAGCGCTACCGGATCGAGTCCGGCGCCACGCCCTCGCGGGTGATCTTCACCGGCAGGATGCGCCCGGCGGCGTCGAACTTCATCTCGTCAATTGCGACTACTCGGTGGTTGCGATCGGTGTCGCCGAGCGGGCGGCGGTGGTAGACGATGTACCAATGGCCCGAGGGTGACTGGAGCACGGAATGGTGCCCCGCCCCGGTGGCGACGGTGGAGTCCTGCTGGAGGATCTTCCCGATGCGTTCGAACGGCCCCGTGGGCGAGGTGCCGATGGCGTACGCGACGGCGTAGTTGGGCCCCGTCCACCCGCCCTCGGACCACATGAAGTAGTACTTGCCGCCGTTCACGAGCATGTACGCACCCTCGACGTAGCCCTGGGGCGTGATCTCCTTGAAGGTCGTGCCGTCGGGGAACGGCACGAAGCCGGTGAAGTCGTCGTTCAGGCGCGCGATGTTGCAGTGCCCGTGGCCGCCGTACGCGATGTACCACGCGCCGCTCGCGGGATCCTGGAACACCATCTGGTCGATGGGCTGCGCGCCGTTGTGGTACGCATCTATAAGAGGGTGCCCGAGGTAGTCCACGAACGGGCCGCCCGGCGAGCGCGAGCGCGTGACGGCGATGCCGCCGGGCTGGGAGTCGCTCTGGATGTCGTTCGCGCCGAAGAAGAGGTAGTACCAGCCGCCTTTCTCGACGATCGACGGCGCCCACATCGCGCGATGTGCCCACTTCACGGCCGCGGTGTCAACGATGTGCGGGTGTTTCGTCCACGTGACGAGGTCGCGCGAGGAGAACGCGTCGAGGAACACCTGGTCGTTGTAGCGGGCGGAGTACGTGGGGTAGATCCAGTACTGGCCGGCGAAGACGTGGGCCTCGGGGTCGGCGTACCAGCCGGGGAAGGCGGGGTTGTCCACCACCAACCCCGGGGTTGCCACCGAAACGCATCCTAAGAGAGAGCCGGTAGCCAGCTTTCGTAGCATCCGCAGGCCTTTACGCTCCCATGCACGCCAGCGCCGCGGCGTCATCGCGCCAGATCATTGTAGTGAAGCACCCGGATCCAGCGGGCGAGGCCATCGGGGTCAGGAAAGAGCGCACGCGCATTTATTCCATACTTCAGCAGCTGCCTCGATAGCTGCGCCCTAGCTGCCGCGGGAATTCGCATCCGCTCCATTCCCTCAGACTCAAACGCCGTAGTTGGATCTGGCTGGACCGTAAATACACCCTGCTGAGCAGAAATCCTGGCCGAAACATGCGCGGACATGAAGACAGCGCTTTCCGTAACGGAGAACGGGTCATACATCCGCTCGAAATCACCGTCGATCCAACGCTCTGTGCGAAAGACATAAACCCCGGCGTCGCTAGTATGAGGCCCGTCAAGCGCAAAGAACAGAGCAACCAGTGGACTAGTGCTCCAATCCAGCAATCGGGTCGGAAGTCCGTGGTGCTGACCGAAAGCAAGCAGTTCCCACTTGCTCCGGAAATCACGGCCGAGATATCGCACCGCCTCAGCACCAAATAGGCGTAGGGAACTTTGTTCAGTTCGAAACAATGATGCCCGTCGCTCAGCCGTGGCGTTGGGCTCGAGGTACCTTCCCACCCGCGGTACAAGAGTGTGCGCTTCAATATCCGGCACACCGCGATAACACGCGCCCTGGCTCCATCTCTCAACGAACCGGTGAAAGTCCTCGAATGACTCGACTTTAGTTTCCTTCAGGTCATCCATCCGACGCCTCACAGAACATGTTCATACCCTTGATAACCTTGGCGCATCCGCAGTAACCGCCGCATCGACGCCAACCTTCGCATGAGACGTACTCAAGACAATGTCCTCGAGGCTCACGCTGCGTCCGGATGTTCAAACACGTCATGGAGCGCCGTGACTGTGTACAGAGTAGGGCGTCCGTTCACAGTACCGACATCCACATCGACAACAAACACGCACCGAAAAGGGTTCTGCGGCTGCTGGATTACCCGCGACTTCAACGCCTCGGTCGCGAACACAACCTTGACGGGTCCCGGAGAGATCGTCTCGATGATGGCCCTGTCTCCGACACTACTCCGACTGTCATTGCGCGCTTGATGGAGGTAGAGCAGCACCTTGGAATGGCTTCCTGTTGAACGGGCCTTTCCTCCTTCTAAGGATCGCCGCGCGGCGTTTTGCACAGCGTTCGCCTTGACGGCATCCAACGACAGGTGCAGATGGAGATCGCCATACACCTTCGTCTGGACATTGAACTGCGCCCCACCATCGCGAGCAACGGGATCTACTATCGATCCGATATTTTGTAGCGTATTGCGCGTTAGCTCGCGACCCGAGTGCGAACGACCTAGAAGCACATCGACGACGGTACGCAAGTGTACAGCAAATTCGATAATCGAGTTGGCGTTCTCGATGAACGGCAATGCGAATGGGGCCATTGCAATTAGTTCCGTAACAATGCTGCCTGCACGCACCCGTGCGACATGCAGCGTGACCTCCGGGGACACCGCGACGGCGTCCCGGCTCCCGACGTATCCGTCAAACTCGTCCGAGAGGGCGCGATACGAGGCGGCGAACGAACTTAGCTCAACCGGTTTCTTGTTTCGGATTCGGATACGAAGAGTTGGGTGTTCTTCCGAGGCCACGGCTGCGTCCTCCTAGGCTTGCCCTTAATCCGGTTTGAGGCCGACCTGGCCCAAACGTACGACCGCACGAGTTGACCTACGCTACGCGAAGCCAGGCAGCACGCAAGTCCGTTTCCGGCCAACCACCTCGTTCAGCGAAGACCACTCGTCGTTCCTATCTGACGACCGATGCTTGCGTTGCTGACAGCACGCGGGGCCGGGGGACGTCGTGCTGA
>CAZKYG010000150.1:0-3048 GCA_964556915.1 uncultured Gemmatimonas sp.
GTCGTTCTTCGGCGTGCTCTACATCGAGGGCACAAGCCTCAAGCTCGACAGCGACATCCTCGCGATCGGTCGCCTGGAGACCGGCAACAACGAAGGGTTCCAGATCTACTCGGACAACGGCTACGGCATCACGTCACACGGCGCCAACCTGCGATACCTCTACTTCAACAACGTCCGCTGGACGCTGCTCGACGGCGACGACGTCACGGACCTGTCCTACGTGACGTTCGACGGCATGCAGGCGACGGCCGACCAGTTCACCCTGGCGCGGGCGGGCGACGAGCTGGAGGGTGGGTCGTACGACCTGTACGGCTGGTACTTCTACACGCCGCCGAGCACCGGGCACTACGTGAAGGCGACGGACACCACGCCATTGACGACACCCTTCGGCGTCAGCCTCGACAATGCGATCATCGTCGTGAACGGGAACTACCTGTGCGTCAATTCCGACCCGATGGTGCCGTCGGCCGGCCTGGCGTGGCCCGGGCTGCGCACATGGACAGGCAATTCCGAAGGCGGAGACGACTGGTTCGACACCGCCAACTGGCAGGATGACGTCATCCCGCTGGCAGGCGACGACGTCACCATTCCAGCCACGGCGGGACGCGATGTCGAGGCGTCGGACAACTTCACGATCCGCAACCTGACGATCGAGGCCGGCCGCAACCTCAGCGGGTTCTGCGTCGACATGGTGGTGTTCGGCAACGTTTCCGCGCCGCTGGGCGCCGAGTCGGTGTCGGACGGTGAATGCCACGACGGCCTCATTCTCGTCGGCGGCGCGAGCGACGCGCCCGCCAGCGTCGTCGGCTACTTCATCGGCGCCGAAGTGGACGGCTACTACGTCGTGTCCGGACCGGGCAACCAGGTCATCGTGAGCGACTACCTCGACGTGTCCAACGGCAACCTGCGCCTGAACGGCGGTCGCGTGGATGTCGGCGGCCCCGGAGGCGCCGGCACGGCCACGTACTCCGATGGCTTCTACACCGGAGGGTCCGGCACGCTGACCATGGACAACCCGGCCGACCAGATGTTCGTCGGCACGGGAGGCGCGTGGTTCGAGGGCGGCAGCACGACCGGCCTGCTCACGGCCGGCACCATCACGCTCGTGGGCAGCGCGGAAGACAACAGTTGCCTGCACGCGTACGACTACTACGCGGCCGCGGACGCGTTTGCGCCCAGCGGAACGCACACCGTGGTCTTCCAGGGCCCCATCCCGCCGTCCGTGGAGTTCTACTATCCAGCGCAGAGCTTCCTGCAGAACGCGCAGATCGCTCCCGGCTCGGGCATGACGCTGAACAGCAACGTGGTGGTGAACGGCACGCTGTCGCGGTCGGGCACCGGCACGGCGTCGATCGCGTCGGGGTCGGGCGCGACGTACATCCTCCACACGTCGGGCCTCAACATCTCGTCCGCATCGGGCTCGACGACAACGGTCAGCAACATCGCGGTCGAGTTCTTCGACGGCACCGCCAATGCGACGTTCGACGCCGTCAGCTGGACCGGATACCCGCTGCCGTTCACGGGCAACATCTTCACGGTGAACCGCAGCACCAACACGACGTTCACCGGCCACAGTTTCGCCGGCATCACGCTGAGCGGCGGCTTGTGGGTGCTCAACAGCGGGTCGGGCACGGTGCACATGGCCTCGCCGACGCCGGCCGCGGTGACGACGGAAGTCAGCGGAACGGTGGTGTGGCCATAGCCACGCATCGCGATCCCGGCTGATGTCATGACAGAAGGGCGCCCCGTACCGGGGCGCCCTTCTGCGTTCTGCCTTCTGCCGTCGGTCAGAACAACCCGAGCTGCTCGCCCATGCGGTCGGGGGGCACCACGGGAATGCCAAGGGCGTCCTGCAGCATGCGGATGGTGGCCGGGCTGTGTCCGGCGAAATGGTTGTTCACGTACACGTACGTGGTGCGCACACGCGACATGAGCCCGCGCAACGTCGCGGCCCAGGCGTCGATCTCGCGCGACCGGTCCACCTGGATGCGCGAATAGTCCACGATCGAGCGGTCAGGGCCCATCCACCGGACGTAGGCGAAGTCCGACGTCGGCTGCCCGGCAAGCTGCTGGAGCACCGTGCGCGGAATCCACCGGCCGTCCGAGAGCGCGAGCGCCACGCGATGCTCGCGCAGCAGTGCCAGCACGCCCTCCGTGATCCAGCCGCGCTGGCGGAACTCGACGGCGAAGTCCATGTCGGGCGGCAGGAGCGGAAGGAACCCGGCCAGGCCCGGCAGTTCCGCTGGCCCGAAGTCCGGCCCCAGCTGTACGAGGATCGGGCCGAGCTTTGGCCCGAGCTCGCGCGTGACGTCGAGAAACTCAACGAGCAGGTCGCCCGCGTCGCGCAACCGGTGTTCGTGCGTGATCTCCTGCGGCAGCTTGAGCGCGAAGGTGAAGCCCGTGGGCGTCCGCTCCGCCCACCCACGCACCGTCTTGGCGGGCGGAATGGCGTAGAACGTCGAGTCCACCTCGACCGTATCGAACGCGCGCGCGTACGTCGACAGGTACGCCGCGGGTCGCGTCCCCGTCGGATAGAACGTTCCGACCCACGCATCATAGTTCCATCCCTGGGCGCCGACGCGGAGTCTCCCGTTCCCCGCTTCGTTCCCCTCCCCCTCACGCCTCCCCCCTCGCTCGCCCCTCACGCCTCACCCATTCCCCTCGCCCGCGATCGCCACGCACTCGATTTCCACGCGCCCGCCGAGCGCGAGCCCCGAGGCACCGAACGCGCTGCGCGCCGGCAGGTGATGCGGGAAGTACGTGACGTACACCGCGTTCATGGCCGGCCACTCCGACATGTCCGCCATCATGACGAGCACCTTCACCACGCGGTCGAGTGACGACCCGTGGCGCTCGAGCACGGCCTTGATGTTCTCCATTGCCTGCCGGGTCTCGGCCGCGATCCCGCCGGGGACGAGTTTCACGCCGGCGTCAACGCCCATCTGCCCCGACAGGTAGAGCATGTCGCCGACACGCACGGCCGCGGAAAACGGCAGGCCGGTGTTGCCGGGAATCGGATAGTACTGCGCTTCGGTCACGGGACCTCCC
>CAZKYG010000151.1:0-16031 GCA_964556915.1 uncultured Gemmatimonas sp.
GGATCACCTTGCGGATCACCACCTCGGCCTGCCCCTGCACCGGCACCACGAGGTACCGGTGCTTCGGGTGGTCGCTGGTGAACGCCGAGAGCACCGCATCGGCCACGGCGTCGGGCGGCGGGTTCCGGTCGAACTGCGCCATGCCCGCGAGCGTGGCACGCCACTGCCGCGCGAACCGCGACGTGGCGAGCGCCGCCGTGTCCGTGCGGGCAAGCATGCTCTTGCCGATCTGCGTGCCGTAGTTGCCGGGCTCGATGTTGCTCACGCGCACGCCGAACGGCGCGAGTTCGGTTTCCAGCGCATCGCCGAACGCCTCGACGCCATGCTTGCTCATGCTGTACGCGCCGATCATCCCGTTGGCGACGAATCCGTTCAGCGAGCTGATGTTCACCACGCGCCCCTTCGACTCGAGCAGGAATGGCGCGAACGCCTTCGTGATGCGCCAGGGCCCGTAGAAGTTGACGTTGAAGATGAACTGCATGTCGCGCTCCTCGGCCTCGATGAGCGGCGCCACGATCGCCACGCCCGCGTTGTTGACGATGCCGTAGAGCCCGCGCCCGCGTCGCTTCACGCTCTCGACGGCCGCCGCGATCTCCGCGGGCGACGTGACGTCGAGCTGCACGGCTTCCACGTTGCGGATGGCGTTGAGCTCGTCCATTTCGGCCTTGCCGCGCGCGCCGGCGTACACCATGAACCCGTTCGCCGCGAGCCGTTCGGTGATCTTGCGGCCGATGCCGCTGCTGGCGCCGGTCCCGAGCACGGCGCGCACGGGCGCGGGCGAACCCTGGGCGTCGGCGGGCGCGGCCGCCGCCCCCATGGCCGCGAGGGCAACGAGGAGCGTTCCGGCAATCCCGCGCGTGGCGTACGGCATGATGCGTGTCCCCGAGGATGGTCGGGGACAAGCTAGCGTCAGGGCCGCCGCGTCAGCATGACAGTTGCCGCGCCAAGCACGACCACTGGTCTGCCGTTCACGACGCGCAGGCGGAGCGCGGCGTTGCCGGCCGGCCCCGTGGTGACAAACTCGGCGTCGCCCACGGGCGTGAGCGGAGCGGCCTGGTAGGGCTGCGCGCCGATGTCGCCGATGCGCCCATCGGGCCCCCAGCCGTAGCGATTGGTCGCCACGCCGCGCTCGAACGTCACGCGCACCACGGTCGTGGGCATGCCCTCGGGCCCCGGCGCCGTGCCGAGCACGTCGAACGAGCGGTACGCGCCCAGGCGCGACAGACGGTCGGCCATCAGCCCGCGCTCCTGCTGCGCCACTTCCGCGGGGGTGGGTCCGCCGGGGCCGAGCGCGGCCACGAGACGCGACGGGTCGCCGCGCACGAGACCCGCGACGATGTCGCGCGCGTGGGCGTTGAGCGCGGCCGCACGAGGCGGCGACGCGGTGTCGCCGGTGAGCGCGAGCGCGAAGGCCTGCTGGCCCACGGCGTCCAGCACGAGCGCGTTGCCGGGCCCGGTGGTGCGAATGGTGAACGTGCTGCCGTCGGGCAGCGCCCACGTGCCGGTCACCGCGGCCACGGCCGCGGGCGACGCGGCCGCGGCGCGGACGGGCAGCTCGTACGGCTCGCCGAACACGATCGCCGTCACCACGCGCACCACGGGCGAGGCCTTCATGTCGGACCGCGTGGACGCGAGGAAGACGGACACGCTGTCGTCGAGGAACCGGAACCACTCGGCCACGTAGATGCCGTTGCCACCGTTGTGCGTGATGACGCGCGTGCCGCGCTTCGTGCGTTGCACGCTCCAGCCGTAGGCGTACTGCGAAAGGCCGAGGGGGCCTTCGTTCACGTAGCCCGTGGTGAACTTCCGGAGGCTGGAGTCGGTGAGCACGCGGTGGCCGTCGAGCGCGGCGTCCCACTTTGCCCAGTCACCGAGCGTGGTGGCGAGGCCGCCGTTGCCGCGCAGCTCCCAGTAGGGCTGCCCCGGGCCGGAGATGCGCTGCACGATGGTGCCCCAGTCCATGGCGCCCTGGTAGCCGTGCGCGATGCGGCGCGGATCCCAGTGCGGCGCCGTGTAACCGGTCTCCGTCATGCCGGCCGGCCGCAACACGAGGTCGGTGAGCGCCTGCTCGTAGTCCTTGCCGGTCACCAACTCGATGATCGCCGCGAGCATGGAGTAGCCGGAGTTGGCATACGAGAAGCCGGTGCCGGGGGCGAACTGCAGGCGGCTGGCGAGCATCCGGCGCATGTACTCGTCACGCGTGGTGGGCTCGTAGTCGGTCGGCGAGAAGTCGCTCTCGAAGCCGGCCGTGTGGGTGAGCAGCTGGTGGAGGGTGATGCCGCGCTTGTCGGCTGGGGCGGAGGGAAAGAACCGGCCGATGGTGTCGGTGGTGTGGAGCTTGCCGAGTTCCTCGAGGCGGAGGATGGCGGCGGCGGTGAACTGCTTGGTGATGGACCCGATGTTGTACACCGTGTTCACGTCCGCGCGGATGCCGGCCGCCTGGTCGGCCCAGCCGTAGCTCCGCGCAATCACCGTGCGCCCGTGGTGCGTGACGAGCACGCCGCCGGTGAAACCCATGCCGGCGAGCCGCGAGAGATACTCGTCCACGCGGTGTGCGATCGTGGAGTCGGGCGGCACCGCGGCTGGCGTCTGCGCGCGGGCGGCGGCGAAGGGCATGGATATGAGTATGCCGCCAGCGAGGCAGGCCATGGCGCGCGCCAAGCCGCGGGCGTTCCGCCGCGTGACGCGATTCGTCACTGACATGTTCATCTCTGTGGTGGGGTCTCCAGTTACTCAGACACGGAGCGCAGGGCCGTGGGTTTCCGCCCCCGGGCCGCGCGTGTGACACGACGTCGGGCGTCGCGGGTAACACGGGATATGCGACTCCGAGCCCTCGCCCTCGCCATGCCGCTGCTCGCCGGAACCCTGGGCGCCCAGCGCGTCGTGCGCCGCACCCGCCCCGTGGACCCCTGGGACAACACCCCCGCGATGCTGCAGACCGTCACGGTGGACGTGGCGGACGCGTTCCGCGAGCGATACGCGGTCACGGTGGAGCCGCTCGTGTTCGGACGGTTCTCCATCGCGCTCTCTGCCGACTACACCACGGCGCGCGACAGCAACGCGTACGGCTACCCGTATCCCGTGGACGACTGCCCGATCAACAAGCTCTGCACGGGGCCGGTGGCGTATCCGCCGCCGGAAGGACCGCACATGCGCGAGTGGAGCTTTGCCGCGCACGGGCGGTGGTATCCCGCGGCGCTCGCGCGCGCGAACGCGCGGCAGTCGGTGGCGGCGTACATCGGCGAGTTCCTGGGCTACCGCGAGCGGCGCTCGTCGCAGCCGATCTACTATCCCTGCGCGGCCTGCGCCACGCCGGCGGCCGATACCGCGATCGTGAACCCACCGCCGCTCGGCGGCGTGGGCACGACGGTCTCGACGGCGAGCGCGTGGGAACCGGGCGCGGAGGCGGGCGTGCGCATCACCGCGGCGCGGCGCCTGGTGATCGACGTGGGCGGGAGCTTCCGCGTGGTGCGGCTGGACGACGTCCAGTGGCCGGCGCGTCGCGGCGACATCGACTCGCGGCTCTCGGTTTCCGTCGGGTTCGGCTGGTAACAGCTGCCCGGGGGGGGCCGGGGTCTCGGCTTCATGAAGGGCTACGGGTCAGTGCGGGTTGAACGGGTTTCCACGGTACTGCAGAAGCCACCCGTTCCACCCGTAACAACCCGCAGCCCGATGTGGGGCCGAGACACCTGCGGATGGGGGCGAGGCAACCGCTGGACCAGCCCCGGGGACAAATACCGCAACCCTTATTGTCCCCGGAGCCCCCACGTGTCGTTGATTCGTTCCGTTGCCGTTCTTTCCGTTGCCGCGCTTGCCGTCGCCGCGGCGCCCGCGCGTCACACCGCCACCGTCGCGAGCCCGCTGGCCGGCAAGTGGCACATCGAGTACGAGCGCGGCCGCATGAACATGAACGGCGACGTGCACGTCATCATGGGCAGCGCGGTGATCGACCTGGCGGAGCGTGGCGACTCGCTCGTCGGCACGCTCACACCAGAGGCCGACGACAGCGGACAGCCCGCGGCCCCGGCGACGGCGATCGGCGGGCAGGCGTCCGGGTCCGGCGCGACGCTGCAGTCCACATCGACTGTCCGCATCAACAACAACGGCGACGAACAGCAGGTGACGGTGACGCTCACCTGGAAGCTCACCGCCAGCGGCGACAACCTGTCGGGCACGATGTCGCGCTCGGCCCGGGGAATGGACGTCCCGAACCGCGACGTGCCCGTGAAGGGCACACGGATGAAGTAGCGCCGGGCGGGCCGGGCGGCCCGCAGCGGGGCCGCTGCGCTAGAAGGCGAGCATCTGCGTGAACTTCACCACGAGGCTGCGCCCCGGCACCGGCGCGTCGGGCGTGGTGAAGCGCTGTTCGTTGTACACCACGAACAGGTCCGAGAGCGCGTGGTGGATCACGTTGAACCGCACGTTGGCGTTGAACTGGTGCACCGACGCGTCGTATTGCGTGAGGGCGTCGAGGAACATCTTCGTGCTGAACGAATAGTTGGCGCGGCCGGTCCAGAGGGTGGTGCTGAACTTCTGGTCGGGCCGGTCGAGGTGCGCGTCGGTGGCCTGCACGCCGGCGGACACGCGGAAGTGATAGCCGGGATGGTACGTGAGCGTCGTGTTCAGCGAGCGCTGCGTGCCGCTCCAGAGTCCGCCGCCGATCGCCGTGAGGGCGACGGACAGCGGCCGGCTGGCGTCGGAGTACCAGATCCACTGCCACTCGGTCCACTGGTAGCCGCCCGGCGCGATGCGCTGCGCCGACGGGTTGCCGCGGTTCAGGCGCAGCGAGTCGCGGATGAACTCGTAGTGCACGTTGGCCACAAGTTCGATGTACCCGCCGGCATTGAAGAAGAACGTCTGGCCGTTGTGGAGGGACTTGCCGATCGTGGCGCCCGAGAGATCGTCGTAGTAGTTCCACGTGACGTGCGGGTGCAACTCCCGCACACCGTGCTCCTGCCACCACGACGGGCGTTGCCGGACGCCGGCGTCGAGGTAGTACTTCCGGACGCCGGTGCGCCGGTAGTACGCGAGGTCGTCCTGGAACCCGTCGCCGAGCTCCATGGCCGCCACGCGCGCGTGCACGAACTTCGCCTCGTAGTTCACGGACGACCGCCACGCGTACTCGCCGCCCGTCCTGCCTGGCGTGGACGATGCGGCGTAGTACGAGTTCCAGTCCACCTTGCCGAAGAACCGGACGTTCTCGTCCACGCCCGCCACGTGGTTCTGCCCCGCCCCCGGCTCGGCGCCGTCACGGCCTTCATAGAACACGCCGACGTCCGTGCCCGGCCCGAGGTTGCGGCGCAGGCGCACGGTGCTGTACGTGCTCGCCGGCGTGGAGTCGGTGCGCTCCGTGCGCATGGCCAGCGCGCCGATGCCCGTGCCCAGCGCCGATCCGGTGAGCCGGATGCCGGCCGGAATGGTGATCGGCGTGCCGCCGGGCGTGAGCCCGATGCGGCGCGAATGGAACAGCAGCAGGTCCTCGTCGGGCGTGAGCGGCGCGTTCACGAGGTTCGTGCGCTGCGCGTCGCCCACGTAGAAGATGCCGGAGTTCTCGAGGAAGAACTCGCGCTTCTCCGGAAAGAACTGCGTGAACTGCGTGAGGTTCACGGTCTGCACGTCGGCTTCGGCCTGCGCGAAGTCCGGGTTCACGGTGACGTCGAGCGTGAGGCTGCGCGTGGGCGAGACCTTGACGTCGAGGCCGGCGTCGCCGGTGGACGTGTAGGGATCCACCCCCACGGCGCGCACCGAACGGGCGAGCGCGTACGGCTTCACGCGCAGGTCGCGCGACGACGCGCCGAGGCGCAGGCCCTCGAGGTCGCCGGCCAGCGAGACGCGCATGATGTTGTACTCGCGCGGGATGGGCGCCCAGCAGTCGATCTCGTTCTTGCGGCGAATGCGGCGCGAGAAGTTCACGCCCCACGTGGCGCGCTCCGACGGGTTGAACCGCAGCGCGCGGAACGGGATCGCCATCTCCACCGTCCAGCCGTCGGCCACGCGGCGCGTGCGCACGTCCCACACCGCGTCCCAGCTCGCGTTCACCTCGCGGCCCTCGCCGCTCACCTGCCGGTCGGCCTTGGCGCCGTCCACGTTCGTGAGGAAGAGGTAGCCGTTGTGCCGGTCGAGGTACGTGTCGAGCAGCACCTCGAAGTCATCCTGGTCGGTTTCGGTGAAGTCCTTCTTGATGTCGTTGGTGATGAGCCGGCCGGGCTCGCGGTCGTGCAGGTAGGCGCCGATGTAGAGCGTGGTGGCGTCGAACGCAACGCGCACCTCGGTGGCCTCGGTGGCGGGCTGGCCGGTGCCGGGCTCGCTCTGGATGAAGCCGTCGGCCGCGGGCGCCGTGCGCCACACGGGCTCGTCGAGCGAGCCATCGAGGGTGATCGATACGCGCGGAACTTCGGTGGCGGCCACGGTGCGAGGGCCCGCCGGCGCGACCGGCGGGACGTGTGCAGCGGGCGGGATGTGTGCGACGGGCGGGGGAACGACTGCCGTGCTCCGGAGCAGCGCGCCGACGGCACCCGCGGCGAGCAGCCCCGGCAGTGGGGGGAGGGGCATGCCGGGATTCTAGCGAATGCACCGCCGAAGTTCCTGTCGGCGGTAACCGCCGCCGGCGCCGTCTGCCGCGCCGGGAGGCGGCGGCCCGCCTATTCCGAGCGCAGCGCCTGCACGGGATTCACGCGCGCGGCCCGCCGCGCGGGCAGCAGGCTGGCCACCGCCGCCGCGACGATGAGTACGCCGCTCACCGCGCCGAGCACCGCCGGGTCGCGCGGCGAGGTCTGAAAGAGCATGTCCTGCACCACACGCCCGAGCGCCAGCGTGACCGCGAGGCCAATGACGACACCGGCGGCCGCGGGCGCGATGCCGCGCACCATCGTCAGCCGCAGGAGACTGGTGGCCGTCGCACCGAGGGCGGCGCGCACGCCGTACTCCCGCTGCCGCTGCGCCGCCATGAACGACACGACCGCATAGAGGCCGACGCCGGCGATCGCGAGCGCGAGCAGCCCGAAGATGCTGAACATCGTGGCGCCCATGTCCCACGCGCGCGTCTGCCGCCCCAGGTTCTCCGAGAGCGGGCGCACCTGCAGGTACGGCACCCTTGGGTCCGACGCCTGCAGCGCCCGCCGCAGCGGCTCGGCCACCTTCATCGGATCGCCCGCCGTGCGCACGGCCATCGTGAACCCGAAGAACGACACCGTGCGGTCGTAGTACGCGGGCGGCAGCTGGTCGAGCGGCCGGTAGATCTGCGACACGGGATTCTCCACGAGCGACTGGCGACGCGCGTTGGCGACGACCCCGACGACGGTCGTGCACGGCATCGTGTCGCCGCCGACCTTCACGCACTGGCCGACGGGATTCTCGCCGGGCCAGTACGTGTGCGCCGTGGTCTCGTTGATCACCGCAACGAGCTCCGTGCCCGCGTGGTCGGCGTCGGTGAACAGGCGCCCGGCGAGCAGCTTGACGCCGAGCGCGTCGAAGTACTCGGGCGTCACGGCGTACTGGCTCGGATTGTTGGTCTTCGCGGGCCGCGCGTGCCCGGGGCGGTCGAGTGCCACGCCCCAGCCGAGGCCGAACGACATGGCGATGGATGTCGCGGCGTGCGTGACGCCGGGCACCTGGTGCGCGCGGTCCATGAACCGGCGGTACGCCTCGAGCGCCTCGGCGTTGGTCATGCCCACGCTCGCGTGCTGCATGGAGACGACGAGCACCTTGTCCACGTCCACGCCGAGCGGCACCGCGGCCACCTGCCGGAGGCTCTGCACGAAGAGCCCCGCGCCTGCGAGCAGCACGATGGCCAGCGCCGACTGCCCCACGAGGAGCGCCGTGCGCGCCGGGGAGCGTCCCCCACCCTCGCGCGCGCCGGCCTTGAGTCCGGACGTGAGGTCGGCGCGGCTGGCATGCCACGCGGGGAGCACCGACGTCAGCATTCCCGTGGCGAGTGCGATGACCGCGGTGAACGCAATCATCCGGCCGTCGATCGCGCTGCCGGTCCACGCGACGTCGCCCAGCAGCATCCGCCGCAGCGCTCCGGAGGCGAGCTGCGCGCACACGAGCGCGCCGGCGGCGCCGAGCGCCGACAGGAGCAGTCCCTCGATCAGCAGCTGCCCCATGAGGCGCATGCGCGACACGCCGAGCGCGAGACGCACGGCGATCTCGCGGCGCCGGCCCAGTGCGCGCACGAGCAGGAGGTTGGCGACGTTGGCGCACGCGATGAGCAGCACGAGGAACGACACGGCGCCGAGGAGCCGGGCCACCTGCACCTCGCGCGACTGGCCGCTGAACCCGTACGCGCGCTGCGACTTGCCGGGGACGATGGACGAGAGCACCGCGTGCTCGTGGTCGATGTCCTCCTGCGACTTGCCGTTGGCATCCACGTTGCGGATGCGCTCGCTCGCGCGGAACACGCGTGTGGCTTCGTCCTCGGCGTGCTCCACGCGCACGCCGGGCTTGAGCCGCGCGATGACCGTCAGCCACTGCGACCCGCGCGTGGTGCGCCACTCGGGCGTCTTGATGAACCGCAACCCGTCGGCGGCCGCGATGGGGATCCACACGTCCACGTCGTTGAGGTCGAGGCCCGTGAATCCCTTCGGCGCCACGCCGACGACGGTGTAGCGGTCGGTGCCGAGGTCGATGGACTGCCCGATCGCGTCGTCGCGCCCGCCGAAGCGCCGCTGCCAGTACCCGTACCCGAGCACGACGAGCTTCTGCGGATTGTCCTCGCCCGCCTCGGCATTCGTGAAGAACCGCCCGCGCCAGGGATGCACGCCGAGCACCGTGAAGAAATCCGGCGACACTTGCGAGCCCGACACCTGCGTGGCGTCCGTGCCGCGGCCGGCCGGGTACCAGTTGATCCTGCCGCCCGCGGTGGACGTCACCGCGACGGCCGCGAAGTCGGGCACGCCGGCCTTCAGGTCCGTGGAGATCACGTACGGCTGCGAGGTCTGCCCGCCCTGGATGCCGTTGAACGTGTACGTGTTGCTGAAGACCACCACGCGGTCGGGATCCACGACGTAGGCCGGCGCGCGCAGCAGCAGCCGGTCGATGATGCCGAACATCGTGGCGTTGGCGCCGATGCCAAGCGCGAGCGTCAGCACGACCATCGCCGCGAAGCCGGGGCGGAGCCGCAGGCCACGCAGGGCATAGCGCACATCTCCGGCGATGGCGTCGAACCGGGCGGCGGACTGGGGCGTGGCGTCGGCCATCGGCGGGTCTCGGGTGGGAGTCAGCGGTTCGACAGCCACCGGCCCCGCATGGTTGGTCTCCGCCTAGGGCCGCGGCAACGGGAACCTGGCCTCGAACGCGGTCCAATCGGTGAGCGGCACGTGCTGCGCCCCCACCTTGAGCGGCACGAGCCCGAGTGCGCGAATCGTGTGCGCCACGTCGCGCGAGTACGGCGACGTGGGGTCACGCTGCACGTAGTCGCCGGCCCAGAAGAAGCGGCTCTGCCCCACCCACGCGCCGATCGCCGTCTCGGTGGACGTGTTGCGAAGCGCGTGCAGCACGAGGTCGCCGCCCGCGAGGCGCAGCGAGTCGTCCACGGCGCGGAAGCGGAAACGCGCGGTGGCGCGGGCCCGTTCCAGCGCGTCGGGATTGAGCGTCCACTTCCGGTCCACCACGCGGCGCAGGAATGACTCTGATGCCCGGTGCGACGCGACGATCGCGCCGCGCGCCACCCAGAAGCGCACGCCCGACACGTGCGGCCACGCGAGGTCGGTCACCACGAGCACCACCGGGTGCCTGCCGGGAAACAGCTTGGCGATCCACGCGGAGTCGGCGCGCGCGCGCGCCTCGCTCGTGGTGGCGTCGAGCAGGAAGACGGTGTCGCGGCGCAACGTCACGGCCTCGGTGTAGGCGGGCGTGCGGAGCAGCCATGTGTCGGCGTCCACGCGGATGGTGTCCGGCGCGTTCCCCGCGGGCGGCGCGGGGAACGGCACGGCGCCGGCAACGTCGAGGCGCGGCGCCGAATCGCGCGGCACGAGCGCCGTCTGGAAACCAAGGATGCCGGCGCGCTCGTACACGGTGCCGTCGAACAGCCGGAATGCGGCGTTGGGATAGTACCCTCCGCCGTTCACGCCCCACCATGTGCTCCAGAGGTACTCCGCGTGCACCTGGCCCCAGAGGTAGTGCGGCTCGGTGCGGTCGAGCTTGACGGGCTCCGCATCCGACTCGGAGAGGTAGAGCTTCTCGGCGCCGCGCGCGAGCACGATGCGCCACGCGTCGCGGTAGAGGCAGCGGCCCACGACGCGCGCGTTGGCCGCGTCCGCCCGCCACGCCGCCAGCACGAGCCAGGGGTTGAACGCCGCGGCCGTGTTCGTCCCCGCGCTGTCGGCCGGAAGCCGCATGACGGTGGTGTCGCGCGCGAGGTACGACGTGCTGATGCTGTTGATTTGCGACGGGCGCATGCCGGGGCCGGGCGGCCGGTCAATGGGCGCGCGACCTTCGAGCCCGGCGTGCAGGTCTACCCACCGCGTGCTGGCCGTCACGTTGGGGACGAACGGCTCGTACATGCGGTCGCTCTGCTCCCAGAGCGGCGTCTCGTGACCCGCGCGGAACCGCAACACGCGCGCGTCGCCATCGGGCGGCAGCACCAGGGCGGCGGCGCGGTCGAGCCACGCGGCCGCGGACACCGTGCCGGCCGGCGCCGGGCCGCAGCGTTCCGGCGACGCCGACGGGAGGAGCTGCTGGGCACCGACCGGAGCGGCCGGGACGAGGAACGCGGCGACGGCCACGGCGGTGGCCACGGCGAGGGGCGCCGTGCGCCTTGTGCGTGCGGCCGTGACAGGTCGGGTCATGTCAACACGGAGCGGAAGGGTGAACCAACCCCGTTATGACACGTTCCGGCGCCGCGCGGGTTGCCGCGCGGGACGACTCGCGTGACCGACGTTCCTACCAGTGCTCGTCGGCGGTCGGACCGTACATCGAGGGCACCGGCACATCGAGCAGCCGCAGGTACACGCCGAGCTGCGCCCGGTGGTGGACGAGGTGGCTCATCGTCTGGCGTGTCACTTCCGCTCGCGACATGGTCATCAGGACCTGCGCCCCGGCTTTCAGGGACCAGGGCTCGCCCCACATGGCGTCCGTCATGGCCGCGATCGCCGCGCGCCCGCGGGCGACGCCGTCGTCGAACTCCCGGAGCAACGTGGCCGATGACTCGTTCGAGTACTTCGGCGCGCCGGCGAGGTCGAGCACGTCGTGCTCGAGCATCTGCGGGAACCACCCGGGCATACGCGCCACGAGCTGCGCGAGGTGCGCGAGCGAGAACGACTTGGGGTGCGGCTTCCAGTCGGGCTTGCCGTCGGGCACGCGCTCGAGCAGGCGACGCGTGGTCTTCATTTCCTGGTCGAACTCCTTCAGCAACGCATCGTTGTTCACGGTTCGTTCCTCGTATGTGAAGTCCTATCGTGACCGCAGGGCCTCGCTCGGCGCGATGCGCGCGGCCCGCATGGCCGGAATCCAGCATGCCGCCACGCCGATCGCCGCCATCACCAGCGCCACGGCGCCGATCGTCACCGGGTCGCGCGGACCCACGCCGAAGAGCAGGCCCGCGATGAGTTTCGCGAGCAGCAGGGCGCCCGTCACGCCGATGAAGAGCCCGAACGCGACGAGCAGGCCGCCTTCGCGCAGGATCATCGCCAGCACCTGCCCCGGGTGCGCGCCCAGGCTCATGCGCACGCCGATCTCGTTCGTCCGGGCGCTCACCGAGAAGGCGAGCACCGCCGCGATGCCGATCGCCGCCAGCACGAGCGCGAGCACGCCGAACGAGCCCACGAGCAGCGCGTTGATGCGGCGCGGACCCACGCTTTCGTCGCGGACGGCGTCGAGCGGCATCACGCGCTCCACGGGCTGCTCCGGCGCGATGGAGTGGATCACCGCGCGCGCGGCGCTGGCGACCCCGCCGGGGCTCACGTCCGTGCGCATCACCATGGCGCCCGTCGGGAAGTCGCCCTGCGCGAACGGGATGAACACGGCGCGCACCTGTCGCGCGTCGAGGCCGCCGTCCTTCGTGTCGCCGACCACGCCCACCACGGTGCGCCAGTCGGGCGAGATGCCGACGAACTTGAGCACGTCGCCGGTCCAGGCCACGCGCCGGCCGATGGGGTCCTCGGCCGGGAACAGCAGCTTGGCGAGCGACTCGTTGATGATGACGACCTTCGCGGCGTTGGCGTCGTCGGTCGCGGCGAAGTCACGCCCCTTGAGCAGGGGAATGCCGGCGGCCTTGAAGTAGCCCGGGTCGGCCGTGCGGTACTCGGCCTGCGGCTGCGGTTCGCCCGGGCCGAGCGCGCGCCCCTCGCCCTTGACGTCGAGGTTGAAGCCCGCCGCGCGCAGCGGCACCACCGAGCCCACGCCGACGATCTCGACGCCGGGGATGGCCGTGAGCTCGCGTTGCATGCGCTCGTAGCGCGCGATGCCCTCGGCCTTGCTGCCCAGGGCCGCGAAGTCGGCGGGCACTTCCATCGTGAGCACGTTCTTGGTGTCGAGCCCGGGGTTCACGGCCGCGAGCTGGAGCATGGAGCGCGTGAGGAGGCCCGCGCCGGTGAGCAGGATCACCGACACCGCCACCTGCGTGACGACGAGCGAGCGCTGGAGGCCGCGACGCCGGCGGCTGCCCGTGCTGCGCGCGTTCCCCGCCGTGAGGCCCGCGCCCAGCTGGTGCTCCTTGCCGACGCGCGGCGCGAACGAGAGCAGCAGCGCCACCGCCAGTGCGACCAGCACCGTGAAGGCGAGCACGACGCCGTCGAGGCGGATCTCCCCGGCGCGGTTGCTCATGCGCGCGGTGAACGTGGACAGCATGCCCACGCCGCCGTAGGCGATGCCGAGCCCCACCGCCGCGCCCGCGAACGCGAGGATCAGGTGCTCGGCGAGCAGGAGGCGGCGGAGCCGCGCCGTGCCCGCGCCCAGCGCCGCGCGCACCAGCATCTCGTGCTCGCGACGCACGCCGCGCATGAGCGTGAGGTTGGCCACGTTCGCGCAGGCGATCACCAGCACGAACGCCGCCACGCCCATCAGGAGCCAGAGCGTGAGCTCGGCGTTCTGGCCCAGCACCTGCTTGAACGGCGTGAGCGTGACCGTGTAGTGCGAGTTGGCGTCGTACACGTCCGGGTGGTCCGCGTGCACGCGCTGCGTGATGCGGGCGACCTCCGCGCGGGCCTGGTCCACCGTGGCGCCCGGCGCGAGCCGCGCGATCATCTCCGTCATGCGGTGCGTGCGCCCCTGCACCATCAGCGCGCTCACGTGGTGCGGGCTGATGGACATGTTCATGAGGGCGTCGATGCGCTGCGGGAAGAACGGTGCCGGCTCGAGCACGCCGCGCACCTCCGCCGTGCGCCCGCCGATGCGCAGGTTCCGGCCGATGATGGCGCTGTCGCCGCCGAAATGGTTCTGCCAGTAGTCGTGCGCGAGCACGATCACCGGTGCGGCGCCGGGGCCGTCGTCCGTGGGGCGCAGCCCCGTGCCGATCACCGGCTCCAGGCCCATCACGGCGAGGTAGTTGCCCGTCACGAGCCCGACGTTGACCTGCGACGCGCCCGCGTCCTCGACGAGGTTGAGCGTGAGCGGCGAGTACTCGGCGATCTGCCCGAGTGTCTTCGACTGGTCGCGGAAGTCGTTGATCTCGGGAACCGAGAACGCGATGTTCGCGTTGCCCGGCCCCTGCGACGACTGGCGGAGGTACATGAGGCGATCGCCGTCGCGATGCGGCAGCGGCTTGAGCAGCACGCCGCGCACCGCGCTGAAGATCGCCGTGTTCGCGCCGATGCCGAGCCCGAGCGTGAGGATCACGGCCAGCGAGAATCCCCTGGCGCGGGCCAGGCTGCGGAAGGCATACCGGAGGTCGAGGAGCATGTGGGCCTCTGCGAAGGATTCCTATAGTAGTGGTTCGGTTCCTGTTCGGCCAGCCCTGTCACGGGGCGAGCCTGCGTCTCCCCTGACGTCGAACGAACGGGCTTCGGCTCGACACGGCAACGGGGAACCCCGCTTGCGGCGAAAACCGTGACGTCGCCGCCTACCCGCGGCGCGCCAGCGCGGCAGCCGCCACGAGCCCGGCCGTGATCATCGCGGAGAACACCACGGGCGCGGTGAAGAACCAGCGCCACGTGACGACGGTCGTGGCCGCGAACGCGAGCACGAACGACCACGAGGCCAGCTGCATGTTGCGCAGCGTCGAGGCCGGCACCGCGCCGAGCTGCCATGCAATGGCCGCGGAGAACAGCAGCAGCACGCTGCAGAAGATCCCGAAGCCATAGTAGAACCCCCAGAACGTACGCCCTGATATACCCTGCGCCGTGAATGTCGTCGTCCTGAGCGCAGCGATGGGCGCGTCCACGCCCCACGCCGGGTCCACGTGCGCGAACCCGAGCGTGTGCCCCGCGGCATAGAGGACGAGGAGCACGGCGACCGTCTTGTAGATGGTTGAGGCCGTCATGGTCGCGATCAAAGCTTCAGGGCGAGGGGCTTGCCCGACTCGAGCAACGTCTTGAGCGACGAAAGCACCGCTGGCCAGCCGGCGGACGTGGCACGATACGTGGCCGTCTCGCCGTCGAACCGGTCGTGCACCAGGCGCAGCCGCGTCACCTTGCCCGCCGCCTCGATCTCATAGGTGACGCGCGACGGTGCGTCCTCTTCAACCGCGGCGTTCCACCGGCCGCGCCACGTCATGCGGAGGCGCTTCGCCGGCACGACCTCGACGATCCTCCCATCCGTGGCCACCTCGTCCCCGGCGCGCAGCGCGTAGGGCGCTCCCTTCTTCACAACCCCGTCGAACCGCATGCCGGAGAAATACCGCTCGGTCATATCGGGATCGACGATCGCGCGCCACACTGCCTTCGAGCTCGCCGCGATGTACAGCTCGTACGTGAAGACCGTTCGTCCGTTCCGTCCCGCCATCGGCGCATCCTCCAGATGATATTAGTAACTACTTGGTTACATATTTTCACCGACAACCTCCCCTGTCAATAGGCGAGGATATTCCTTTGCATTTTGGACAAGTATCTGATATGTTACGCGACATATGGGACGCGCTCTCGCCCACGCGGACGTCTTTCGCGCCATCGCCGACCCGACGCGCCGCGCCATCCTCGACCGGCTCCGCGGCGGCGCGGCACCGGTGAATGCGCTGGCGGCGGAGTTCGCCCAGAGCCGCCCCGCGATCTCGAAGCACCTGCGCGTCCTCCGTGACGCGCGGCTCGTGCGCGAGCAGCGGCTCGGCAGGGAACGCATCTATGAAGTGGATCCCGCGCCGCTCCAGAAGGTGGCGGGATGGATCGAGGGATACCGCGCATTCTGGGCCGCAAACCTGGCCAGCCTCAAACGCCACCTGGAGAAGGCGCAATGACGACGCCCGGACTCGCCGGCCCACGTGCCGTCGCCGACCTGACCGACGGCCTCGTGCTCGCATCGGTGGAGATCGCCGCGACGCCGGAACGCGTCTTCACCGCGCTCGCGTCGGAGGAGATCGCGCAATGGTGGCGGTCGCCCGACGCCTACCGCGTGACCCGGTGGGTAGGCGACGTGCGGCCCGGCGGCAGGTGGCGCAGCGAGGGCACCAGCGCCGACGGAAGCACGTTCGCCGTGGGCGGTGAGTACCTCGAGGTGGATCCCCCGCGGCTGCTGGTGCACACGTGGAGCTATGAAGGCCGCCCGGGACCCGTGACCACGGTACGCATCCGGCTCGAGCCCGTGACCGGCGGTACGCGCGTGACGGTCCGGCACAGCGGCTTCACCGACGCCACGCAGTGCGACGGACACGCGCGCGGCTGGGAGCGCGTGCTCGGCTGGCTTGGGAACTGGGTGGCGCCTGCGCGCTGACCCGCCGACGACGCCGTCAGTCCGTCAAGCCGCGCGTAGCCGCGCGTAGCCGCGCCACGTCCGGTTGGGTCCTCGCGCGACGACCGGCGGGCGGGTCGCCCGGGAACGCGCTACGTTGCGTGGATGACCATCGATCGCAGGGACTTCGTGAAGACGGCCGCAGGAGCGGCACTCGGCATGGGCGCGATGCCGCGCCTCGCGTCGGCCGCCGGCGGCGGCGCGCCGCTCGCGCC
>CAZKYG010000152.1:0-4951 GCA_964556915.1 uncultured Gemmatimonas sp.
GCCGCGGCGCGCGCGATCGTGACCGTGCGCTGAAGCGGGGGCCCGCGCCGGGCGGCGCCGGGGCGGGCGCCTACTTGACGATCGCCGCGGCCTCCGGCGGCATCTGCGCGGCGAGCCGCGAGCTCGGCACGGCGTAGATGATGCGACCGTTGCTCTCCGTGGGAGAGCCGAACAGCACGCCGATCACCAGGCCCTGCGCGTCGAACACCGGGCTGCCGCTCGACCCCTGCGCGGCGTACACGTCGAGCTGGAGGGTGTCGTTGAGCACCTTGCTCGCCGTGCCGACGGTGAGCGTGCTCACGGGTTTGAGCGTGTTCACGT
Source organism: uncultured Gemmatimonas sp. (assembly GCA_964556915.1). Lineage (GTDB taxonomy): Bacteria > Gemmatimonadota > Gemmatimonadetes > Gemmatimonadales > Gemmatimonadaceae > Fen-1231. Next base: position 322 of record CAZKYG010000152.1, read on the forward strand.
CGCCCATGCCGGCCGTCCCGACGCCCAGCGGGTAGCCCATGAGCGCCACCGGGCTGCCCACGCGCGCGTCCGGCGTCCGCTGCACGCCCTGGACGGTCGGGTACGGCCCGCCGCCGTCGAGCTTGAGCCACGCGAGCTCGTCCGTCTCGCTCACCTTGACCACGCGCGCGAGCTTGAACTTCTCGGCGGCGGGCGTGTTCTCGAACTTCACCACGACCAGCTTCGCGGGCCGGCCGTTCTCGTCGCGCACCACGTGGCGGTTCGTCACGATCAGGCCCGACGGGCTCACGTTGAACCCCGTACCGCTCGTGTTCCTGCCGTCCTCCGACTGCACGACGATGAACACCATGGCCGGGGCGTTGCGCGCCCCGACCGATTCCCAGTCCTGCCGCACGGCGCCCATCAGCGCGCGCTGCCGGTTGTTCGACGCCTCCAAGTCGCTCGAGAGCGCCGCCACCTCCGCCCGGTTGCCGCCCGCGGCCGCGGCCTGCAGCCGCTGCCGGAGCGCCTCGCTCTCGCGCTGCGCCGCGGCGAGCGCCGAATCCACCGACCGGCTCTTGCCCCGCAGCTGCGTCACCGTCGCGTCGAACGCCCGCGTGATGGAATCGTTCCGCGCGAGCAGGTCCGCGATCTGCTTCCGCGCCTCGGCCGAGCCCCGGTTGCCCGCCCAGTAGGCGAGGCCCACGCCGCCGACCACCAGCACGCCGAGCGCCGCGATCATCGTGCGCAGCTTGCCCGTCTGCCGCTCCACCGCCTCGGCGATGCGCGCCGTGGTGTCGCGCCGCGCCGGCCCGCCGACCGACGCACCGGCGCGGAACTCGACCGTCGGGCCGTCCGCGCCAAAGGAGAGGACGTCGCCGTCGGACAGCGCACGCTCGCCGGTGACGCGCTGGCCGTTCACGTACGTGCCGTTGGTGCTCCCCAGGTCGTGGAGCGTCGCCCGGTCGCCCGCCACGCGCACCTCGGCATGTCGCGACGAGACGTCGGCATCCTTCTCGAGGTCGAAGCGGAAGTCGTTCATCGGGTGCCGCCCGATGGCGATCACGCTCTTGTCGAATGCCTCGCGGTGGCCGGCGCGCGCGCCGCTCGTGACGCGGAACTCGACGCGCATCAGTTCTTGCGGAGGGCGGCCAGGATGAAGTAGATGGCCACGATCGCGGCGATTGCGCCGAAGATCAGGCGCAACACGCCGATGGGCACGCGCTCACCCGGCGCCCCGCTCGCGGGATTGGCAGAACGCGCCGGCGGCGTCGCCCCCATTCCCTCGGGGACCACCGGCACCGCTGCTCCCTGCGCGTCCTCGCCGGCGCCCGGGGCCCCGTTCACCGCCGGCACTTCATCCGTGATCGCTTCCGGGTCCGCGCGCGTGTCCGGCGCGAACTCGTCGATCGTGGACGCGTGCACGGGCACCGTGGCGCGCGCGTCGGATTCGCTCGCGTACACCTGGTGCTGCGGCTCCTCGCCGTCCGCCGGGTCCGAGAGCGCCTCGCCGTCGAACCGCGCGGCGATCACGGTGATGTTGTCCGGCCCGCCGTTCTCGTTCGCGAGGTCGATCAGCTTCTTGCAGGCCTCGACCAGGTCCGGGGTCTCGGACACGACGCGGGCGATGTCCGTCGCGCGCATCTGGCCGCTCATGCCGTCGCTGCAGAGCACGAGCGTGTCGCCGCGGCGCACCTGCTGGCTCGTGAGGTCCACCTTCACGATCGGCTCGGGACCCAGCGCCTGGAGGATGATGTTGCGGCGCTCGCTGACCTCGGCCTCCTCGGCCGTCATCTCGCCCGCCTCCACGAGCTTCTGCATCAGCGACTGGTCCTTCGTGATCTGCCGCGCGACGCCGTTCCGGATCAGGTAGCCGCGGCTGTCGCCCACCTGCGCGAGGTACAGCGTGTCGCCGAGGATGCCGGCGATCGTTGCCGTCGTGCCCATGCCGCGGTTCTCGGGATGCTCCGAGGCGTAGCGGTGGATCCGCGCGTTGGCCGTTTCCGTGGCCGACTTGAGCGCGCGGGCGAACGTCTCCGGCGTGGCGTCCGGCGCGTTGCGCCAGCGCTGGTCCAGTTCGTTCAGCACCACCTCGGTGGCCATCGCGCTCGCGATCTCGCCGGCGGCGGCGCCGCCCATGCCGTCGGCCACCATGAACAGCGAGCCGCGCTGGCCCACGCGATGCTCGCGCACCTCGGGCTGGAGCGTGGCATTCATCGTCGTCAGGTCGGCGACGATGAAGGAGTCCTCGTTGTGCTCGCGGGTCCGGCCGACGTCCGTCCGCCCGAAGACGTGGACGATGATCTCGCCGCTGGGGGTCGCGTTCTCGGTCACGACGAGGTCAGGAGATTGGCCAGAGGGTGTGCAGGGTCACGAAATATGACAGTACGGCCGGGGGGCAAGCGAGAGCTATTCGCTGCGTTGCAGGCCGTTTGTGATGGCGGTCACTTGCAGCCCATCTGGTTCATCAGCGCGATGATCGAGCTCTCGGACGTGCCCGGCACGTCGCGGCCCTTCTTGAGCGCGTCGCACGCCGCGTCGGGCCGGTTCTGCAGCCCGTACGCATTGGCGAGATAGAAATACGCGCGGGCCTTGGCCACGCCCGTCATCCTCGGCAGCGTCGCGTTGATATCGGTCACTGCCTTCGACACGACATCGTCGCCCTTGGTGCCATCGGTCCACTCCTTCCACGCCGCGATCTTGTCGTCGAAGTTCTCCGCCGCCGGGGTGCCGCCCCCGGCCGGCGCTCCTCCACCCCCACTACCGGCCGGCGCCTTGCCAGGATTCGGCGCCGACTTCGTCGGCGTGTTCAGGGAGGTCACGCCGCTCTTCTGCGTGTTTCCGGCGTTCTGCGGCGGGCCCGCCGGATTGCCCGTCGCCTGCGGGTTCGTCGGCTGCGTATTCGGCTGGCCGGCCGTCTGCGTGGCCGGCGGTTCGGTGCCCTTGCCGCCCATCATCTTCATGGCGACGAATCCGCCGCCACCCACGAGCACCACGACGGCCGCGGCGATCGCCGCCACCGGCATCCCGCCGTTCGTCGGCTCGCCGCCCGCCGCCGCCGGCGGCGGCGCGGGCGCCCCGCGCTCGCCGGGCGACGCCACGCGCGTCTTGGGCACCGCCGGCGCCGCCTGGGTCTTCGCATTCGCGGCTGCCGCGGCCACGGCCCCCGCGCCGATCACCTGTGTGCCGGCCTCGGCCACCAGCGTCTGCGGCATGTTCTCCACCGCCTTCGCGATGTCGCGCCCGAACTCGGCCGCGCTCTGGTAGCGCTCGTTGGCGTCGCGCGCGAGGGCGCGGTCCATCACGGCCTGCAGCTCGGCGGGCCAGGCGACCTCGGGCCGCATCTCGGCCAGCGTCTTCGGCTGGTCGGTGAGCCGCATGATCATCGCTTCCTGCGCACTGTTGCTCGGGAACGGCAGCTTGCCCGTGAGGCAGTTGAAGGCCACGAGGCCGAGCGAGTAGATGTCGCTCCGCCCGTCGAGCTTGTCGCCCGCGAGCTGCTCGGGACTCATGTACTCCGGCGTGCCCACCACAAGGCCCGTCTTGGTCACCTTCTGGGCGTCGCTCGAGCTCGCCTTCGCGATGCCGAAGTCCACGACCTTCACCATGTCGCTGCCGTCGCGGGCCCGGGCGATCATGATGTTGTCCGGCTTCAGGTCGCGATGGACGATGCCGTAGTCGTGCGCCACCTGCAGCGCGTCGGCCGCCTGATGGATGATGTTTGCCGCGCGTGCCGCCGTGAGCCCGCCGGACTTCTCGATCACGCTGGTGAGGCTCGACCCCTCGATGAATTCCATCGCGAGGTAGATGAGGCCCTCGGGCGTCTCGCCGAAGTCGTAGATGCCGCAGACGTTGGGGTGGTTGAGCTGGCTCGCGTTCTTGGCCTCGCGATTGAAGCGCGCGATGGCATCGGGATCCTGGTGCATCCCGGGGTTCATGACCTTGAGCGCCACCTTGCGGCCCATCTTTACGTGCTCGGCCAGGTACACGGCGCCCATGCCGCCTTCGCCGAGTTTCTTGATGACGTGGAACTTCTCGTGCACGACTGAGCCGACGAGGTCCGCGTTGGGGCTCGAACTGCGCAGTGCTGTGCCGTCGCGCGGGCAGAACCGCTCGGAGAGCGGATACTCGGTGCCGCAGGTGGGGCAGATCTTTTGTTCACTCATGACTTGGCAGATGGCAGTTGGCAGATGGCGGATTGCGGATGGCAGACGCCCGGCCTTCCCCCTCACCCCTCACCCCTCACCCTTCCCCTCACCCCTCACCCCTCTCTCGCCCCTCCCCCCTCACCCACGCCCCTCACCTAGAGCGTCTCCACTCTCATCGTCTGGTCGCCCATCAGCAGCTTCTGCCCCACCTTCACCTGCCGCTCGCCCCGCACCGAAATGGCCACGCCGTTGCGGCTGCCGTCGTCGATCACGATGAACTCGAGGTCTTCGCCGCGCACCTCGGCGTGCTTGCCGCTCATCGTCTGGTCGAACGGGAACACCCAGTCGCCCTGCTCGCGCCCGATCTTGATCGTGCGGCCCGGGGAGAGGTGGAACGTGTCGCGCGCCCTCCCGGAGGCGCGGGGCGGGGCGTGCATCGCGACGTAGGCGGTGGGGGGGTGCGATGCGGGGCGGAGCGGCTGGTCGGCCACCGGCGGGTGCGG
>CAZKYG010000153.1:0-7783 GCA_964556915.1 uncultured Gemmatimonas sp.
GCCCCGCGGTGAAGAGGAAACCGCCTGCGGACACGGCCTGGGAGTACGGCCCGATGGCGGCAGGGGCGTTCGGCGTATGCAAGTACTGCACCGGCATGATCAGTCCTCGAAGGGTCAGGCCGGCCGCGCCGGCAAGTCAAACACGCGCATTGCGTTTGCCACCACCTGCTCGCCGAACGCCTCGGGGTCGGCGCCGCGCACGTCTGCGAGGCGGCGCGTCGTGAGGGCCACCCACGCCGGTTCGTTGCGCTTGCTCCGATGCGGCACCGGCGCGAGATACGGCGCATCCGATTCGACGAGCAACCGGTCGGCCGGCACCATGCGCACGAGGTCGTCCCCGTCCCACTTCCTGAATGTCGCGATCCCGCTGAATGAAATGTACCACCCGGCCGCGAGCGCGGTCTCCGCGAGGGCCGGCGGTCCGGTGAAGCAATGGAGCACGCCGCGCACGCCAGCGCCGCCCGCCTCGCGTATCATGGCCACCGTGTCGTTCACGGCCTCACGCGTATGGACGACGACGGCCTTGTCGTGCTCAAGCGCGAGACCGAGTTGCGCCGCGAACGCGCGCCGCTGGAGTGGCCGGGGTGAATGGTCGTAGTGCCCGTCGAGGCCGCACTCGCCAACGGCACACGCCCCCGCGGCCAGCAGTTCGTCAAGGAGGGCGACGTCCCGCGACGGGTCGAAATCCGCCGCATCGTGCGGGTGGATGCCCGCCGTCCAGGCCACGATTCCCGGCATGCGCGCGGCGAGGGCACGGGCCGCCCGTGCGCGCTCGACAGATTCGCCGATGCAAACGAGCGCGGCCGCCCCGGCGTCGCGGGCGCGGCCGACGACCTCGTCGCGGTCGGCGTCGAAGGCCGGATCCGCCAGATGGCAGTGCGAGTCGAGGAAACGCACGCGCCGGCGGCCGCCGGGGTTCGCGCTAGCGGGCGGTCGCGGCCTTGGCCGCGGCGCCCGACCTGGCGCCCTTGGACTCCGGATCGCGGGGGAAGCGCTGCTCGACGTACATCAGGATCGGGGAGGCCACGTAAATCGAGCTGAACGTACCGGTGAAGATCCCGAACGCCATGACCCAGGCGAACGGCCGGATGACCTCGCCGGCGAAGAACAGCAACGCGAGCGTGGCCGCGAGCGTCGTGGCGTGAGTCAGCACCGAACGCGGCAGCGTCTCGTTGACCGATCGGTTGAGCGTGTCGTAGAGCGACTCCTTGCGATTGCGCCGCAGGTTCTCCCGCACCCGGTCGAAGATGATGATCGTGTCGTTCAGCGAATACCCGATCACCGTCAGCAGGGCGGCGATAACCGTGAGCGATACTTCGAGGCGCAGCATCGCCACGAACGCGATTGTCGCGAGGATGTCGTGCGCCGTGGCGCAGACGGCGGCGAGACCGAACCGCCACTCGAAGCGCCACGCGAGGTAAATGAGCGTGATGCCGAAGGAGACGAGGATGGCAATGATCGCCCCGCGCCGAAGCTCGGCGCCCACGCGCGGCCCAACGGCCTCGTAGCGGTCCACCTTGAAGCCGTCGGCTCCCACCACGCTCGCCACCGCCGTCTGGACCTCCTGCGCGGCGCGCTCGGTGCCGCTCGAGCTCGTGTCCCCCTGGACGCGCACGATATAGGCCGTCGCCGTGCCGAACTGCTGGATGTTCGGGTCTTTCGCGCCACCCGCCTCGATGGCCGCGCGCAGCTTCGCCACATCAGGCGGCTGCGTGAAGTTCAACTGGACGATGGTGCCGCCCGTGAAGTCCACGCTGTAGTTGAACCCGCGCTCGGCGGCGAGCGCGATGAGCCCCACGGCGATGAACGCGATCGTGAGGCCGGCGGCTACGCGCCACCAGCGAATGAAGTCGTACTTGGTGTCGTGAAGGATGCGAAACATCAGATGCTCAGGGCTTCCGCCGAACGGTTGCGGTTCAGCCAGATGAGGAAGAAGGTGCGGACCACGTACACCGCCGTGAAGAGCGACGCCGTGATGCCCGCCAGCAGCGTGACCGCGAATCCGCGCACGGGCCCGGTGCCATACTGGTAGAGCACGGCCGCCGTGAGCGCCGTCGAGACGCTCGTATCGACGATCGCGGGCATCGCGTGCCGGAAGCCCTCATCAATCGCCGTCCGAATCGTCTTGCCGTGGACGATCTCCTCGCGGATACGCTCGAAGATCAGCACGTTCGCGTCCACGGCGATGCCGATCGACAGTACGAAGCCTGCGATGCCCGGCAGCGTGAGCACGGCGCCGAACCCGGCCAGCGCGGCCAGGGTGAACAGCGTGTAGAGCGCGAGACCACACACGGCGAGCATCCCGCTGAACCGGTAGTAACCCAGCATGATGCCGACGACCAGCAGGATGGCGAGGAGGCCGGCCGTGATGCCCTTCCGGATCGAGTCCGCGCCGAGGCTTGCGCCGATATTGCGCGCCTCTGCCACGCGGAGCGGTACGGGCAGCGCGCCCGCGCGGAGGACGAGGGCGAGGTCGGTGGCCTGCTGCAGGCCCCCGCCGCCGAGCGTGATCTGACCACGCGTGCCGATGGCGCTCTGGATGATCGGCGCGCTCATGACGCGGTCGTCGAGGACGATGGCCATGTAGTCCTTCACGTGCTTGCCCGTTTCCGAGCGGAACCGTCGGCCGCCTTCGTTGCTCAGCGTGAACTCCACCACGGTTCCCTCGATGGGCACCTGGTTCGGCTTGGCGTCGGTCAGGTAGTCGCCGGTGATGATGGGCCGGGAATCCAGTACGTACAGCTGGCGCATCCAGCGGCCGCCGGCACTCACCGAGTCGGCGCCCCAGCGGACATCCTTGCCCGGCGGCAGCGCGGCCTGAATCTCGGGGTTGCTCAGGTACGACTCGATCTCCGGCTGGTCCTTGGTCGCGACGTAGAAGATGCCGGGATACCCCGACGGCTGGATCAGCTTGGAGAACGGACCGTCGGTCGCCGTGGCGGCGGTGTCGCCCTTCGCCTTCTTCCCGGTGTCAGCGAAGAGCGACGTGAGCCCCGGCTTGCGCGCGCTGTCGCCCCGGACGTCCGGCACGTTGGCACCGAGCTTCCGTTCCTTCACGATGCCGTCGAGGCGCGCCGTCGCCCGCTCCAGCGCCTGCGTCTTGTCGGTGATCTGGAACTTGAGGAACGCCGACTTCTGGACGACCTGGATCGCACGTTCGGGGTCGTCGATGCCCGGCAGTTCGACGATGATGGCGTCGCCGGCCTTCTGCACGACCGGCTCCGACACGCCGAACTCGTCAACGCGCGTGCGTACGACCTTGAGCGAGCGTTCGATGGCGTCGGCCTTGTCGGTGATCGTCGCCTTCGACGCGTCGATCTCCAGGGTGAGGTGCATGCCCCCCTGCAGGTCGAGGCCGCGCTTGAGCGGAACACGCTTGACCGTGTCGAAGCCGATCGTCCCGTCGGGACGCTTGACGCGCTCGATGGTGTCGCGAGGGATGAGCGCCCCGATCGACACCGCCACCAGGCCGACGATGAGCGCAATGCGGTACTTCAGGTTGGCCACGGATGGAAGCCGGAAAAAGGAATGACGAAATGGTGAGGCAACCGCAACCCGCCAGAAACAGCCCTTAAGCATAGCGGACCGACGCCCGCTTGGTCAATCAATCCCGTTGAGCGGCAAGGGGTTGGAGGTCAGCCAACGATGCCGGCCCGCGCGACCAGCACTCGCGCCTTTTCCTCGTCCTTCCGGAGTTGCGCAATGAGTGCGTCGGGATCCGGGAACCGCTGCACGCCGCGGATCCTGGCGATGAATGCCACGCGCACGTGCTGGCCATACCAGTCCCCGCGCGCGTCGAAGAGGTGGGCCTCAATGGTCCGGCGGTCGTCGCCGAACGTCGGCCGGCCGCCGAGGTTCAGCATGCCGGCATACCGTGCACCGGGCACATCCACGCGGACCGCGTACACGCCATCGGGCGGGAGAAGTTTCTCCGCGGCCGGCGTCGCCACGTTGAGCGTCCGATATCCGAGCGCCGCGCCGCGTCCGTCGCCGTGCTCGACGGTCCCGGACACCGCGTATGGCCGGGCAAGCCCATCCGCCGCCCGCGACAGGTCACCGGCGGCGACGGCGCGGCGAATCGACGTGGACGAGACGGGCGCGCCGTCGCGGCCCGCGACCGGGGGCACCACGTGCACGGCGAACCCACGTTCGCGGCCCATGCGCTCGAGCGTCACCGGATCGCCGCTCCGTCCGCGTCCGAAGCCGTGATCGTGTCCCACGAACAGCTCAGCCATGCCGAACCGACCGAGCAGGATCCGGTCGACAAACTGATCGGCCTCGAGGGCCGCAAGCGCCGTGTCGAACGGCACCACGGCAACCTCATCGACGCCGACGGCCACCAGGGCTTCGCGCTTTTCGTCCAGGGTCGTCAGGAGCCGCGGGGCCGCCGGCGGGTTCACGACGCGCAGCGGATGCGGTTCGAACGTCACCACGACGGATCGGAGACCCTGGGCGTGCGCCCGCGCCACGAGGCGGTCCAGCACGAAGCGGTGACCGCGATGGACGCCGTCGAACGTGCCGACCGTGACGACGCTCGGGGCGGCGGCCACTGGGCGGTCCTCAGCGGTCACGCAGCACCACCCGCGGCTGCCAGCGGTCGCCGCGCTCCGCCGGGCGGCGCTCGGCGAAAGCGACGAGTTGCGTCGCGGCCGATGGAGCGGCGCCGTCGAGTAGCGCGGCGAAGGCGCCGGGCACCCGGGCCTCGACGTCGATGCCCCGCGTCACTTGGGCAATCTCCTCGGACGCAAGCAGCTGCGCGGCGTGTCCCTCGACCGCGTCCACGGCCGGCAGGACCGCGACCCGGCGCTCGCGCAACGCCTCGAACGGCGCCGCGCGCGAGAGGTCGAACACCCCAGCGCGATGGCGCCGCAGGGCAACGAGGTGCGCGGCGGTGCCGGCGGCGCGCGCGATATCCCTGGCGAGCGAGCGGACGTACGTGCCGCCGCCGCACGTCACGCGCATCCGGCACGCCGCCACGCCGCCGTCGCACTCTTCGAACTCGTCGAGCGCGACCTGGGCGATGTGCACCGGAACAGCCGTGAGCTCCACCTCCCCGCCCTCGCGCGCAATCTCGTACGCGCGACGCCCGGCCACGCGCTTGGCCGAGTATGCGGGCGGCACCTGGCTGATGTCGCCGTGAAAGCGCGGCAGCACATCCAGGAGGGCCGCCCGGCTCGGGAGACGCGCGTGACGGACGACCGTTCCGCCGAGATCCTCCGTGTCGGTTTCCGCACCGAACCGCACCGTGGCCTCGTACACCTTGGGTTCGTCGTGGAGATACGTCAGCAGCCGTGTGGCGCGGCCGAGCAGCAACACGAGAAGGCCGGTCGCGAACGGATCGAGGGTGCCGCCATGCCCCAGCTGCCGCTCGCCGACGGCGCGCCGCGCCACGGACACCACGTCGTGCGACGACACGCCAGCCGGCTTGTCGACGAGCAGCAGCCCGTCGACTCGGGACTCAGGGCTCGCGCGTCGGCGCGTCATGCGGCGCGGTTGCCTCGGGCGGCCGCACGCTGTTGAGGAGCGTCTCGATGCGCGCCGCACGTGCCACGCTCTCATCGAGCCGGAACGTAATGCCTGGCGCCAGGCGCAGGCGGAGCGCCTTGCCCACGCGCCCCCGCATCTGCGGCGCGGCAGCGTTGAGACCTTCCAGTGTGGCGGCGCGCTCCGCCGCGCCTGCATACACGCTGACGAACACGTTTGCCTGGCCAAGGTCGCGCGACATCTCGACGCCCGTGACCGTCACCAGCCCGGTGACCCGGGGATCGCGCACGCCCTCGGCCAGGATCGTCGCGATCTCTTCGCGGACCGCCTCTGCGACGCGGTCGGGCCGCCTCGGGTCACGCGGAGGCAGACGTCGACCTTGGCGCGGAGTCGAGCGTGCGCGCCACGCTTTCCTTCCGATAGCACTCCAGCGTGTCACCCACCTTCACGTCATTGAAGTTCTCGATGCCGATGCCGCATTCGAACCCGTCCTTCACTTCCTTCACGTCGTCCTTGAAGCGGCGGAGCGATGCGATGACGCCATCGAACACTTCCTTGTTGTCACGGATGACGCGGATGCGACCCTGCCGGTTGATCACGCCATTGCGGACGTAGCAGCCGGCGATCGTGCCGACCTTCGACACCTTGAACGTCTCGCGCACCTCGGCCTCGCCGAGGACAACTTCCTTCTCCTCGGGCCGCAGCATGCCCTCGAGCGCGGCGCGCACGTCGGCGACCGCCTCGTAGATGATCTTGTACAGGCGAACATCCACTCCCTCGCGCTCCGCCGCCGCGCGGGCCTTGTTGTCGGGCCGCACATGGAAGCCGACGATGATCGCCCCCGCGGCCTTGGCGAGCAGGATGTCGCCCTCGGTGACCGCGCCGACTGCGCGCTGGATGACCTCGACCTGCACTTCGTCCGACGACAGGCCCGCCAGGGCGTCCGCGAGGGCTTCAGCGGGGCCGCCCTGGTCGGCCTTGATGAGGAGCTTGAGGGAACGCTTTTCGCCCGCGGCCGACTGCGCAACGAAATCCTCGAGGGAAACAGCGCCCTTGGCCGTGCGACGGCTCTTCGCCTCGCGGTCCAGGCGCTCGCGGGTCTGCGCGATTTCGCGGGCGCGTGTCGAGTCCTCGACCACGAGGAACTGGTCACCCGCCATCGGCACGCCACTCATGCCCAGGACCTGGACCGGCACCGCCGGTCCGGCCTCCTTCACGTTCTTGCCACGTTCGTCAAGCAGGGCGCGCACGCGGCCCGAGAAGAGGCCGCAGATGAAGTCGTCGCCGACCCGCAACGTGCCGTTGTCCACGAGCACGGTGGCGACCGGGCCCTTGCCCGCGTCGAGCAGCGCCTCGACCACCGAGCCCGTGGCCTTGCGGTCCGGGTTGGCCTTGAGGTCGAGAATCTCCGCCTGCAGCAGGATCTGGTCGAGCAACGCCGTCACGTTCTTGCCGGTCTTGGCGCTGATCTCGGAACTCAGCACCTGCCCGCCGAACTCCTCGAGCACGACGTTGTGCGACAGCAACTCCTGCTTGACCTTCATCGGATTGGCGGCGGGAAGGTCCGTCTTGTTGATGGCGACGATGATCGGCACGCCAGCGTTCCTGGCGTGCGAGATCGCCTCGACCGTCTGCGGCATCACCGAGTCATCGGCCGCGACGACGAGCACCACGATATCCGTGACCTGCGCGCCGCGCGCGCGCATGGCGGTGAACGCCTCGTGGCCTGGCGTGTCGAGGAAGGTGATCATCTTCCCCGTGGGCGTGGTCACGTGGTAGGCGCCGATGTGCTGCGTGATACCGCCCGCCTCACCCGCGACGACGTTCGCCTTGCGGATGTAGTCGAGCAGCGACGTCTTGCCGTGGTCGACGTGGCCCATGATCGTCACGACCGGAGGACGTGGTTTGAGCGTCTCCGGCGCGTCGACCGGCGCCTCGTCCGCGGCCGCGGCGTACTCCTCCTCGCGAACCGCGTTGTAGCCGAACTCCGACGCGATGAGCTCGATCTGGTCGAAGTCCAGGCGCTGGTTGATCGTGACCATCAACCCCAGATGCTTGAACGCGAAACTCACGATCTGCGTGGCGGGAATCTTCAGGATGCCGGCCAGTTCGCTGACCGTGATGAACTCGTTGACGCGAACGGTCTTCTTCTCGACCTCTGCCGCGGCCGCACGGATGGCGTCGAGTTCCTCGCGGTCCACCTCGTCGGGACGGCGGCGCTTGGCCGGTCCACCCGACATCTGCTTCATCGTGCGGAAGATGTTCGCCGAGACTGCTTCCTGATCCACGGAACCGCGCT
>CAZKYG010000154.1:0-9253 GCA_964556915.1 uncultured Gemmatimonas sp.
CAGGCCGGCCGCAAACGCGGCCACCACCCAGTCCACGCGAACGCCATCGACGCGGGGCATGCCCGCCGGCGCAAGCGCGCGGAACGCCGCCACGCCGCCGACCGCGAGCGCGAGCCCTCCGCCCGCACCGAGCGCCGCGTACGCGGCGCTCTCGGCGAGCAGCACGCGCGCGATCCGTGCCGAGCCGGCGCCGAGGGCCGAGCGCAGCGCCATTTCGCGGCCACGCGTCGCCCCGTGCGCCAGGAGCAGGTTGCCGACGTTCGCGCATGCCACGAGCAGCACGAGCGCGACGGCCGCGAGGAAGAGCCGGAGCATGGGACGCACCCCGCGAACGACCAGGTCGCGCGCCGGCATCATCGTCACACCCCAGGCCGGCGTGGCGGCGAAGTGTCCGGCCTTCAGCGACGCGACGACGCGCGCGAGGTCGGCGCGCGCGTCCGCCCGCGACGCGCCCTCGCGGAGGATGCCGTACGCGACGAACCCGCGCCACTCGCGGTTCCGCTCGTCACGCGGGTCGATGTGCAGGGGGCGCCACATCTCGACCGTCTCGTACAACGGCACGTGGAACCCGGGCGGCAGCACGCCCACGACCTGCACCGCGTGTCCATCGAGCTGCACCACGCGACCGACGATGCCCGGATCGCCGCCGAATCGCGCCTGCCACATCTCGTGCGTGAGCAACGCGACATCGCTCTCCCGCCCGAGCAGGTCGGTGGAGTCGATCATCCGCCCCCGCTCGACCCCGACGCCGAGCGCACGGAACACGTCCGGCGTCGCAATCCCGGCATTCACGTACGCCGCCCCGCCGGGCGAGGCCATGTGCGCCGACCACGCGCGGGCGATGCCGACGTGCTCGATGGTGCGCGAGCGGGCGGCGATGTCCATGACGTTCGGCGGGGAGATCGAGCACCAGTCGCCCGACGCGCCGGGGTACTGCTCGCAGAGCGTGACGAGCCGCGACTCGTGCGGGAACGCGAGCGGGCGGAGGAGCACCCCGTTGACGACGCTGAAGATTGCGGTCGTCGCGCCGATGCCGAGGGCGAGCGTTACGACGATGGCGGCACTGAACCCCGGTCGCGCACGCATGGCGCGCAGCGCGTGGCGCATGTCGCGGGCGAATCCCGCGACGGCGGCGAGCGACAGTGACATCCGAGTCCTCCGGGTGTGGCGTCGGCGATCCCCATCAATAGACAACGCCCGCCAGGCGCGAGTTGTCAGGGTTCGCCGGGCACCCCCCGGTGACTCACGGGCCCGTGACGCGCACCAGCAGCCGGCGCCAGGTGCGGCCGTCGCCAAGTTCGAGCGTGTCGCCTCGAATACGGTACGGTCGCGCGACCGCAGTGCCCACGTCCGCGGGGTCGCGGCCGCCCTCGATGCGGTGCGTGACAAGATGACGCGCGGTGTCGGCCGTGTACGTCCCGAAATACCTGCCGTACACGCGCTCGTCGGCCGGTCCGTCGCACGTCCCCAGGTGCACGCTCACCTGGCCGGTCGCCGTGTAGATGAGGTACCCGCAGGGATGCTCGCCGAGGGGATGCGTCGGCGTGGCGTCGGTGTCCCAGTCGGTGACCTCCACGAACCGCCACGTGCCGACCAGCGGATCCCGCGACAGGGACGCCATGCCCCTCGCCGCAGGCTGCGTGCGCGCGGCCGCCGGCAACGCCGCCAGCGCGATCGCGCACGACACCAGGAGCGGGAATGTGGTCGGCTTCGTCATGGTGCCTCCGCTGCGCGCGTCCCGGTCCGCGCCGGCGTCAGAGCGCGAACCGCCAGAGTTGATCGCCCGTGGTCGCATCCTGCACCCGGTGCGCCCGCACGCGGAACACCTCCTCGAGCAGCGGCTGCGTCACGCCCGCCGCGTCCACCGACGCCGCCACGCGCCCACCCGAGAGAAACACGAAGTGGTCGCCGTAGTGCAGGGCGACGTTGATGTCGTGCAGGATGGCGACCACGGTGCAGTCGACACCGAGCAGCCCGCGGGCAACGTCGAGCAGGTGGATCTCGTAGCGCACGTCCAGGCTCGTCGTGGGCTCGTCGAGGAACAGGAACCGGGGCGTGCGCGGCGTGTCGTAGTTCCAGATCTGCGCGAGGACGCGCGCCAGCTGCACCTTCTGCTGCTCCCCGCCCGAGAGCGTGGGATACGGCTGCGCCCGACGCTCACTCATGCCCACGATCTCGAGCGCGCGACGGACAATCTCGCGGTCCTCCTGCGACGGCACGCGTCCGTAGTACGGATAGCGGCCCATGAGCACCACGTCCTCCGCGGGCAGCGTGAACGCCAGCTCCACGTGCTGCGAGAGCACCGCGCGGCGGCGGGCGAGCGCCTCGAGCGGCAGCGTCCGGATGTCGTCGCCGCCGTAGTGCACCGCCCCGGACGTCGGCCGCAGCAGGCCGGTCGCGAGCTTGAGCACCGTGGACTTTCCCGCCCCGTTCGGCCCCAGGATCACGGAGAACTTCCCGTCGGGGAGGGCGAGGGACACGTCGTCCACGATGCGCGCGCGCGCCGCCGCGTATGAGACGTCCCGGAGCTCGACCATCAGAACCCCGACACGCGGCGCTGCCGCAGCAGGATGAGCAGGAACACCGGCGCGCCCACCACGGCCGTGATGATGCCGATCGGCAGTTCCGCCGGCGCGATGACCACGCGCGCCACCACGTCCACCAGTTCCATCACCAGCGCGCCCAGCAGGGCCGACGCCGGCAGCAGGAAGGCGTAGTCCGACGACCGGAGCATGCGCAGCACGTGCGGCACGACGAGCCCGATGAAGGCGATCACCCCGACCATGGCCGTCGCGACCGCAACCATGATCGTGTTGACCACCAGCAGCGACCAGGTGAGGCGCCGGGTATCGATCCCCAGGAAGTTCGCCTCCGACTCGCCCAGCATGAGCGCGTTGAGCGCCTTCCCGTAGCGGAGGCACCACGCGAAGCCGGCCACGAAGCACACGGACACCAGCGTCACGCCGCGCCACTCGGCGGTCGTGAACGTGCCCAGGTTCCAGAACGTGATGTTGCGCGCCTGCGGGTCGCGGGCGATGTACGACAGGAATCCCGTGCCCGCGGCGCACACCGCGTTCACCGCGATGCCGGCGAGCAGGAGCGTGAACACGTCCACCTTGCCGAACGCCGCCGACACCCGATACACGATCATCGTCGCGCCGAACCCGCCGGCGAACGCCATCAGCGGCACGGCGAGCGACCCCAACGGGGCGGTGAACGCGAGCGTCGTGTGCTCGCCGAGCACGAAGACGAGCGCGGCGCCGAGGGCCGCGCCGGCGGACGTGCCCGCCAGGCCGGGTTCGACGATCGGGTTGCGGAACAGTCCCTGCATCAGCGTACCCGAGACGCCGAGCACCGCCCCGGTCACGCCCGCCAGGACCACGCGCGGCAGCCGCAGCTTCAGGAACACGTTGCGCGCCAGATCGTCCACGCCCGGCGTGGCCGGTTGCAGGCCGAGGCCCTGCAGGAGGTAGTGCCCCGCCTCGCCCGGGGTGAACATGAACGCACCGACGCACGCCGACGTGACGACGGCGCCGGCGAGGAGCAGCAGGAGCAGCAGCTGGAACTGCCGCGACGTCACTGGTGGATCAGCTGCGCGATCTCGCGGACGACGGCCGGCGTGCGCGGGCCGTAGTACATGATCTTCTGTTCCGTGATCCGGTAGATCTTCTTCGACTTCCCTGCGGGCGTCAGCGCCACGCCCGGCACCTCGAGGAACTTCTCCGCGCTGCCATACCGGTCGAAGCCCACTTCGGTGGCGATGATCACGTCGGGCTGTGCCTTGGCGATGAGCTCCGGCGTGACGCGCGCCATGCCGCCCACCGAGTCGATCGCGTTCACGCCCCCCGCCCACCGCAGCATCTGGTCCGCGGGGCCGCCGGACTTGAGGGCGAGGTAGTTGTTGTTGATCTGCCCGAAGTGGATGAAGAGCACGCGCGGGCGCTTGCCGGTGCCCGCGAGTTTCGCCGTGTCGGCGTACAGCGAGTCCATTCCGGCCTTCCATGCGGCCACCACGGTGTCGGCCTTCGCGCGCACGCCGAAACGGTCGCCGAGGCGCGTCAGGAGCATCATCGCGGAGTCCAGCGACCCGCCCGGCGCCATCGTCTCGACCGGGATGCCGACCTTCTTCACCTGCTCGAGCACCGCATCCGGCCCGACATTGCCGTCGGTGAGCAGCAGTGACGGTCGCATCGAGATGATGCCGTCGGCGCTGAGCGCGCGATGATACCCGACGTTCGGCTTGCTGACGATTTCCGGCGGCCAGACCGACGTGAGGTCGCGCGCGAGAATGTGGTCCTGCGCCCCGATGTCGTACACGAACTCGTTGATCTGCTTCGAGACGCACACCACGCGCGACATCTCGTCGCCGCCCGCGGCGTCGCGGCGTCCGCAAGCGGCGAGGACGGGAACCGTCAGGAGCGCCGCGACCGCGCGACGGGTGAGGGAATGCATCGGATACCTCAGACGATCGTGGGGGGAAGGAGTCTGGAAGCTACGGCCCGGAGTGCCTCCGGACGAGCACCAGCTAGCTGCAGGATTAATGCCGTGGAGCGTTCCAAGCTAATGTACGCGTCGCATTTAACGCTTTTGACGAGGTGTGCGTCGTATGGTGCATGAGATTCGCACCTTTCGTTCGCACCTTGGGACTCGCCGCGGGCATTGTTCCCGCCGCGCTCGCCGCGCAAGTCGGCGCCACCACCGACATCATCACCGGCAAGGTCACCGGCCCCGGCGGCATCCCCATTCCCAACGCCCGCGTGGAGGTGACGTCCGTCGAGCTCGACGTGATGCGCGCGCGTACGACGAACGACAAGGGGCAGTACACGCTGCTCTTTCCCGACGGCGGCGGCCAGTACCGCATCGTCGTGAAGGTCATCGGCATGGCGCCGGCGACGACGACGGTCGTGCGCCAGGCCGATGAGGACCGCCTGGTGGCGGACGTGCAGCTCTCGCCGATCACGCAGCGCCTGAACGCCGTGACGGTGCAGGCCACGCCGAACCCGAACGGGTCCGACGAGCGGCCCACGCCCGGCAGCACCGAACGTTCCTTCACCACCGACCAGCTCTTCCGCCTGCCCGTGGACGCGTCCGACCCGATGGCCGTGGCGGGGCTCGCGGCCGGCGTCATCTCGCTGTCGGGATCCGACTCCACCTCGGCGTCGTTCTCCGTGGCGGGGCAGCGCGCGGACCAGAACCAGATCACGCTCGACGGCCTCTCGCTCGGCAGCGGCAGCGTGCCGTCGGAGGCGGTGCGCAGCACGCGCGTGATCACCAATACGTACGACGTGGCGCGCGGGCAGTTCACCGGGGGCCAGGTGTCGAGCACGACGCGCAGCGGCACCAACGTGCTGCAGGGCTCCTTCGGGTACGTGGCGAACGAACCCGAGCTCGAGTTCCCCGACGAGCAGTCGGCGCAGTTCGGGCAGAAGTACACGCAGAACCGGCTCAGCTTCGGCCTCGGCGGCCCGCTGAAGAAGGACGCCGCGTTCTGGTTCGGTTCGTTGCAGTGGACCGGCCGCCAGACCGGCCTCCAGTCGCTCCTCAGCGCCAACGAGGCCATCCTCGAGCGCAACAACGCGAGCCCCGACTCGGTGGAGCGGTTCATCGCCGCCATCCACCAGTTCGGCATTCCCGTCTCCACCGGCGCCGTGCCGCTCACGAGCAACCGCGACGGCCTCACCGGGCTCTCGCGCCTCGACTTCACGCTCGGCGACAACCACACGATGACGATCCGGAACGACTGGAACTGGAGTTCGCAGGATGCGAACCGGATTTCCGCACTCTCGCTGCCCGCGCACGGCGGCTCGCTCTCGTCGCTCGGCGGCGGGATGATGGTCTCGCTCAGTTCGCAATGGGACAACGGGATCATCAACCAGGGCCAGATCTACGGGCAGAAGCGCACGAGCGACACCGATCCGTTCCTCAGGTTTCCGCAAGGCACCGTGCGCATCACGTCCGACCTCCCCGACGGCACCACCGCGCTGTCGAACGTCAGCTTCGGGGGCAACGCGTCGATGCCCACGAACCAGCTCAGCAACATGCTGGAGTTCTCCGACGAGGTGTCGTACCTCGGCGCGGCGCACCGCCTGAAGCTCGGCACGCTGGTGAACGTCACGGGCAACGACAACGACCTCGCGGCCAACCGGAACGGGTCGTTCACCTTCAACTCGCTCGCCGACTTCCAGAACGGAGTTCCCGCGTCGTACACGCGACTCCTCACGCCCAACACGCAGAAGGGCGACGCGGTCAATGCGGCGGTGTACCTCGGCGACACGTGGCGCAAGTCGCGCGGCCTGCAGGTGGTGTACGGCGTGCGCGTGGAAGGGTCGCGGTATGACGGCCGCCCCGCGTACAACCCGCTCGTCGAGCAGTCGTTCGGCCGGCGCACCGATGACTTTCCGTCCGAGGTGCACGCGAGCCCGCGGATCGGCTTCACCTGGACGTCGGTGCCGCCCAACCAGCGGCGGCCCGGCGACACGACGTCGGCCGACGGCCGAGGGGGCCGCGGCAGCGGGGGATTCGGAGGCGGCGGGTTCGGTGGCGGTCGCGGCGGCGGAGGATTCGGCGGGCGTGGCGGCGGGATGGGCGCCGCCCTGGCCGGCTTCTCGCAAACGATCATCCGCGGCGGCATTGGGGAGTTCCGCGGCCGCGCGCCCACGCAGCTCTTCTCGTCGGCGATCAACGCGAACGGCCTCGCCAACGGCGAGTCGCAGCTCGTGTGCGTCGGCGCGGCGGCGCCCGTGCCCGACTGGAGCCGGTACCTCGCGGATCCCACCGCCATCCCGGACGAATGCGCGGACGGCAGCACGGGCGCGGGCGACTTCTCGTCCACCGCCCGCAACGTCACCACGTTCGCGCCCGACTTCACCGTGCCGCGCACGTGGCGCGCGTCGCTCGGCGGCCAGCACCGGATCCTCGACCGTTACACGGTATCGCTCGACCTGACGTACGCCCTCGGCACGCATCTGTACGGTGTGCGCGACCTCAACCTCAACACCGCCGCACCACGGTTCACGCTCGCCGGCGAGGGCAACCGGCCCGTGTACGTGAATCCCACGGCGATCGTGCCGTCCACCGGCGCCGTGAACTCGCTTGACGCGCGCGTCGTGCAGGGCCTGGGCGCCGTGTACGACATCACGTCCAATCTCCAGTCCGACGCGCGGCAGGCCACGCTGAGCATCTCCGGGTTCACGCCGCAGGGGATCCAGATGGCGCTCTCGTACACCTACCTGCGCTCGCGCGACCAGAGCTCGTCGTCGGGCGGGTCCGCATCGGGGTTGTTCTCCGGGCCCACCACCGCCGGCGACCCGAACGCGCTGCAGTGGGCCACGAGCGACAACGAGCGCCGCCACCAGATCCTGCTCACCGCCAACTGGCCCGTGCACCCCTCCGTGGACATCACCGGCGTGTTCCGCGTGACGTCCGGCCAGCCGTACACCCCGCGCGTGAGCGGCGACATCAACGGCGACGGATCGCGCAACGACCGGGCGTTCATCTATGACCCCGCCGCGGCGCCGGACACGTCGCTCGCCAACGGCATGACGCAGCTCCTCACGTCGGCGCCCGCGGGCGTGCGGTCGTGCCTGCGCAGCCAGCTCGGCCAGATCGCCTCGCGCAACAGTTGCACGGCCCCGTGGTACCCGTCGCTCGACTTCCAGGTGAACTACCGGCCGGACCGGCTCGGGCTCAGGCGCAACCTGATGCTCTCGTTCTCGTTCACGAACCCGCTGGCCGGTCTCGACCAGCTGCTGCACGGCTCCGACGGCCTCCAGGGCTGGGGCCAGGCGCCGCGCGTGGACCCGAACCTGCTCTTCGTGCGCGGATTCGACCCCGTGCAGGACCGCTTCCTCTACCAGGTGAACGAGCGTTTCGGTACGAGTCGCGGCCAGACGACGCTCACGAATCCGAATCCCTTCATGATCGCGGTCACCGCGCGCCTCACGGTGGGACCGGACCGCCAGCGCGCGGGCCTCCTCGCGATGCAGAACGCGGCGCGCGGGGGCCGCGGCGGACGCGGGACCGCGTTTGCCGATTCCGCGGGCGGCGCCGCCGGCGCGCAGGTGCGCCGCTTTGCGCCGAACGTGTTCCGCCAGATCCTCGCGCAAGACGACTCGCTCGGCTTGCACCTCACGAGTGTGCAGGTGGCCGAACTCACGCGGTTGCAGGACTCGCTGTACCTCAAGGTGGACACGCTCGCCGTGCGCCTGCAGGCGAAGATGCAGAGCCTCGGGAACAACGCCGAGCCGGGCGCGCTGCAGATCCAGATTCGTCCGCTGCTGGTGGACGCGCAGCAGCTGGGCCTGACGTCGGTGCACCAGGCGCAGGTCATCCTCACGCCCGAGCAGTGGGCGAAGCTCCCCGACCGCATCAAGCACCCGCAGGCGATCTTCGGCCCCGCGCCGGGCGCCGGGGGGCGAGGCGGACGCGGCGGACCGCCTCCCATGCACTGACGCGCGCCGCTCGACCCGCGCCGGAGCGTCCGGCGCGGCCCCCGCTCCCTCCCCTCCCTCTCGCAGCCGTGATGCTCACCGTTTCCGCCAGTATCGTCCGACCGCGCCGCCGGCCGCGTGCGCCACGCGTCGGATTGCTCCTCGTCGCCGCCGTCACCGCGCTCGCCTGCAACAAGCCCGCCGCCCGCGCCGGCCGCCCGCCCGTCACCGTCGCGGTGACGCCGGTCCGTCGCGCGTCGCTGCCCTACACCATCGAGGCCAACGGAACCGTCACGCCACTGCAGACCGCGAACGTCGCGTCGCAGGTGGACGGCATCGTGCAGGAGGTGCTCTTCCAGGAGGGCCAGGAAGTCGCCAAGGGCCAGGTGCTCTTCCGGATCGATCCGCGGCCCTATGAGGCGGCCGTCCGGCAGGCCACCGCCGTGCTCACGCGCGATCACGCGACGATGGACAACGCGGTGGCCGAGGCGCAGCGCTACGAGTCGCTCGCGCGCGACAAGGTCGTGACGCAGGAGCAGTACGAGGCCTATCGCACGGCGGCCGCGTCGGCGACCGCCGTGGTCGCCGCCGACAGCGCCGCGCTCGCCAACGCGCGATTCGCGCTCGACAACACGACGATCCGTGCGCCGATCGCGGGACGCACCGGCGGGTTGCTCGTGCGCGCCGGCAACCTCGTGCGGGCCGGCGCCGGCACGCCGCTCGTGGTGATCAATCAGGTGCGACCGATCCTCGTGCGCTTCGCGGTGCCCGGCTCGCAGCTCCCGCTCATCCTGCACTATGGCGGGCGCAACACGGCGCTCCCG
>CAZKYG010000155.1:0-16649 GCA_964556915.1 uncultured Gemmatimonas sp.
CGGGCGACAGCGCCGGCGTCGCCCGCGCGCGAGCGCTCCTCGAGGAAGCGCTCGGGGTGCGCCCGGACTTTGCGCCGGCGCGCGAGGCGCTCGCCCGGCTGGGCCCGTCACGGCCCTGAGCGCATCGCGGCGGCGCGTGCCGAATGACTGCCCGCGCTAGTAGCGGAACAGCCGGTTGATCTTCACCACGAATGCCCGGTTCCTGATGCCGCGCACGGTGGTGGGGGTGGCGAGGGCGTCGGGCGTGGTGTCGCGTTCGTCCGTGTACACGAGGAAGAGTTCGCTGCCCGGGGCGTACTCCCACCGGTAGCGCAGGTTGGTGCTGAACGCGCGGTCCGCGGAGCTGTACTGGAGCAGCGCGCTCACGAACATGAGGGGTGAGAACGCATAGTCGGCGCGGGTGCGGACGATGCGCGTGGTGTACGACCCGGCGGGCCGGTCGATCTCGGTGATCTGGAGGGTGGGTTCGAGTGCGAGGCGGCCGAACACGACGCGCTGCGTGGCGAACGACCCGCCCGAGCCGAAGGCGATGCTGGTGATCGTGCCGTCGTAATAGTGGCCGGCCTGCAGCGTGAGCGCGCCGGAAATGCGCCGCTGCGCGCCCCACGAGTACGAGATGGACGCATTGTCGAACGTGTAGCCGCCCACGGGAATCGGCGCGGGCGACCCGGACGGCGTGAACGGCTTGCGCAGGTATTCGTATTCGCGCGTGGCCGAAATGGAGAACTGGTCGCTGCTCTGGAACTCGGTGTTGAACGAGCCGGCGAACGTGCGCGCGTCCACCGCGCCGGCGCCGTTCTCGACGTATTCGCCCGAGCCGCTCCACGTGAACTTCCGCACGCTGGGGATGTAGCGCGTGGGGCGGGGGCTGTAGCGCAGCGAGCCGAACGACCGGTTGAAGTCCGAGCGGCGGATGAAGCCGACCTGCGGGTCGAAGTTCGCGCCGACGGACAGGTATTCGGCGTGCGCGCCGTAGAGGTCGTCGGCGTAGTCCGCGAAGCCCTGGTAGCTCTGGTTGCCGCCGGTGGTCGCGGCGCCGGTCGTATTCGTCTGTGCCCAGTAGGTGCTCACGAGCAGCGCCTGCGTGAGCGCGAGCGTTGCGTCGGCGCCGAAGGCGGTGTTGGACCCCGCGCCCGACGCGCCGACGGACCGGTCGGTCGCCATCACGCCGATGGCGCTGTGGCCGAGGATGTCGCGCTTGAGCCGCAGGATGCCGTAGTTGGTGGGCTTCGACGCCGACGAGGCGTCTGCGCCGGTCTGGATGTCCATGAGCCCCACGGCCCACGGGCCCAGCTTGCCCGTGAGGCGACCGCCCTCGTTGATCGGGATCACGCGCCCGTTGTCGAGGCCGATGCGGCGGGTGTAGAAGAGGTATGGCGTGTCGGACTGGTCGCTGCCGCTCGTGACGCCCTGGCCGCCGCGGGCGAAGTCGAAGATCCCGCGCCCTTCGAGGAAGAAGTCGCGTTTTTCCGGATAGAACAGGTTGAACCGCGTGAGGTTGACCTGCTGCTCGTCCACCTCGACCTGGGCGAAATCCGTGTTGACCGTGAGGTCGGCGGTGAGGTTGGGCGTGACGGCGTACTTCACGTCGCCGCCGACGTCGCTCTTGACCTCGTCATGGACGGGCGGCGTACGGACGTTGTCGGTGGTGACGCGCGAGATGGCGTACGGCTTGAGCTCGATGTTCCGCCCCGACTCGGGGAGGTCGAGCGCGACGAGCGTGCCGCCGGCCGACACGCGGTTCAGCGCCTGCGGCCCGGCGAGGATCCGCGGGACCGGAGTGAGGTAGTCCCACTCGTTCTTGTGGCGGATGGACCGGCGGATCTGGATGCCCCATACCTGGTCCTTGCCGGCGCGGTAGCGGAGCGACTTGAGGGGAATCGCCATCTCGACCGTCCAGCCGCCGTCGAAGCGGCCGGTCTTCGAGGTCCAGACGGGATTCCAGTCGGTGTTGGACCCGCCTTCGTCCACGACGGAGTAGTCGGCGCGCGCCCCGAGCGGGTTGGTGTAGAACGCGAAGCCGCTCCGGCGGTCGTAGTAGGTGTCGAGCATGACGCCGATGTGCTCGTTGTTGCGGAGCCCGTTGGTGTCGCGCCGCAGCTCGTTCACCACCCACGTCTCCGGCGGCGACTGGTCGTAGCAGCGGCAGGAGAGGTAGATGTTCTGGTCGTCGTACGTGATCCAGATGTCGCTGCGCTCGGTGGCGGGCTGGCCGTAGTCCGGCGCGACCTGGATGAGCCCCCCGAACGGCTTCTCCCGCGTGTACACCGCCTCGTCGAGCACGCCGTCGAGGTGGAGCGGTTCGGTGAGCCTGATGGCGCGGATCGTGGGGCGGCGGAGCGAGTCGCGCGTGATGACTTCGGGCGCGACGGGCGCAGGCGATCCGTCGATGGCGCGCGCCTGGCCGACGGCCGGGGACGCGCACACGGCGCTGCACGCCGCGCTGCACAACGCGCCAACGAGTGCGCGACCCAGGGCCGCGCCGACCCACGGGCGCGATGGGGGGGAGTACATCGTGTCGAGTTGACCGGTGGGGGGGACGCGGGAATATATGGTCCGGCACCCCTCCCCCAACCTGCGGGGCACCTGATGACACGTCACCTCATGCCGGCACGTCTCCTCGTCGCCGCGGTTGCCGTGCCCGCAGCGGGCGATGTGCACAACGCCGCGGGTGGCAGGCGGCGCGTGTAACGACGCGCGAGATTGTGGACAACGGTCGTCCGGCGCGATGTCACAAAGGGTCGCGCCTGATTCGTACTCACGCGTTTCCCCGGACTCGACACGGAGACGTCACGATGACACGTCTTTCACGTATTTCCACACTCGTCGCCTGCCTCGGTTTCCACACGGGTGCGCTCGCCGCGCAGGGCATGGACCACGCCGCCATGACGGGCGGGCAGGGCGTTCCGCAGGCGTCGCCGCCGAGCCAGGCGGCGTTCGCCACCATCCAGGACATCGTGCGCAAGCTCAAGGCCGATCCGTCCACCGACTGGTCGAAGGTCAACCTCGAGGCACTGCGCGCGCACCTCATCGACATGGACAACGTGGTGATGCGCGCGAAGGTGAAGCAGGTGAACGTGGCGGGCGGCGTGTCGCTCGACGTCACGGGCACGGGCGAGACCGTGGGCGCGATCCGGCGCATGCTCACGATGCACGCGATGGCGCTCAACGAGGACGGCGCGTGGCGCGCACAGGCCACGGAAATCGCGAACGGCGTGCGCTTCGTGGTGACGGCGCCGGACCCGAACGACGCGAAGGCCGTGGCGATGGCGCGCGGCCTGGGATTCGCGGGCCTCATCACCGAGAGCGACCATCACGCGATGCACCACCTGATGGTGGCGCGTGGCGAACCGATGATGCACGGGCCGACACCGTAGGCGTCGTGCGACAGCGCGCCGCCGATGGTATCGTTGCAGGGCGCGATCACTCCACCCCGAGGCATTGATGTCCTTCGTATCCCGGCGCGCCGCGTCCGTCGTGGCCGCGCTCCTCGTGACGGCTGCGACCGTCGTGGCGCAGGCCCGTCCGCTGCCGAGCATCGCCGAGCGCACGGCAGGCATGACCGTGAAGCACGGCTACTTCAACCTCTACTGGGACGAGGCGACCGGGAAGCTCTTCTGGGAGATCGACAAGCTCGACACCGAGTTCCTGTACCAGGTGTCGATGGCGAGCGGGCTCGGCAGCAATCCGATCGGCATCGACCGGGGCCAGCTGGCCGGCACGGCGATCCTGGTCGCGCGCCGCACGGGGCCGCGCGTGCTGCTCATGGAGCCGAACTACCGCTTCCAGTCGCGGGGTAACACGAGTGCCGCCGAGAAGGCGGCCGTCGCCGACGCGTTCGCCCCGTCGGTGCACTGGGGGTTCGACGTCGTCGCGCAGACAGGGACCAGCGTGCTCGTGGACGCGACGGGCTTCTTCATGCGCGACGCGCGGGGCGTGGTGGAGACGATCGCGGCGCGCCAGCAGGGCCGGTACCAGCTCGACGCGTCGCGGAGCGCGCTGTATCCCGACCACATCAAGGCGTTCCCGGAGAACGACGAGGTGGAGGCGCTGCTGACCTTCACCAGCCCGCAGCCGGGCCCGCTGGTGAACGGCGTCGCGGCCTCGGGCGAGACGATCACGCTGCGCGAGCACCACTCGCTCGTGAAGCTCCCGGGGCCGGGGTTCGAGCCGCGGTTCGCGGACCCGCGCCTTGGCGTGCTCGGGTCCGACGTCATGGATTTCGGGCAGCCGATCAACAAGGACATCTACGTGCGGTTCGCGGCGCGCTACCGGCTGAAGAAGAAGAATCCGGCGGCGGCACGCTCCGAGCCCGTAAAGCCGATCGTGTACTACATCGACAACGGCGCGCCGGAGCCGGTGCGTACGGCGCTCGCCGACGGCGTGCGCTGGTGGAACCAGGCGTTCGAGGCGGCGGGCTACATCAACGCGTTCCGCGTGGAAATCCTGCCCGACAGCGCAGACCCGGAGGACATCCGGTACAACGTCGTGCACTGGACACACACGAAGACGCGCGGCTACTCGTACGGCGCGAGCGTCGTGGACCCACGCACGGGTGAGATCATCCGCGGCAACGTGAACCTCGGCAGCCTGCGCCTGCAACAGGACTACCTGCACGGTGCGGGCATGGTGGCGCCGTTCGGCCCGGGCGACAACGGCGACGCAGAGGCGTACGCCGACGCGCCGGGCGTCGAGTACCTCGCCGCCGTGGCGGGTGACAGTGGCGCTGCGCTCAAGCTCGCGCTCGATCGCGTGCGCCAGCTCGGCGCCCACGAGGTGGGGCACACCCTCGGCTTCCCGCACAACTACATCGGGAGCGCGACGGGCCGATCCTCCGTGATGGACTATCCCGCGCCGCTCGTGAAGATCACGCCGCAGGGCGGGCTCGACCTCTCCGACGCGTACGAGCAGCGGATCGGCGACTACGACAAGATGGCGATCGCGTGGCTGTACCAGGACTTTCCGCCGGGCACGGACGAGAAGGCCGCGCTCGACCGGATCATCACGGACGGGTACGCCCGCGGGCTGCGCTACGTGGGTTACACGAACAACAATTTCATCGGCGCGCCCGCGCAGTACGCGTCGGTGTGGGACAACGGCGCGAACCTCGTGGACCAGCTCAAGGTCGAGCTGCAGGTGCGCCGGATCGGGCTCGAGAAGTTCGGACCGCAGGTGATTCCGGCGGGCACGCCGATGTCGGACCTCGAGTACGTGCTGCTGCCGCTGTACATGCATCACCGGTTCCAGCTCCGGTCGGCGGCGCAGAGCATCGGCGGGGCCGACTACGGCAACGCGCTCCGCGGCGGCACGGAGAAGACGTTCACGATCGTGCCGGGCGCCGAGCAGCGGCGGGCGCTCGACGTGATCCTCTCGACGCTCTCCGTGGACTTCACCGCGCTGCCGAAACGGATCGTGGACATGATCCCGCCGCCGGCGGACCGTCACGACCAGGGGGAGACGTTCGAGCACCGCACCGACGTGACGTTCGACCCGCTCGCGGCCGCCGAGGCGTCGGCGAGCTTCACGGTGGGCGAGATCCTGAACCCCGAGCGGATGGCGCGCCTCGTGTCGTTTGGCGCGATGGGCGACTATCCGACGCTTGAGGAAGTCACGGACAAGCTGATCGCCGCGACGTGGAACGTCGCGGCGCCGGCGGACAAGTACCGCGCGGAGGTGCAGCGGGTGATTCAGCGCGCGGTGGTGGACCAGATGATGCTGATGGGCATGCGTGCCGACAATTCGCCGGAGGTGCGCGCGATTCTCTCCGACCGGCTCGACAAGCTGGCGAAGCGCCTCGAGGGTCAGGCGGCAACGAACAACGCCCATCGCCAGAACGTGGCCGCCGACATCCGGCGCTGGGAGCATCGCACCGTGGCAACGATCCCGGGCCCGGCGCTCAAGTTGCCGCCGGGCGACCCGATCGGCGGGGGGGCGAGCGCCGGCAAGCAGCCCTGACGCGCGCGGCCGCCCCGCGCGCCGGGCGGGCTACGGGAGGTTCGGCGGCGGGCGGCGCTTCTTCGTGGCCTGTTCGAACGCGTAGGCGAGCGTGAGGAGGCGCGGCTCGCTGCACGCCATGCCGGCGAAACTCACGCCCATGGGCTGCGGCTTCGCGTCGAATCCGCGCGGAAACGGCGGGTTCGGCGCGTTGGGCACCATGCCGAACGGCACGATCACCGTCGGATAGCCCGGCCGCGCCGAGATGGCCGCGCCGCTCGCGCCGGGAAAGACGAGCGCGTCGAGCCGTTCCGCCTTCATCACGGCGTCGATGCCGTTCGTGCCGGCGAGCGCGATGTCCTTCGCCCGGTCGGCCACGTAGCGTGCACGGTCGGCGACGGTGTCGATCTCGTCCGAGATGTCGAGTCGGGACTGTCCGTACTTCATCGCGTTGGCGTCGGCGTGGTCGATGTTGAACCAGCGGAGGTCGGTGAGCGAGGCGAACGGCGCGGCCGCGCCAAGCGACGCGAGCCACGCGTTGAAGTCGCGCTTCATGCCGTAGGCGAAGTCGATCGAGCAGTCGGCGTTGTGTCCCTTGCGGCCGTCGCTGCCGCCACACGTGTTCCAGTAGAGCAGGTTGCGCAGCGTGTCGGCGGCGGTGACGCTGGGGATGTCCGCCGGGTCGACGATCACGGCGCCGGCGGCCTGCATCGCGTCGATGGCCTCCTTCATCACTGCGGCCTGCGCGGGGCTCAACCCGCCGCGACGTTGTGTCGTGCCCGGCACGGTGTAGGCGTCGTAGTAGAAGGCGCGCGGAATGCCGATGCGCGCGCCCTTGAGGCCGTCGGCCCGGAGGAACGGGCGGTAGTCGTTGTTGGCCGGTGGCGGGCACGTCGTCGTGGCGGGATCGTGCGGGTCCGGCGCCTTCGACTCGAGCGCGCCCAGCATGATCGCCGCGTCCTCGACCGTGCGCGCCATCGGGCCTGGCGTATCCTGGTCCGCCGTGATGGGAATGACGCCCCAGCGGCTGATGCGGCCGACCGTCGGCTTGATGCCGGCGAGCATGTTCTGGTTGGACGGGCTCAGCACGGAGCCCGACGTTTCGGTGCCGACGTTCGCGGCCCAGAAGCTGGCGGCCGTGCCGATGCCCGAACTCGAGCCGCCTGTTTGCATGGCGGCGCGCCCGTCGTTGAATCCCGGGCGCGGGTCGGGCCGCGGATCGTACGGGTTCATGCCCTGGCCGCCGACCGCGCTGTAGTTGCCCGGCATCGGGTTCGGCGCGCCGGCCACCCAGTTGGCGAGCTCGGTGAGGACCGTCTTCGCGACGATGATCGCGCCGGCGTCCCTGAGGTTCCTGGTGAGCGTGGCCTCGTAGGGCGGCACCAGGTCCCTGAACGCGAGCGCGCCGCCCGTGGTGGGCATGTTGGTGGTGTGGATGTTGTCCTTGAGCGCCACCGGAATGCCGTGGAGCGGGCCGCGCACGTGGCCCGCGGCGCGCTCGGCGTCGAGTGCGTCGGCCTCGGCGAGCGCCGTGGGGCTCACCGTGATCACGGCGTTGAGCGTCTTGTTGTAGCGCGCGATGCGCGCCAGCGACAGCAGCACGAGTTCGCGCGACGTGACGCGCCCCGACGCGAGCGCGGCCTGCATCTGCGGGATCGTCGCCTCGACGACATCGAACAGCGGGCGCGGTGTGATGGCGGGCGGCGTGACCGGCTTGCCGCGCACGGTGCGGGGCTGGGCGGCGAGTGGTGCAACGGGGAGCGCGACGGCGCCGGCCGCGAGCGTGCCCAGCAGCGTGGCGAGCAGCGTGGCGAGCAGCGTGGCGAGCGGCCTGGCACCGCGTCGGGGAGTCGGTTTCATCATGGCGGTCCGAGGTCGGGGTGGACGACGGGAACATGCCCATTCCGCCGCGGGCGCCGCAACGGCGAGGTATAATGGGACAGCCCGCCGACACCCATGTTCCTCCAGCAGATCATCGACGCAACGCCGCACGCCGACGGCCAGTCCGACCTGCGCCGCCTGTTCGCGTTCCGGCCCGACGCGATGCAACACCTGCTCGCGTTCACCCAGGCCGTGATGCGCGACGCGGGCCCGCTCCCGCCGGGCGAGACGGAGCTGCTGGCCGCGCTCACCTCCAGGGAAAACCACTGCCTCTTCTGAATCCGCTCGCACGCGGCGGTCGCCGCGCAGTTTCTCGGACGGGATGTCGTGGATCGCGTGCTCGAGGGTGCCGCGCTCACGCCGCGTGAGGCGGCGTTCCGGCAGCTCGTGGCCGCGTCGCACCTGCACGTGGAGGACGAGCGGCGCGCCCTCGTGCGGGCGGCCGCGACGGTGCTCACGGTGGAGGAGGTGTACCACGCGTCGAGCGTGATCGCGCTGTTCAACTTCTACAACAAGTTCGTGGACGTGAACGGCGTGGCCGACCTCGCGCCGGACGTGTACGAGCGTCAGGCCGTCCGGCTGGCGACGAACGGTTACGCGCCCCCGGCCGGTTCCCCCACGGCATCCCCCAGCGCTCCTCCCGCGAGGCCCCGATGAACAAGCGTGATTTCGTTCGCACGATGGGCGGCGGCGCCGCCGCCATGGCATTCGGCCCGAGCCTCGGCGAGATGTTCGCGCGCGTACGGCACGTGGGTGCGGCGGCGCTCGCGCAGGACGAGGCGTTCTGGGCCGGCATCCGTACGAAGTTCCGGCTCACGCCCGACTACATCAACCTCGAGAACGGCTACTACTGCTTCCTGCCCGAGGAGGTGCTCGAGCAGTACATCGCGCACGTGCGGCGCATCAACGTCGAGGCGTCGCACTACTTCCGCGGCCCGCGCCTCGAGGACAAGGCGCGCGTCGCCGCGAAGCTCGCGGCCATGGCCGGGGTGTCGCCGCAGGAGCTCATCATCACCCGCAACACCACCGAGTCGCTCGACATCGTGATCTCGGGGTTCGACTGGAAGCCCGGCGACGAGGCCGTGATGGCGAACCAGGACTACGGGGCGATGCTGGACCAGTTCCGCTTCATGGCGCGCCGCCACGGCATGGTCAACCGCTACGTGGACGTGCCGATGGACCCGAGGTCGGACGACGACGTCGTGCAGGTGTACGCGAATGCCATCACGCCGAACACGAAGCTGCTGATGGTGTGCCACATGGTGAACATCACCGGGCACATCCTGCCCGTCGCGAAGATCTGCGACATGGCGCACGCCCGCGGGGTGCCGGTGATGGTGGACGGGGCGCACGCGTTTGCGCACGTGGACTTCCGGATCCCCGACCTGCACTGCGACTACTACGGCTCGTCGCTCCACAAGTGGCTCACCACGCCCCTGGGCGCGGGCCTGCTGTACGTGAAACAGGACCGCATCCCGCCGCTCTGGCCCGTCTTCTCGGAATTCCGGATCGCCGACGACGACATCCTGAAGCTGAACCACACGGGCACACACCCCGTGGCGACGGACCTCGCCATCGAGAACGCGATCGCGTTCCACGAGATGATCGGTGCCGCGCGCAAGGAGGCGCGGCTCCGCTGGGTGCAGCAGTACTGGACGAGCCGGGTGCGCGGGGTGCCGAAGGTCGTGCTCAACACGCCCGCCGATCCGCGGCGCTCCTGCGCGATTGCGAACGTCGGCATCCAGGGGATGAAGCCGGCGGACCTGCAGAAGGCGCTGCTGGACCGCTACCGGATCTTCACGGTCGCGATCGACGGCAACCTCGTGCACGGGGTGCGGGTGACGCCGCAGGTGTACACGTCAACGCAGGAACTCGACGCGTTCGTGAAGGCGATCCGGGAGATCGCGGCGGCGTAACGGATGGCAGATGGCAGACGGCAGATGCCGGCGCGCCTACACGACGTTGTATTCACCTGCTCCGAACTCACGCCACCGGAGCGGCGCGATGTCCACGGTGTGCGCCGCGCCGTCGAGGATCTCCTCGGCCACCACG
Organism: uncultured Gemmatimonas sp.; assembly: GCA_964556915.1. Lineage (GTDB taxonomy): Bacteria > Gemmatimonadota > Gemmatimonadetes > Gemmatimonadales > Gemmatimonadaceae > Fen-1231. The sequence goes on from CAZKYG010000155.1 coordinate 9,868, forward strand.
AGGCCGGCGGCCGGGCCGTGCATCAACCCGTGGCCGCTGAAACCCGTGCACGCGTAGAGGTTCGCGAGGTGCGGCAGCCGGCCGATGATCGCCTGGTCGTCCGGCGTGACCTCGTACAGCCCCGCCCACTCGTGCGCGATGCCCGCCTCGGCAAGCAGCGGCAGCCGCTGCATCGCCGCCTCGACGTGCCGCTCGCGCCACGCCTCGTCCACCGCCGTGTTGAACGCGGGCGGCTCGTCGTGGTTCGACATGCCCGTCAGGATCGCGCCACCCTCGTAGTGGAAGTAGAGCGAGCGCGAAAAATCAATGACGAACGGGAATGCCTTCGTGAGGCCGGGGACCGGCGAGGTGACGGCGATCTGGCGACGGACCGGGACGACGGGGACCTCCACGCCGATCGCGCGACCCACCTCGCCCGACCACGCGCCCGCGGCGAGCAGGAACGTGCCGCCGGCGACGTCGCCCGCGGTCGTGTGCAGCGCCTCGATCACGTCGCCGGTTCCGCGGGTGCCCAGGCGCGCGCCCGTGACGCGCACGCCGCTCCGGAGCGTGACGCCCGCGCGCGACGCGCCCCGCACGTAGCCCTGCAGGACGGCGCTGGGGTCCACCAGCCCGTCCTTTTCGTAGAACGTCGCGGCGACGATGCCGTCGAGGTTCACCTGCGGGGCGAGCCGGCCGGCCTCGGCCGGCGTGAGCCATTGCGTCATGACGCCGTGCGCATGCTGCAGCGCAACGTTGGCACGGAACGCCGCCACGTCCCGCTCGGCGTCGAGCAGGAACAGGTAGCCGCAGGGATTGTAGCCCACCGCCTGCTCGAACTCGTCCTCGAACCGGTCGAGGAGTGCGAGGCTGAGTTTCGACAGCTCGATGTTCACGGCGGTCGAGAACTGGTGGCGGAACCCGCCCGCGTTGAGGGCCGTGGAGCCGGTGCCGAACATCGGTTCGGCCTCTAGCAGCGTGACGCGCGCGCCACGTGTGGCGAGGTGATACGCGGCACTCATGCCCATCACGCCGCCGCCGATGATGACGACGTCGGCCGGCGGGGCTAGGTTCGAGTCTCCTGGCATGGAGGCGGAATTTGACGGCCGGACCGGCACGAGGTGAGCCCTGGCGGCGCCTTTTCGGAACACACGGGTAATACCGTCCGTGCGACTCTCCCGACCCACGGCCCTTGCCGCGCTGGCGGCGATCGCGATGTGGCCCGGCGCGCTGGCGGGCCAGATCATCCGCGACTCGGCGCCGGCGGAGACCGTGCACGACTCGGCGGCCACCGCGGTGCGGCGCGACAGTCTCTCGCCGTTCGATCGCGCGCGGCTGGACCAGATCGCGTTCGAGGCGTTCCGCCGGGTGCACCTGCCGCACACGATGCCGTCGCCGCCGCAGAACTGCGACGAGCACGTGGGGCGGTTCTGCTACTGGTACGACGAGTCGCATCCGATGCCCGCGGAGGCGAACGAGGTCAAGGCCGAGCGCACGCGATTCGTGGCCGAACTCGACACGGTCGCGCGCCTCGTCCCCGACAACTTCTGGGTCGCGGAACAGCGGGTGCGGTACCTCGCCGAGTCGGACCGGTGCGACGACGCCGTGGCGGCGGCGGGCGCGTGCCGGTGGATCGTCTGGCGCTGCCAGACGCTGCGCGGTGTTGCGCTGCACCTGAAGGGCGACTACGTGGCCGCCGGCGCCGTGTACGACAGTGCGCTCGCCGCGATGGGAGTGAAGGACCGCTGCGAGTGGCGCGACGTGTCGCTGCTGCTCGACGACGTGGCGCGGGCGCAGTACCGGCCGCTGGCGTGCGGCGACCCGGCGCGCGACCGGTACGAAGCGCGTGCGTGGGCGCTGGCCCGCACGCTGTACTCGATGCCGGGGAACGACTCGCGCACCGAGTACTTCGCGCGGATGACGATGGTGCACATGCTCGAGGATGCGCCGGGCCCCTACCAGTTCGGGTTCGACAGCGACGAACGCGAGCTGCTGCTGCGGTTCGGCTGGCCGCGCGCCTGGGCCGCGACGTGGCAGGCGCCATTCACGATCGCGATGGCGTCGCCGCCGCCGGTGGGCACCGGCGGACCCGAGGGGGGACCGGACGTGGGAGGGGCCAAGGGGCGTGGGCGCGGCGGCACGCCGGTGGGCAGCTACCCGCCGGGCACGAAGATCCCCGGCAGTGTGCCCCCGCTGGCGCGGCCACCCGACCTGCCGGGAACGATGGGCCGGCCCGGCGGCGCCGGGGGCGGCGCGCCCGACACGCGGCCGATACTCCCGCGGCTGCCGCAGGCGCAGATCGTCCCGCGCGGCGGCGACGGCGTCAACGTCATCGGCATCGAGCCGTTCCCGGCGTACCGCTACATCCCCGCGGGATTTGTGCTGAACGACCCGCCACAGTCGGACTCGGCGGCATGGCGTCCCCAGCTGCCGCCGGTGATGGGCCGGTACGCGCCGCCCTACGCGCGGTCGCTCGTGGCGCTCACGCACCAGCAGGCCATGTTCCGCCGCGGCGACAGCGCGATCGTCGTGCTCGCGTACGAGACGGCGGACACCCGGGCCGTGGCGGGCGCACGCCTGCGCGCCGGACTCGTGGTGACGCCGGCCGGCCCGGGGGTGCTGGACTTCGCGGCGGTGCGCGACAGCGCGCCGCCGTCGGGGGTGCTCACGGTGCATGCGCCGTTCGGTCCCCTGCTGATGAGCGCCGAGGTGTCGGCGCCGGACCGGAGCGCGGTGGCGCGCGCGCGCTACGGCATCGGGCCGGCACGCGAGCCGAAATTCCGCGTCACGCTCTCCGACCTGCTCTTCTACTCGGCGTACGGATCGTTCCCCGGCTCGGTCGAGGAGGTGGCCCCGCACGCGCTGACCAGCGAACGGGTGCACGCCAACGACAAGCTGGGCGTGTACTGGGAAGCGTACGGCACGGATCCCGACGGTGAGAAGATGCACGTCTCGCTCGTGGTGCTGCGCGAAGAGTCGCCGGCCGACGGCGGGTTCTTCCGGCGCATGACGAGCGCCATCACGGGGCGGTCGGGCACGCCCGTGCGCGTGTCGGTGGACGACCTCTCGGCGCGCGGGCGCACCATGTCGCCGCGCGCGATCGAGCTCGACATCTCCACCCTCTCGAAGGGCGCGTACATTGTGCAGCTGGAGATCGAGGTCGCGGGCCAGCCCACCCTGCGCGCCGAGCACCGCATCGAGGTCGTCGGGCCCTGACGCCACTCCCCCCGAGGCTGCCGTGATCCCGCACCGCCGCACCGCTGCGCTGTTCCTGTCGGTCGCCGCGTCGCTCGGCGCCCCGCTCGTCGCGCCGCTGGCCGCGCAGAAGGTTCCCGGCGCCGTGCTGGCGAAGAACGAGCCGCACCACCATCTGGCGTACGAGGACGGGGTGTTGCGCGTCCTGCGCGTCCGCGTGCCCGCGCACGACTCGACGCTGCTGCACGAGCACGACCCGGACTACTTCTGGATCGCGCTGGGCGCGAGCGAGGTGGTGAACGCGAGGCCGGGCATGCCCGACGCGACGATCGCGTCGTCGGACCTGAGCATCCATTACACGAGAGGCAATTTCGCGCATGTGGCGCGCAACCCCGCCGCCGTGCCGTTCGACAACATCACGGTGGAGCTGCCCGGCGCGCCGCAGGGCGAGGTGAGGAACCTCTGCGAGGAGGCGGTGGCGGGCGCGCCGCGCTCGTGCGGGGCGAAGGACCCGATGCCCCGGCCCGGCGTGACGGAGCATCCCGCGTTCGAGACGCGCCGCCTGCGCGTGGCCCTCGTCACGATCGCCGCGGGCTCGTCGCTGGCCGGCACCACGGCGCAGCCGGCGCCGTGGCTCATCGCGCTTGACGCCGGTGTGACGCCGCGCCGCCTGCGGATCGCGACGCCCTCCGCGGCGACCCGCGCGTCGTCGGCGACCGGCATGGCGTGGCACGGCGGCGTGTGGCGCGCGACGCCCGGGCGCGACTGGTCGGTGACGAACACCGCGACCGTGCCGGTCCGTGTGCTGGTGGTCACGCCGTTCAGCGAGTAGTGGCGCCGCCCTCCATCGTCAACGTCGGGTATCGCTCGACCAACTACTGGGTCCTGAGCGCCGGCCGGTCGCGCCTGCTCGTGGACCTCGGCTGGCCGGGAATGGTCGGCGCACTCGACGCCGAACTGAGGCGCAAGGACATCCCCGTTCACGAGGTCACGCACGGGTTCGCGACGCACTACCACATGGACCACGCGGGTTGCGCGCAAGACCTCAAGCAGCGCGGCATGCGACTCGTGGTGACGCCGGAGCAGGAGGCCGCGATACCGGCGATGAAGCGCGACATCAAGGCCGACCAGGGGTACACCGAGATCACGTTGCACGACAACGTGATCGTCCCGCTGGCGGAGAGCCGCACGTTCCTCGCGGGCATCGGGTTCGCGGGCCAGTTCGTCCACACGCCGGGGCACTCCGACGACAGCGTCTCGCTCCTGCTGGACACGGGCGAGGCGTTCACGGGCGACCTGACGCACCCGGGGTTCATGACCGACGAGACGGCGGCGCTGGTGACCGCGAGCTGGAACCGGCTTCGCGCGCTCGGGGCGAAGACGGTGTACGCGGGGCATGGGCCGGTGCGGCCGATGCCCCCGGCGTAACGGCGCGCGGCGGGCTACAGCGTTCGGCCGAGGCAGACGCTCGTGGCGGGGGAGTGCACGTACTCGCCGTAGAGCGGGATGCGTGCGTACCCGCACCGCGCGTACAGGCCGAGGGCCGCCTCCTGGCGAACGCCCGTCTCGAGCACGACGCGCTTCGCGCCGATCCGCGCGGCCTCCGCTTCGAGGGCGGCGACGAGCCGCTTGCCGATGCCCGTGCCGCGCGCGGCGGGCGCCACGTACATGCGCTTGAGTTCGGCCGTGTCCGCGTCAATGAGCCGCACGGCGCCGCAGCCGATGGCGGTGCCGTCGCGCGTGGCGACGAGGAACGCGCCGCGGGCGCCATCCGTCTCCTCCGCGCTGAGGGTCCAGTGCGTGGCCCCGGGTTCCGGGTAGGCGGCGCCCAACTCGGCGTTGAGGGCCGCGATGAGGGCCTGCGCCGCCGGCGACGACAGGGGGGTGCGTTCGATGGCGTACATGGACGGAATTTGCACCGGTCGCCGGCACCGCCCCACCCGTGGGTCGCAGTTGCGGCGGTTTCCGGCGGCGCCGAACTTTCATCGCGCGCGCCCATAGCTCAATTGGATAGAGCTTTTGACTTCGGATCAAAAGGTTGGGGGTTCGAGTCCCTCTGGGCGCATTGCACGATCCGATCTCCCCCACTGACGGCGCGCACCGCCGTCCGGAGCGCCCCATGACCCGCGCCGTCCCGTTCCCCGGTCGTTCCCTCGTCTCCCTGGCGTGTGCCCTCGGGGTGCTCGCCGGGGCCGGCGTGCGCGCCGCCGCGCAGGTCGCGGAGATCAAGTTCGACGCGACCGCCGATTTCCTGAAACTGCCCGCGGGAATGAACTTCGGCGAAGTCACCGGCCTCGCCATCAACAAGGCGACGCGGCACTTCTACGTCTATGAGCGCACGGGCGAGCGGAGCACGGTGCGCGGCGCGACCGCGGCGCAGCTCCTCGAGTTTGGGCCCGACGGCACCTTCATCCGGGAGCTGGGGAAGGACGTCTATGGCCTCGCCTTCGCGCACGATGTGGACGTGGACCGGGACGGCAACATCTGGACCACGGACGAAGGCACCAACATGGTCCTGAAGTTCAGTCCCGCCGGGAAGGTCCTGCTGGTGCTCGGGCGCCGTGAGGAGGCCGCCGAGGAGCCTCCGCCGCCCCCGCCGCGTGGCCAGCGCCCCGTGCCGCAGTGGGGCGGCTTCAACCGGCCAACGCAGGTCACGTGGGACCTCGAGGGCAACATCTTCGTCGCCGACGGCTACAACAACTCGCGCGTGGTGAAGATCGCGCCCGACGGCCGGTGGATCAAAACCTGGGGCGAGTTCGGCAAGGAGCCCGGCCAGTTCAACATCGTGCACACGATCGCGAGCGACGCGAAGGGGAACATCTACGTCGGCGACCGCTCGAACAACCGCATTCAGGTGTTCGACCACGACGGCAATCCGCTGCGCATCATCACGATCGCCGTGCCGTACGACAAGACGCCGAACGTGCTGCTCGGCGCGATGCCGCGCGAGGGCGCGAACCCGCTGTCGGTGAATGGCGCGCCCTGGGCGATCTGCATCACGCCGCCCAACGCGCAGGGCACGCAGTACCTCTACAGCGCCGACGCCGTGCCGGGCCGGATGTACAAGCTCACGCTCGACGGCAAGGTGCTCGGCACGTTTGGTGACGCCGGCAAGAAGGTCGGCGAGTTCGGGTGGATCCACGAAATCGCCTGCCCGTCCGAGAACGAGCTCTACGTGGGCGAGATCCTGAACTGGCGCGTGCAGAAGCTCACGTTGCACCCGACGGCGGCGCAGCGATAGCGGTGGCGGGGCGGGTCAGGCCGGGCGCAGCGTCACGCTGAACACGGTCCGGCCCGGCGCGGACTCGAGGTCGATGATCCCCTCGTTGCGTTCCACGAGGCGCCGCACGATGTCGAGTCCGAGGCCGGTGCCGCTGCCGACGGGCTTCGTGGTGAAGAAGGGGTCGAAGATCCGCTGCCGCAGTTCGTCCGGCACGCCGGGCCCGTCGTCGGTCACGCGCACCACGATGCCGGCCGGCTCGGCGCGCGCCGAGATCACGACGCGCCCGGACTCGCCCACCGCGTCGAGCGCGTTGTCGATGAGGTTCACCCACACCTGGTTCAGTTCGCCGCCGAAGCCGCGCACCGGCGGCAGGTCGCCCGGCACG
>CAZKYG010000156.1:0-5130 GCA_964556915.1 uncultured Gemmatimonas sp.
GCCCGCCCCGCGCGCCGGTGTCGCTCGGCGGCGGCGCGTGCACCGTCCGGCCGGTGAGGTCCGCCAGCAGGTGGGGTGAGTTCACCACGGCGGCCTGCTCGGGATGCGCGAGCGGGACCTTGATGATCTCGATGCGGAACCGCGCGCTGGCCGAATCGCCGGGCGCCGCGTCCTGGCACCCCGCCAGTTCCTTCGACGAGCGGATGGCGGAATAGCCGGAAACGTAGATGTAGATGTTGTCGCGGTCCTTCGGGTCGAGCACGATCGAGTTCGTGTGCGACCCGCGGCACGTCTGGACGTTCTTGATCATCCGCGGATGCGCCTTGTCCGAGATGTCGAACACGCGGATGCCGCGGAACCGGTCCATGCTCACGGAGTCCGTGATGGGGGTGGCGCCGCAATCGTTGCGCGAGCCCTGCGATTCCCCCGAGATGAAGAGCAGGTTGCCGTACACCGTGGGATCGCCCTGGCTCGTGGGACAGAGGAACGCGGACACGAGCTTCGGCTGCCGCGGGTTCGTGGCGTCCCAGATCTGGAAGCCGCGATAGTTGCCCTGGATGATGTAGTTGCCGCTGAACGCGAGATCCGACCCCGTCGCGCCGCGCCCCGTGAACCCCTCGGCGGCCGGCGAGTTGGAGACGATGCGCATGTTGAACGCCGCCTCCCCCGCCTCACCCGCCGCCGCGCCGGGCTTGAGTCCGATGCGCGGATCGGGTTGCTGCACCTTGGCGCTCTCGGGGTACCGCATCGCCGGCGAAGCCGCGAGCGACACGTCGCCGGTGACGGTCATGCCGTCGGCAGGGGCTGGCGGGCCGCTGACCCCGGCGCCGGTGTTCATGGCGCGCGTGCAGGCGACCGCAGCGAGAGTGATCGTGGCACAGCCAGTGAGGATTCGGCGCATCGCGTGGGGGGCTGGTGGGAGGGTGGTGCGCTTACGGGACGGTGTCGAGCATGCGCATCATCAGCAGGATCTCGGCCGACTGGTCCGAGACCACATCGTTCGCGAAGCGGAACACCGTCTCGTCGTGGCCCGCGTCGCCGTGCTGCAGCAGCTCCTTCACCATGTCGATCGCGCCCTGGTGGTGGCGGATCATGCCCGTGAGGAACTGGCGGTCGAAGGCGGACCCGCGCGCCTGATCGAGCGCGGCCATCTCTTCGTCCGAAAGCATGCCCGGCATGAGCATCTCGTGCACCATGCCGCCCATGCGCATGACGTGCCGCGTGCTCATGGAATCGGGGACGGTCTCGTGGCGCTCGCGCAGCCACGCGCGCATCATGCCGATCTCGCTGCTCTGCGCCGCCACGATGCGCGCGCAGAGGCGCGCCACGTCGGCGCGCGCGCCGTGTGTGGGCGCCCATCCCGCCATGATCACAGCCTGCGCGTGGTGCGGAATCATGCCCGACATGAACTCGACGTCGGCCGGCGCGTAAGCGCGCGCGGCGCTGTCGGCGGTGGCCAGCGCGACCTTCGTGGCGGCCGACGTGTGCCCGGGCACCACGACCCCGGCGCCCGGAGCGAGTTGCACCCCCGGCGCGGCCGACGATCCGGACGCGCAACCCGACGTGGCGGCCGCTGCGCCGAGCACGAACGCTGGCGCGAGCATCAAGGCGGAACGGCGCATCCGGACTTCCGGCGGGACCGCCATCAGTCGAACGCGGCGCCGACCATGATCTTGCGGATCAGGGTGTACGGACTGCCGTGGGAGATCGAGTTGGTCTGCGTCGGCTGGCCCTTCGCGTCGCCGCCGGTGCCGTGCTTCTGGTATTCGTCGGGGCCCGTAACGGCGTCGAGGTTCGCCCAGAAATCGGTCGTGATCGCGTTGTACGTCACGTCCGTGCACTGGCGGGTGATCCTGCCGTTCTTGATTTCCCAGAAGATGTGGCCGCCGAACTGGCCATTGTAGCGCTGCTGGTCGATCGAGTAGCTGCCGCGCCCGTCGATCATCACGCCGTCCTTCACGTCGGCGATGAGGTCGGCGAGCTTGGGCGCGTTGGCCGGGCCCGGAAGCAGGTGCACGTTCGGCATGCGAAGGAACGGATAGTCGCGCCAGCTGTTCCCGAACGTGCAGCCGCGGCTGAAGTTCTCGTTGATGTAGTGCGCCGTCTCGCGGTTGGTCTGCAGGCCGACGAGCGTGCCCTCGCGGATGATGTCCCACTTCATCGTCTTCACGCCGTCGTCGTCGTAGCCGCACGAGCCGATGCCGTCGTCGGTCTTGTCGGCGACGATGTTCATGTGCTTCGAGCCGTACTTGAGCTTGCCGATGTCGGAGAGCTTCACGAAGCTCGTGCCGGCGTAGTTGGCCTCGTAGCCCACGATGCGGTCCACTTCCGTCGCGTGCGCCACGACCTCGTGGATGGTGAGCATCTGGTGGCTGGGCGAGAGCACGAGGTCGCGCAGGCCGCTCGCGCCGAGCGGTTTCGCGGTGCACATCTCCACGGCATCGGTCGCCACCTTCTCGGCGTTCTCGAGGAAGTCGGTCTTTTCCGCAACCTCCCAGCCGCCGCAGCCCGGCACCCCGGGGTAGTTCCGCGTGCGCGTGATGTCGCCGACCTTGGCCGTGACGGTCATGTTCGGCGTGGTGACGAACAGCTCCTGCTCGATGTACGAGCCCTCGCTCGACGCGAAGTAACGCCATTCGTAGGAATGGTTGCACGAGACGTTCACGGCGATGACGCCCTTCACGCCGCGCGCCTTCTCGACGATGGCCTCGGCCCACTTGTTCTTGTCGTCCTCGGCGACCGACGTGGGGTGTTTCACCATCGGGGTGACCCAGTGGTCGATGTACTTCTGCACCGGCGCGAGCTTCACGTCGGCCTTCTTGGCGATGGCGCTGGCCTTGGCGACCTCGGTGGCCATCGTGGTGATGCGTTTGATCTCGTCCTCGGTCATGATGGGGCTCGAGGCGAAACCCCACACGCCCGAGTGGATCACGCGCACGCCGAACCCGGCGGGCTGGCGGTTGTCCTCGGTGGGAATCTCGCGGAGCTGCGGGCCGCCGCGACCGCCGAAGCCGCCGCGACCACCGCCACCGCCGCCGCGACCGCCACGGCCGCCGCGCCCCCCGCGACCGCCCCCGTTCTCGTTCCACGTGGCCTGGCCGCCGGGCGGGCTTGCCGTGACCGTGAAGCGCACGTCGGCGTACGAGCAGCCCAGCGCCCTGGCCTGCGCGAGGACGACGTCGGCGAGACCCTTGAACTTCGACTCGAGGAGCGAGCCGGGCGGCGTGTCGCCGAAGAGGTTGAGGGCGAGGTCGTTCGACCAGTACGCGATCGCCGCGGCGCTGGCGGTGCCCTTCAGGAAGTCTCTGCGAGAGGAGGACATGTCAGTTGGGAAGAGCGAGTAGACGGTGCGTCGTTGGTCCGTGATCGGCTGCCTTCTGCCTTCTGTCTTCAGCGTTCTGCCTGCTCGTCGGTTTAGCGGCCGTTACACGGCCGGCGAAACCGACGTCAGTTAGAACACCTCGATGCGCACAGGCGGGATCAGCGCGGCGTTGCCGCTGCCGAACGCCTCGCCCATTTCCATCGGCACGGGCTTGCCCACCAACGTGAGGTTCGAGTAGCCCACGATCGGGCTCATGTTCCAGCGGAAGTTCTGCACGGGCCCGGCGATCTCGCCGTTCTCGATGAGGAACAGTCCGTCGCGCGTCATGCCGGTGTTGAGCAGCGGCTGCTCCATCGACGGCACGCCGCGGATGTACCAGAAGCTCGTGATCAGCAGGCCGCGGCGCGTCTGCTTGATCATGTCGTCGATGGAGAGGTCGCTCCCCTCCTGCACCAGGCTCTGGTTGGTGCTCGCGCCCTGGTTGGGGCCGAACGCGCCGAGCACGCCCTTGTCCACCCACGTCACCGGCCTGGCCGGCTTGTTGTCGTTGTTGATGGTGGACTGGCGCAGGACCTGGTTGCCGATGTCGCTCTTGAGCGTGAACAGGTCGCTGAACAGCTTGTCGCCGACCTTCTTGCCGCGCATGTACTCGGCCGGCCCGCCGGCGCCGCCAAAGAGTCCGGCGCCACCACCGCCGCCCGGGAACCCGGCGGCCTGGTCCGGCGCGGGCGCAACTGTCGAGTCGGCGCCGCCACGGCCGCCACGCCCGCGTCCGCCGCGGCCACGACCACCGGCGGATGAATCGGGCGGCGCCGCGCCACCGCCGCCGCCACCACCTCCGCCAGGGCCACCGGGAAAGCCGCCGCCACCACCGAAGCCGCCAAAGCCGCCGCCGCCGAAGATGCCCGTGAGCAGCGAGAGGAATCGTGCGTTGGCACGCGGCTCCATGATCACGGTGTAGCGGCCCGGCTCGATGGCCTTGGCCTTGCGGCTCTTCAGCGCCTTGTTGGCCGCGACCGAGGTGAGGAGCTTGGCATCGATGTTCGCGGGATCCTTCACGCCCATGGTGCCCGACCAGCCCGACCCCGTCCCGTCGGCCATGCGGCAGGTGAGGATGAACCCGACGTCGGCCGTGCGATAGTAGTTGAACAGGCCCTTCGAGTTGGCGTTGCAGGTGGCGATGTCGTTCTTGGGGATGAAGCCCGCGCCGAGCACGCCCATCTTCGTGGCCATGTCGATCGAGTCGCGCACCATCCGCGCGCGCTCGGCGGGCCCGTAGGCGATGCCGGAGGCCAGCGCGCCATCCATCGGGATGTACTCCTGCGGCCCGAGCAGCTCCGGCAGGTTGCGCGAATCCTCCGCCTCGCCCGCCTCCTTCACCGCATCGTCCACCGCCTTCTGCAGGCCGGCGTCGCTCCAGTCGCGCGTGCTGCCGCTGCCGACCTTCTGGCCCTTGCGGACCGTGATCGTCGCGTTGCGATCGTACTGGATGAGGTTCGTGGTGATCGCGGAGTTGGCCCACCGCGTGCCGCTGCGCTCACCCGCGGTGAGGAACACCTCCGCGGCGTCGCTCGCACCGGAGGCCATGTTGAGGAGCTTGTCGGCGACGGCCTTGGCTTCGTCTCTGGTGATCATCGGTTCCAGGCTGAATGTGACGATTTCGTGAACGTTACTGGCGGGACGCGAATTCCGCACCTTCAGGGGAGTGATCGGCGTCGCCGCGCGTACCATTCCGCCGAGAGCAGCAGCGCGAACGGCACGATCCACCACGGCGAGCGGAACGGATGCCACGGCGCGGCGCGGATCGC
>CAZKYG010000157.1:0-5187 GCA_964556915.1 uncultured Gemmatimonas sp.
CGATACCGCCCGCCCCCACCACCACCGCCCGGCACTCGGCCAGCTCGCGCACCTGCGCCGCGCCGGCGCCGAACGGCGCCGTATCCCACCGCGCGGCCCGCTGCTGCGCGCCCGCGATGTCGAACGCCCGCAGGAAATGCAGCACGCCACCCACCACGTGCTCCGCGATGGGCGGCCCGTAGATCCCGCCGACGCTGTTCGTGACCACCACGGCGCTCTCGACCATCTCCGGGTAGAGCATGGAGGCGACGCCTGCCGTTCCCGTATGCACCCAGGCCAGGCGCCGGGCCGCCGCGAAGAGCGCACGCGGCAGGCCATACCCGAGATAGACCTCCGCCTCCGCGATCGCCTCGAGCGCCTCGGCGCTCGGCGCCTGCGAGCCGTCGCCCGACGAGTCGGTGTCGGCCGACACGACCCACGTTTCCCAGCCGGGCGGCGTCGCCGCCTCGAACGCCCGTGCTGCCGCGTCCGGCAGGCGGAACGCCTGCGACCGCGATCGCAGGTCGACCACGAGCCGCCTCACCGGCGCCGCGGCTCAGTCGAAGAACACATTCCGGATCTGCGCGTGCTCGGCGAGTTCGGCCCGCGCGATGTCGAACTGGCGCGCGGGACCGCGCAGCCGCATCTCGAACACCCGGTCCGACGGGTGCGTGTACACGCGGGACTCGATCACCGTGAGCCCCTCGCCGGCGAGCCGCTCGCGCAGCCACGCTTCGGTGGTGTCCGGCTTCGTCCGGATCGTCACGCTCATCGTGCGTGAAATGCGCAGCAGCCGGTGCTCGAGGCGTCCCAGGCCCGCGAGAATCGCCATCACGGTGAGCGTGACGGCCAGTGCTTCGAAGATGTAGCCGGCGCCCGCCGCCAGGCCGATCGCCGCCACCACCCAGATCGTGGCGGCCGACGTGAGGCCCGTCACGGTGCGCCCCTGCATGATCGTGCCCGCCCCCAGGAACCCGATGCCCACCACCACCTGCGCGGCGAGCCGGGCCGGGTCGCCGACCATCGGGCCGCCCCACACCCCGCCGATGTGGATGGAGATGTCCATCAACAGGGTCGCGCCCACGCAGATCAGGATGTTGGTCCGCAGGCCGGCCGGTTTCCCGGCGATCTCGCGCTCCAGCCCGATCGCCCCGCCCGCCAGCACCGCCACGAAGAGCTTGAGGCCGAGGTCCGCCCGCACCGCCGCTTCAAGCGTTTCCATGAAGCCCTGTGGCATCGTCTACCTCGCGGCCGGAAGTCCCATGCGGTCCTTCACGTCGGCAATCGTCCGCGCCGCAATCGCGCGCGCCTTGTCGGCGCCGGCGTCGAGCGCCGCCTGCACCTTTCGCGGCTCCGCCGACAGCTCGGCGGCGCGCTCCCGAATCGGCGACAGCTCGGCGACCATGTTCGTGTGCAGGACCTTCTTGCAGTCCACGCAGCCCCACATGGCGCCCCGGCAATTCCGCTCCACCTCGGCCACCGTCGCCTCCGGCGAGAAGGCGCGGTGCAACGGGAAGATGACCGGGCACTTCTCCGGGTCGCCGGGATCGGCCTTCGTCTTGCGCGCCGGGTCCGTCACCGCGGGACGGAGCTTGTCCCAGATCTGCCCGGGCGTCTCGGCAAGGCTGATCGTGTTGCCGACCGACTTCGACATCTTCGCCTGGCCGTCAAGCCCGACGATGCGTCGCGTCGGGGTCAGTCGCGGCTGCGGCTCGGGAAAGTACGGCGCGTCCGGGGAGAAGCGCGCGTTCCAATTGCGCGCGATCACCCGCGACAGTTCAAGGTGCTGCACCTGGTCTTCGCCCACGGGCACGAGGTCCGCGAGATACAGCAGGATGTCGGCGGCCTGCAGGACCGGATAGTTCAGGATGCCGGCCATGACCTGCTCCTGGCGCGACGCCTTGTCCTTGAACTGCGTCTGGCGCTCGAGCTCGCCCAGCGGCGTCAGCGTGTTGAAGATCCACGCCAGCTCCGTGTGCTCGGGCACCTGCGACTGGATGAAGAGCGTGCAGCGCGCCGGGTCGATGCCGCACGCGAGCAGCCCGATCGCCATTTCGCGCGTGCGCCGCTCGAGGTCCGCCGGCGCGTACGGGAGCGTGATCGCGTGGTAGTTGACCACGCAGAAGATGGAGTCGAACTGGTCCTGGAGCGCCACCCAGTTCTTCACGGCCCCGAGGTAGTTGCCGATGTGCAGCTCGCCGGAAGGCTGGATGCCGCTGAAGATGCGCGTCATCCGTTAAACTTAGGCGACCGATGACAACGCCAACACACCACACGCCAACCCCGGCCGTCCTGCTCGACGTGGCCCTCGCCGCGGCCCGGGCCGGCGCCGTGGTCGTCCGCGACGCCGCGCCCCGCGTGCGGACCATCCCGTGGAAGACCAAACGGCCCGCCGACTTCGTGAGCGAGGTGGACGTGGCCGCGGAAGCCGCGGTGCTGCGCGTGGTTCGCGAACGCATGCCCTCCGCCACCGTGCTGGCGGAGGAGAGCGGCGCCCTTCCGGCGCACGCACCTGCGGGCCCGGCGTCCGGCGCAGCATCCGGATCGGTCGCTGACGCGACCGGAACGCCGGGAACCCCGTATGCCGGAACCGGCGCGCACACCGACCGGGCGAACGGGCATGTCGAGTTCGTCGTCGACCCGCTCGACGGCACCACCAACTTCCTGCACGGGTATCCCGAGTTCGCCGTGTCCGTCGGCGTCACCGTTGACGGCGTACCGACGGCGGGGGCCGTGATCGACGTCGCCCTGGACGAGACCTTCACCGCATCACTCGGCGGCGGCGCGTTCGCCAACGGACAGCGAATCACGGTCTCGACCATCGACGACCCGGGGCGGGCGTTGATCGGCACGGGGTTCCCGTTCACCAGGCCCGAGGACGTGCACCCGTACGCGGCCGGCCTCGAGCGCGTCATGCGGAGCGCGGCGGGCGTGCGGCGGGCAGGGGCGGCGGCACTCGATCTCGTCGCCGTGGCCGCGGGCCGGTTCGAGGCCTTCTGGGAGACCCGACTCTCCCCGTGGGACATTGCGGCCGGCCTGATCATCGTGCGCGAGGCCGGCGGCGTGGTGACCGACCTCGACGGCATGCCGTGCGAGGTGCGCAAGACCGGCGTCGTGGCCGGCAACCCGGCGATGCACGACTGGCTGCTGCGCCAGCTGCGCAATCCGTAGCGCCGCCGGCACGACACGCAGCCGTCCCCTCCCTTCACCCGGAAAGCGCCGTGGCCCGACTGGTCGAGTGTGTTCCGAATTTCTCCGAGGGCCGCCGGCCCGCGGTCGTCGCCGCCATCACGTCCGCCATCGCGAGCGTGGACGGCGTCGCGCTGCTCGACGTCTCGAGCGACGCCTCGCACAACCGCACGGTCGTCACGTTCGTGGCGCCCCTCGCGCGCGCCGCGGAGGCCGCGTTCCGCGGCATCGCGAAGGCGCGCGACCTCATCGATCTCGGCGTCCACACCGGCGAGCACCCGCGCATCGGCGCCACCGACGTCTGCCCGTTCATTCCGCTCGACGGTGTCACGATGGACGACTGCATCGCGCTTGCCCGGGCGCTCGGCGAGCGGGTCGGCGCCGAGCTCGACATTCCGGTCTTCCTGTACGAGAAGGCGGCCACGCGGCCCGACCGCGTGAACCTCGCCGACGTGCGGCGCGGCGAGTTCGAGAAGGCGCGCGAGGAGATCGGCGCCAATCCCGATCGCACGCCAGACTTCGGGCCGAACCACATCCACCCCACGGCCGGCGCCACCGTCATCGGCGCGCGGCCGTTCCTCGTGGCGTACAACGTGTACCTGGGGCCGGCCAGCAACCTCGCGATCGCGAAGGAGGTCGCGAAGAAGGTGCGGGCCTCCGGCGGCGGCCTCCCCTGCGTGAAGGGACTCGGCCTCGAGGTCGACGGCCAGGCGCAGGTGTCCATGAACCTCACCGACGTGAACACCACGCCCATCTGGCGGGCCTACGACGAGGTCCGGAAGGAGGCCGAGGCGCGCGGCGTCAGCCCGACGTGGAGCGAGATCGTCGGCCTCGTCCCCGAGCGCGCGTTGTTCGAGACCGCGGCGAGCCACATCCAGTTGCGCGGGTTCTCGAACGACATGGTGCTCGAGCAC
Source organism: uncultured Gemmatimonas sp. (assembly GCA_964556915.1). Taxonomy (GTDB): domain Bacteria; phylum Gemmatimonadota; class Gemmatimonadetes; order Gemmatimonadales; family Gemmatimonadaceae; genus Fen-1231. The sequence goes on from CAZKYG010000157.1 coordinate 4,083, forward strand.
AAGGTGCGCGCCGCGCTCGCCGCGGCGGCGGGCCCGTCACTCGCCGGATTCGTGGACGAGGTCGCGTCGAGCGCGCCGGTGCCCGGCGGCGGCAGCGTGTCGGCGCACGTCGGCGCCCTGGGCGGCGCGCTGGCCGAAATGGTCGCCGGCCTCACGGTGGGGCGCAAGAAGTACGCGGCCGTGGACGAGGAGATGCGTTCCCTGGCGGTCCGCGCCGCCACGCTGCGTGAGCGGCTCGCGACCCTCGTGCAGGCCGATGCCGACGCATACGGGCTCGTCAGCGCGGCCTACAAGCTCCCCAAGGCGACGCCAGAGGAGCAGGTGGCCCGCAACGCCGCCATCCAGGCCGCGCTCATGAAAGCCGCCGAAGTGCCGCTCGAGACCGCGCGCGCGTGCGCCGACGTCGCCGGGCTCGCGGCCGCGTGCGGCGAGAAGGGCAACACCAACGCGGCGAGCGACGCCGGCGTCGCCGCCCTCCTCGCGGAGGCGGCCTGCCGCGGCGCGGCCTATAACGTCCGGATCAACGTGGCCGGGATGCCCGACAAGGAAGCCGGCGCGCCCCTCGCCACCGAAGCCATGCGCCTCGTTGGCGAGGCCACCGCAGCCGCGGCCCGAGCGACCGCGGCGGTCGAACGGCAGCTCGGCTGAGCATCACTGGCGCGCCGGGCGGCCCGAGCGCACGATGCGCTCGACCCGCAGGGCGACAGCGTCGCGCCCGCCACGACGCTCCTGCACGACTTCGAGGCCGGCCGCGCCCAGCGCGGCGATGAGCGGTTGCAGCTCGTCGCGCGGCGTGCCCTCGAAATAGTGGCTCGCCACCAGCCAGATGGCCGGCTGCGCCGCAGCGGCCATCCGGCGCGCTTCTTCGGCGGCCCAGCCCGGTGATGGCCCGTCGCGGCTCATCGGGCCGGCAATGCGGTAGCGCACGCCGGTGGCGAGGCCAAGAAGCTCCGTGTCCGCCCCCGATGTCCAGCGGAACGTGGTAGCGGCGCCGGGCGGCACGGGCCATTCGCGCGCGAAGTTCTCATGCGCCTCGCTGCGCGGGTCGCCCGTCGTGCGCCGGAACGCCTCCACGCGTGCCGTGTCCGGCCGCCGCCAGTCCGTC
>CAZKYG010000158.1:0-10919 GCA_964556915.1 uncultured Gemmatimonas sp.
CCGCCCCCCCCCCCCCCCCCCCCCGCCCCCCCCCCCCCCCCCCACACCCGGCCCCCCCCCCCCCCCCAACCCCCCCCCCCCCCCCCCCTCACCAGGCCGGAGCGCCCAGATCCCGGCCAAAGTGTCAGATATCAGATCCGCCGAGTTGCCGTCCATGGTGCAGGGGTAGCCCCACTTTCCGATGTACTTGCGGTCGCCCATGCCGATCAGCGGCACCTCGTAGCCGGCCGCCTCCAGGCGGTACTTGGGATACCAGACCTCCATCTCTTCGTAGTCCGGACCCACGAACATCGCGATCGTTCCTGCACTCATTGGCGATTTCTCCCACAGGAATGTTCGATTGCATACTCATGCAAGGCACAGCGTGCGAAGCTGAGGTGCAAGTTACTGAAAAAATGCGCACTTGACGCACCGCACATGATGCGGCTTCAAGGCCTCTGAACTGGTGTGCATATTCATTTAGGCGGCGCATACGGCGGTACGCAGTGCATACGCTGGCCGTCGGGCTCACAAATCTCCATCTCAACACCACGCCGTCGTGAGCGTCTCGACGGTCCGTGAACGAACTCGCGTCCGCGGTCACCAATACCGTTTGCGCGCCACGATCGCATTCGGCCAGCGGTGGGAGCCGCCGCCGAGCCCTTCGTGACATCCGTTGCGGTGCAAGGACGAGTGAACCTGTCGGCGCGTCAAGTTGGCGCGAAGGTGCCAGGGCTTGCGAACCGCGCCATTTCCCCTATCGTGTTGCCGCCCGGCTGAAAGGCCGGCCACCAATCAACCCTCCGGAGCAACCGATGCGATCCGTCCCCACCGCCGTCCTCCTGACGCTCGCCCTGGCCGCCTGTGGCGCGCCCAAGGAGGAGGCCAAGCCGGCCGCCCCGCCGGCCCCACCCCCACCGCCGACGCTGGCCACCTTCGCCGGCACCTGGCAGACCACCTCAATCGTCGGCGACACCAAGAAGGACACCGTCAAGTCCACCATGACGGGCACCGCCGACAGCACGGGTTGGAGCCTCGCCTTCCCGGGCGGCCCGACGGTGGCGCTCAAGCCGTCCATCTCGGGCGACAGCCTCGTCGTCCAGAGCGCCGAGTATGAGAGCGTGCTGCGCAAGGGCGTGAAGGTCACCGTCCGCACGGCGTCCGTGATGAAGGACGGCATGCTGGAAGGCAACATGGAGGCCACCTACAAGACGGCCAAGGGTGCCGAGGTCGTGAAGGGCACGGTCATGAGCATGAAGGCGGCGCCGAAGTAGGCGCCGGTGAGTGCGGCCCGGGACGTTCAGGCCTCGGCGCGGAACGTCCCGGCCGCCTTCTGCTCCTGGTAACCCATCGCCTTGAGCCGTGCCACGCGCATGGCCATGGGCGGATGCGTGGCGAAGATGTCGGCCACGAGCCCCTCTTTGAGGTTCATCCGCCGGCCCAGGGGGTCGGCAATGCAGAGGTGGGCCACGCCGCCCTTGATGGATGCCGTGGGCGCCGACGCACCCTCGATCTTCTCGAGGGCCGAGGCAAGCGCCAGCGGGTTGCGGGTGAACTGCGCGCTCATGGCGTCGGCCAGGTACTCCCGCTGGCGGCTGAGCCCGACCGCCATGAGCCGCGTGATGATCGGCGCGAGAATCCAGCTGACGATCCAGAGCACGAGCACCACGGCCACCAGTGGGCCGAGGTTGGACTTGCTCCTGCCGCCGCCTCCGCCGCTGCCGCCGCCCCCGCCAAAGCTCTCCGACCGGCCGCCAGTCACGCCGTAGCGCAGCATCCGGCCCATGCCGTCGGACATGAGCGCCACGGCCCCGACCAGCCCGGCCACCATGGTCATGAGTTCCATGTCCATGTTCTTCACGTGGCCCATCTCGTGGCCGATCACGGCCTGCAGCTCGTCGCGGCTGCACATGGCGAGCAGCCCCGTGGTGACGGCGATGTGCGGCTTGAGCGGGTCCGTGCCCGTCGCGAACGCGTTGGGGTCGGGATCGTCCACGATCCAGATCGTGGGTCGCGGAATGCCCGCCGCGATGGCCATCTCCTCCACCACGTTCACGAGCATCTTCTCGTGGTCGTCGGCGGGCGACACGACCTGCCGCGCGCCCGTGGACCAGAGGACCTTGCTGGCGCCGGTCTTCCGGATGTACGCCACCAGGCCGATGCCGACGGAGAACATCACGATCCCCAGCCACGGGAACACATGGTGGTATTCGCGGGGCGGCAGGTCGCGGGTCATCATGTACGCGACCCAGTCGCCGCCGAGTCCGAGCCAGAGGAAGAACGCGACGAACGACACCACCAGCACCTGCGACCGGCGCCGGTTGGAGGCCTGCTGGGAGAAAAGGTCGGTTGGGGCGACCACGGTCTGGCCTCTGCCCTCTGCCCTCTACCGTCTGCCTACCGTCCCAGGCTCAGGTCCACTTTCGGCACCGCGCGCTCGCCTTCGTCCGTGATCTCCCACAGCTCGGCCGGCACGGCGCCCGCGATCCCCGCCACGAGCGACGTGGGGAACTGGTGCTGCTTCGTGTTGTACTGCGTGGCCGTGTCGTTGTAGAGCTGGCGCGCGAAGCTGATCTTGTTCTCGGTCGAGGTCAGCTCCTCCTGGAGCTGGCCGACGTTGCCGGTGGCCTTGAGGTCGGGGTAGCGCTCCACCACCACCATCAGCTTGCTCAGCGCGCTGGTGAGCGCCGTCTCGGCGGCGGCCATCTTGCCCACGTCCTGCAGGCTCGTGCCCGAGGGGCCCGACACCTTCACGGCCTGGTTCCGCGCCTCGATGACGGCCTGGAGCGTTTCCTTCTCGAAGTTCATCGCGCCCTTCACGGACTCGATGAGGTTCGGGATGAGGTCATGCCGGCGCTTCAGCTGGACGTCAATCTGCTTGAGCGCGTTCTGGGTCTGGTACTTGAGCGCGATCAGGCCGTTGTACGCCCCGACGAGCCAGAGGACGATCGCGACCGCGATGACGACGAAGACGATGGCACCCACGGACACTCCTTTCGGGGTTGGCTACAGCATGGCGGCGCGTGGCGCCTCCCGCAATCACTACGGTCAGATGCGCGCGGAGGTGTCGCCGGCGGACGCGTCAGGGAACCACCCGCGCCGACGACAACGCCTTCGTCAGCCGGTACATGAACGTCTGCCCATCGTAGAAGCTCTTCACCAGGATGCGTTCGTCGCGACCGTGCGCGCGCAGGTCGCCCGGGTCGATCATCACGCCCGACACGCCGTACGCCGGTATCCCGAGCTGTCGCCAGGGAATCGCGTCGGTCGCGCCGGTCATCATCGTCGGGATCACCGGAATGTCGCCCCACATCTCCTTCGTGATCTGCTCGATGGGCCCCATCACCTCGGGAAGCAGCGGCGAGGGCTGCATCGGCTCGCGATTCTGCGCCTCCTGCACTTCGATGGCCGTGTCGGCGATGGCCTTCACGATCGCCGCACGCACGTCCGACGCGCGCGCGTTCGGCACCATGCGGCAGTTGATGTACGCCTCGGCCGTCTGGGGCAGCGCGTTCTGCGCATGGCCGCCCTTGAGCATCGTGGCCACGCAGGTGGTGCGCAGCGTGGAGTTGTAGAGCGGGTCGCGCGAGAGCACGGCCGATGCGGCCTTGTCGCTCGGGTTCTTCAGGATGGCGCGCATGGCGGCGGCGTTCGCGGGCGACTCCACCAGCGCCGTCTTCTCGAAGTACGCGCGCGAGACGGGGTTCAGGTCCACGGGGAACGTGTATTGCGAGAACCGCATCAGCGCCGCGGCGAGTTCGTAGATCGCGTTGTCGGGGCGCGGCAGCGAGGAGTGGCCGCCCTTGTTCTTCGCCGTGATGTTGAACCCGGTGAACACCTTCTGCGTGGCCTCGACGACATTCTCCATCGGCTTGCCGTTCCGCAGGTAGCCGAAGCCTCCCTCATTGAGCACGTAGGCCGCGTCCACCAGGTCGCGGTGGTTGGCCACGAGCCAGCGGGCGCCGTTGCAGCAGCCGCCTTCCTCGTCGGCGGTGAGCGCGACGATGATGTCGCGGTCGGGCACGTACCCCTCGGCCTTGAGCTGCAGCACGACGGCCACCCAGATCGCGGCCTGCGCCTTGTCGTCGCTCGTACCGCGCCCGTAGAAGTAGCCGTCGCGCTCGGTGAGCTTGAACGGGTCGAGGTCGGGCGACCAGTCGGTCTTGAGCGCCTCGACGACGTCGAGGTGCGCCAAGAGGAGGAGCGGCTTGGGACCGTTCGCGCCGCCCTTGCCGTGGTAGCGCACGACGAGGTTGTACTTGTCGGGTCGCACGCCGCCGAGGAAGATGTCGCTCTCGGGGAACCCGGCGTCGCGGAAGCGCTTCGCCATCTTCTGCGCGGCCTCCGTGGTGCCCGCCGACATCGTGGACGAGTTGGTCTCGATGAGCTCCTGGTAGATGTCGCGCGCGAGCTGCTGGTACCTGCTGAGCTGCTGGGCGCGGACGGGGTGCGGGGCCGCGAGCAGCGCGGCGGCGACGGCGGCAACGATGCGCTTCATGGTTCGGATCCCGGTGGGGTGCTGATTCAATCGTACGGTCGGGAGCGGGTTCCCGGGAGGGACTGGGGGCTGGGGGCTCCGGAGGACCTGCAGGGACCGGGGGCCGGGCCTCCGCGAGGGACCGGGCCCCGCGATCCCTCACGCAGAACCGGTGCCGCGCCCCCGTTCGTCCTCCCGAGCCCCCAGTCCCCTTTACCGAAACAGGAACGCCGGCGCATCGAGCGCCGGCGTCAGGTGATCGTGTGACGTGGTGTGGGCTACTGCTGCATGGCCCGCTTTTTCGCCGCGAGCGCGTCCTGCACCCACGCGACCGGCATGATGAACAGCGGCGTCAGGAAAATGCCGAGCAGCGTGTTCACCCAGATGAGCGCCGTATAGAACGCGCCAAGCCCGAGGCCGGCGACAAGGACGCCGAGGGGTCCGCCGTAGAAGTTCTCCATGATGGCATTATTCTAGCCTGATGCCGCGGGAGAGTGAAGCGGTGGCGCGCCGGGAACCGGCCGATGGCGCGGTGCGCGCGGCGGTCCGGGCGATGCCGCGCGGCCCGTGGTTGCTCGCCGTGTCCGGCGGGCGCGACTCGATGGCGCTGCTCGACGCGTGTGCCGCGCGCGACGACGTGGCCGCGGTGGCGACGTTCGACCACGGGACGGGCCCGGCGGCCGCGCGTGCGGCCCGCCGCGTGGAACTGGAAGCGATGCGGCGCGGCGTGCCGGCGGTCACGGGGCGGGGTTCGGGCGCAACCGACGAGGCAACCTGGCGCGCGGAACGCCGGGAGTTCCTGGCGGGATGGGCGGCGGAGCTCGGGGCGCGCGTGGTGACGGCGCACACCCGCGACGACCAGGCCGAGACGGTCTTCATGCGGATCCTGCGCGACTCAGGTGCGCGCGGCCTGGCGGGCATGTACGCGCGGTCGCCGGTGGCGCGGCCGTTCCTCGACCTGCCCCGCGTCACGGTGGCGCGCTACGCGGAGGCGCGCGGGGTCGCGTGGATCGAAGACCCGTCAAACGCACGCCTCACCCACCTGCGCAACCGCGTGCGGCTGGAGATGCTGCCGGCGTGCGAGCGCGCCCGACCGGGCTTCACGGACTGGCTGATCGACCTTTCCCGGCGCGCGGGCTCGGTGCGCGACGCAGTCGCGCGTGTGGTGGATGACCTGCTCGGCGCCGGCGCCACGGGCATGGTGGTGGAGGCCGGAACGCTGGCGGCAGGCGGCCCACGCGTCCGCCATGCGGCGCACGGCCCGGCCACGGTCGTGGTGCCGGCGGTGACACTCGACGCATTCCCGGCCGTAGGGTTGCGTGTGCTGTGGCCCGAAATCGCCGCACGCGCGGGTGTCACGCTGGATCGTCGCGCGGTGGAGCGCCTGGCGGCGGAAACGCCTGGCCTGACACCGGGCGGCGCGATTCCGGTGTCTAACGGGGTAACCGTTTCGCGCACCGTCTCGACCTTCGTGGTCAGGAACCCCGCGGGCGGGGACCAACTATAATTAAGAGACGATAGAAGATAGACGATAGAAGATAGACACCAACCAACCGCCATTGACCGCAGCTCCCGCAGTCACCGCCCCGGGCGATCCGCGCCTGCTGGGCCGCGACGTGCGCCGGATCGCATTCGACGCCGACGCGCTCCGCGCGCGCGTGCGCGAGCTGGGCGCGGAGATCACGGCGGCGTACCCGGACGGCGACCTGCTCGTGCTGGGGCTCCTCAAGGGAAGCTTCGTCTTCCTCGCGGACCTCGTGCGCGAGATCCGCCGCCCGCTGCACGTGGATTTCCTCGTCGCGGCCAGCTACGGCGATGCCATGGTCTCATCCGGCAACGTCCGGCTGGTGTACGATCCCGAAACGACGCTCACGGGCAAGCACATCCTGCTCGTGGAAGACATCGTCGATTCGGGCCGCACGTTGCACAAGCTGGCCACGCTGCTCGCGCAGCGCGCCCCGAAGTCGCTCGCCATCTGCACGCTGTTGCACAAGCGCATCGCCACTGAGCTGGAGATGCCGGTCCGGTTCGTCGGATTCGACGCGCCGAACGAATTCCTCGTCGGCTACGGGTTGGACCACGCCGAGAATTTCCGCCACCTGCCGTATGTGGCGAGCCTGAAGCAGGAAGTGAAATCGTCATGACCAGTCCCGTGTCCGGCAACAAGCCGAGCGGCTTCAGCCGCTTCTCCAAGACCCTGGCCTTCTGGATCCTCGTCATCCTGGTGCCGGTGGCGTTCCTCCAGTTCGCGAACACGCGCGACAGCGCGGTCGCGAAGCTCGAGTACTGGCAATTCCAGGAACAGGTAAAGGCCGACAACGTCGACAAGGTCACCGTGGTCGGCGAGAAGGAAGTGCACGGCGACTTCAAGGAGCCGTACGCGATGCCTGGCCAGAAGCCGGCGCGCAAGTTCCAGGTGCTGCTGCCGGGCGCGTCGATCACCGACACGCAGCTCGCGGAGCTGCAGGCGAAGGGCGTGAAGGTGAACGCCGAGGAGGCGCGCACCTCGTTCGGCACGTTCCTGCTCGCGGCGCTGCCGTGGCTGCTGATGATCGGCTTCTGGTTCTTCATCATGCGGCAGATGCAGGCCAACGGCGCCAAGGCGTTCTCGTTCGGCAAGTCCAAGGCCAAGCTGCTCTCTGGCGACACGCCGAAGGTCACGTTCGCCGACGTGGCGGGGTGCGACGAGGCCAAGTACGACCTGCGCGAGATCATCGAGTTCCTCAAGGAGCCGCAGAAGTTCACCAAACTGGGCGGCCGGCTGCCCAAGGGCGCGCTGCTCGTCGGGCCGCCGGGCACGGGCAAGACGCTGCTCGCCAAGGCGGTGGCCGGCGAGGCGGGGCGCCCCTTCTTCTCGATGTCGGGCTCCGACTTCGTCGAGATGTTCGTCGGCGTGGGCGCCTCGCGCGTGCGCGACCTGTTCGAGCAGGGCAAGGCGCACGCGCCGTGCATCATCTTCATCGACGAAATCGACGCCGTGGGCCGGCACCGCGGCGCGGGCCTCGGCGGCGGGCACGACGAGCGTGAGCAGACGCTCAACCAGCTGCTCGTCGAGATGGACGGCTTCGAGTCGAACGACGGCGTGATCCTCATCGCGGCCACGAACCGTCCCGACGTGCTCGACCCGGCGCTGCTGCGGCCGGGCCGCTTCGACCGCCAGATCGTGGTGGACAGCCCGGATTACAAGGGACGCGAGGGAATCCTCCGCGTCCACATGCGCAACAAGCCGATCGCCGAGGACGTGAACATCGACGCCCTGGCGCGCAGCACGCCCGGCATGGCCGGCGCGGACCTCGCCAACCTCGTGAACGAGGGGGCGCTGCTGGCGGCGCGCCGCAATCACGAGAAGATCCACATGGTGGACTTCGAGGACGCCAAGGACAAGGTGATGCTCGGCGCCGAGCGCAAGTCGCTCGTCATGAAGGACGAGGAGCGCCGGCTGACGGCGTACCACGAGGGCGGCCACGCGGTGTGCGCGATGCTCGTGAAGGGCAACGATCCGCTCCACAAGGTCACGATCGTGCCGCGCGGACGCACGCTGGGCGTGGCGTACACGCTGCCGGAAGACGACCGCGTGAGCGTGACGCGCGAGCAGATCCAGGCGCGGCTGGTCATGGCGTACGGCGGGCGCGCGGCCGAGGAAATCGTCTTCGGCCACGACAAGGTCACCGCGGGCGCGGCGAGCGACATCCAGCAGGCCACGGCCATCGCGCGCCGCTACGTGTCGCAGTTCGGCCTCAGCGAGAAGATCGGGCCGATCCTCATTGGCGAGAACGACACCGAGGTGTTCCTGGGTCGCGAGCTGTCGAGCCGGCGCAACGTGAGCGAGCGCACCGCCGAGCTGGTGGACGAGGAAGTGAAGCGCGTCATCCAGGAGGCGCACGCCCGCGCGCAGCAGGTGCTGACGGACAACCGCGACCTGCTCGACAAGATCGCGGCGGCACTGCTGGAGCGGGAGACGCTGTCGCGCGAGGACATCGAGACGCTGCGCCGCGGCGACGAGCTGCCGCCGCGCGCGCCGGCCACGCTCACCCCGCCCACGCCGCCGGCGCCCGCGCCGGCCCTGGAACCGAAGCGCACGCCGCCGATGCTGGGCGGCCCGGAGCCCCGCCCGGCCTGATCACGGCGGGCGACTCCGCGGCGCGACCCGCGCCACCGCAGAACGTCTGACGTCCGGTTCGGCGCGGGTCCTACCCGCGCGGCGCTCCGACGCGGGTAGGATCCGTCATACCCCCGCGTCACCGTTTCACGACGGAGGAGAGCATGATGAACCGCGTGCACAGGCTCGCGGCCGTGGCCGCGTGCTGCGCGATGCCGGCCGCCGCGTTCGCGCAGGGCATCGGGATCAAGGGTGGGCTCGCGTACGGCTCGGTGCCCAACAACGGCGGCGTATACCCCGGCCAGCTGTCGCCGGCCTCGGGCTACGCGGTGGGCGTCGCCGTCGCGAGCACCCACGCGTTCGGCCTCGGCGTGGACGCGCTGTACGCACAGCGCGGGTTCACGAGCAGCGTGTCGGGCGGCTCCCGCGAGCTGAGCTACCTCGACGTCCCGGTGTACGTGCAGGTGCAGGCGCCGCACACGACCGTGGCGCCATTCGCGTACGCGGGTCCGCAGGTGTCGTTCGAGATGAGCTGCCGCGCCTCTGGCGGATCGTGCCCCGATGGCCGGTCGAAAGTCGGCTATGCCGGCGTGATCGGCGGGGGCGTGCGATTCAGGTCGCTCGGCCGCCTGTCCGTGGAGGGGCGCTACGTCTACGGCCTCACGGATCTCAAGGCGAGCACCGTGACGGAGAAGGACAACTACAAGACGCGCGGCTTCATGCTGCTCCTGGGCGTGGGCTTCTAACCACCACGCCCGGCGGGTGGCGCAACGCGCGTCGGCTGCGCGGCTCACCTGGAGGCACGGCCCGTCGGCTCAGCCGGCGGGCCGCTTTCGTGTGCCGGGCGCAACGGAACGTGAGCGTGGCCGCTTGTAGGCAGGCCTAACTCCCGGTATTTTCACATGTTATGCAATTTCAGGACCTGCCCGATCGGATTGCCGAGATCAAGGGCCGGATCGAGGCCGCGCAGCGTCGTGGTGGACGGGGACAGGGCGTTCGGATCGTGGCGGTGACGAAGACGCATGGACCCGAGGCCGTGCTCGCCGCGGTGCGCGCCGGCCTCACGGACGTCGGCGAGAACAAGGTGCAGGAAGCGCTGGGCAAGCAGGACGCGGTGGGTGGCGGCGCGCTGCCGCGGTGGCACCTGATCGGGCACCTGCAGCGCAACAAGGTGAAGTTTCTCGACCGGTTCGACCTGTTTCACGCGATGGACTCGGCGCGCCTCGCGGACGCGATCGCCGAACAGGGCGACAAGCAGGGGCGGGCGTTCGACGCATTGATGGAAGTGAATGTGTCGGGAGAGGCGTCGAAGGGCGGCTTCGCCGTTGCCGACGTGGCGCGCGAGGGCGAACGGTTGATCGCAAAGGCCGGGGTGCGCGTGACCGGCGTGATGACGATGGCGCCGTTCGACGCGGATGAGGCCACGCTGCGGCGCGTGTTCGCCGGGGCGCGGGAGGCGGCGGAGACCCTGCGGCGGGTGGGGCATCCGGCGTACGAGCTGTCGATGGGCATGAGCGGCGACTACGAGGTTGCCGTGGAGGAAGGGGCGACGATGGTGCGGCTGGGCACGATCCTGTTCGGGGAGCGAGGCCAATGAACGACGAAGTCTTTCACCTCACGCCGGTCGACGTTCGCCGGTTCGAGTTCGGTACCCAGATGCGCGGCTACGACAAGGCGCGCGTGGACCAGTTCCGCGAGCAGGTGGCGGACGAGCTCGAGCGCATGGCGCGGTTGAACCAGGAACTGGAGTCCAAGGCGCGCGGATTCCACGAACAGCTGCGCGCGTTCCGGGAGCGCGACAAGGCCCTCAACGAGGCGCTCGTCTCCGCCCAGCAGATGCGCGCCGAGACGAAGGAACAGGCCGAGCGCGAGGGCCAGCTCATCGTGCGCGAGGCGCAGGCGGACGCGGACAAGCGGCTGCGCGAGGCGCAGCACGAGGCCGACCGCCTCATCGAGGCGGCCCGCGTCGAGGTCCGCAAGCTGGAGCGGCAGGTGGACGGCCTCGAACGCCTGCGCCGCAGCTTCATCGTGCAGATGAAGAAGATGGCCGAGCACCAGCTGGCGGAGCTGGCCGCGGCCGAGCAGGTGCCGTTGCCCGCGCGGCCCACGCCGATCGACGCGTCGGAACGCGTCGAGGCCGAGGCCGCGCCGGCCGAGGCGGAAGAGTAGGGCCACCCCCATGTCCGCGACCGCGACGGAGTCCGCCCGCATCCGGGGCGCCGCGCACGCGCACCGCGCCGACGCGGTGCGCGCGGCGGCGGCCGTCGTGCGGGCGCGCCTCGGGGACTTCACGCCGGACGCCGCGATCATCCTCGGCACGGGGCTTGGCGCGCTGGGCCGCGCGATCGACGTGCGCGCGACGAT
>CAZKYG010000159.1:0-4033 GCA_964556915.1 uncultured Gemmatimonas sp.
TCCACGGCGCGCCGGGCCTGGCGGGTGTCGCGGGCACGCCCGCCACCGTGGACGGCGGTGCGCAGCCCGCAATCATGGCGAGCAGAACTCCCCCACCGACCGGCAGTCGAAATGACCAGCGTCGTGATAGCGTTGCGTCGCTTGACACCGATGGACTCGAAGGGCAAACGCCTCGCCCGAGGCTCGCGGGTCGAACCCCGGCAGGCGGGCGCCGGCAATGCTGCAACAATTATAGGGGGGTTACCTGTGCATACGCGCCCGCCACACCCGGCGTTGGGACGGCGACCTCGGGCCACGCACGGCGCCGCCGAGGGAACAGGCGGCGAACGATCGTGTCCGGGATCGGGTCTCGCGGAGTGGACGGCGCCGCCGGACGACCGGCATTATTCGGCATGGCACACCGGCTGACGACCAGCACCGGGATGGAGGCGATCGAGGAGGCGCCGCGCAACGCGCCGCCCGAATCCCTGCCGCGCTCCCTGCGGCTGCCGCGCTCGGTGTTGCTGGGCCTGACGATCGTCTATCTCGCAGCCGGCGAGTTCTTCGTCATCCAGCTGTCCGAGACGTCGAAGGTCGCCGCGGCCGACGCGCTCGAGACGCGGGCGCAGACGCTCGTGAGCGCGCTCGACCGCCAGGCGGACCGCGATCGCAACGCGGCGGTGGTGGCATCAACCCTGCCCGGGCTCCGCGAGGCGATCGCCGCGCCGACCGCGGCCAACCTCGCCCACCTGCGCGAGCGGCTCGACCCGGTGATCGCGGCGTCGCGATTCGACGGGTTCGTGCTGCTCGACGCCCAGGCGCACATCGTCCGCGCCCCGGGCGACGACGCGACCGGCGCGGCAACGCTGGCGGGGCTCGCGGAGTTCCGCACGGCGGCCGCGCGCGACCGCACCGCGTTTTCGGCCGTGGTGCCGTCCGTGGGCGCCACCGCCGACTTCGACGGCCAGCTCCGTGACAGCGTGCCGGTGATGTTCGTGGCGGCGAGCACCCAGGCGGGCGGCCGCGCCGCCGGCGCCATCGTGATGCGCTTCAGCGCCGCGGCCCGGATCGACCCCATCCTCAAGAGCAACCGCATCGGCCGCAGCTCCGACGCCATCGCGTTCCGCCGCGACGGGCTCGCCGTGTCGAGCACGCGCTACGACGCGGCCCTGGCCGACGCGGGCGTGATTCCCCCGGGACGCTCGGCGAGCCTGCGGTACTGGCTCGTGGACCCCGACAGCGCGGTGGCCCGCGGCACGGCCGCCGGCCGCATCCTCACGCGCGCCGTGGCGTCGGCGCTGCAGAACCATACCGGCTCCGACGTGACGGGCTACCGCAACTCGCGCGGCGCGGATGTCGTGGGGGCCTGGGCGTGGAGCGTGCCGCTCGGCGTGGGCGTGGTGTTCGAGGAGGATCGCGCCGAGGCGCTCGAGCAGTTCTTCGTGCTCCGGCGCATCTACTGGGCGCTCGGCATCGGCATCATCCTGACGAACCTCGCCGCCTGGCGCGGGCTGCGCACCGCGCGCCGCCTGCGGGAGCAGCGTCGCGCCGCCGAGCAGGACCTCGTCGAGCGCGACCGCACGCTCAACGCGATCATCGACTCGTCGCCGAACGCGGTCGTGGTGCTCGACAAGCACGGGCGCGTGATCCGGCACAACGAGGCGGCGGAGCGGCTCTTCCACCGCCGGTCGCTGGGCGTGCTGGGCGAGCCGATCTCGCGGTTCGTGCAGTGCGCCGTGGACTTCGACGGCGCCGACGTGCCCGCGTTCCTCAACGCGGCCGCGCGCGAAGCCGAGGCCGTGCGCGCCGACGGCACCGCGTACCCCGTGGAGGTGCGCTGGGCGGCGTTCGAGGTGCAGCACGAACAGCTCTTCACGGTCATCCTGATCGACATCACCGAGCGCAAGGAGACCGAGCGCGCGCTCATCCAAGCCAGGGACTCGGCCGAGGCCGCGGCACGCGCCAAGAGCGAGTTCCTCGCCATGATGTCGCACGAGATCCGCACGCCGATGAATGGCGTGCTCGGCATGACGAGCCTCCTCGCGGACACGACCCTCTCGGCCGAGCAACGCCAGTTCGTCGAGGCCACGCGACGCTCGGCCGACCTGCTGATGAGCGTCATCAACGACATCCTCGACTTCTCGAAGGTCGAGGCCGGCAAGATGACCATCGAGCCCATCCCGTTCGACCTGCACGCGGCGATCGGCGAGGTGACCGAGCTGCTCGTGCCGCGCGCGATCGAGAAGCAGGTGGAGCTGGTGATGCGCGTGCATCCCGACACGCCGAACCGGGTGGTCGGCGACTCGGGCCGCATTCGCCAGGTGCTGCTCAACCTCGCCGGCAACGCGCTCAAGTTCACCGAGCAGGGCCACGTCGTCGTCAGCGTGGAGGGTGCCGTCGCCGGCGACGCCGTGACGCTGCGCTTCGAGGTGAGCGACACCGGCATCGGCATTCCCGCGGCCGTGGTGCCCACGCTGTTCAGCCCGTTCATGCAGGCCGACGCCTCCACGACGCGGCGGTTCGGCGGCACGGGACTCGGGCTCTCGATCAGCAAGCGGCTGGTCGAGTTGATGGGCGGCGAGATCGGCGTGACGAGCACCGAGGGCCAGGGGTCCACGTTCTGGTTCACGCTCACCCTGCCGGTGGACCGCAGCCCGGCGCCCGTGGCGGTCGCCCCCGTGTCACTCGGCGGCGTGCGCGTGCTGGTGGTGGACGACGTGGACGTGAACGTGCGGCTGTTGACGGAGTGGCTGCGCAGCTGGCGCATGCGCTCGGACGCGGCGCCCAGCGGCGAGCGCGCGCTGGCCATGTTGCGCGAGGCCGCGGCGCGCCAGGATCCCTTCCGCATTGCCATCCTCGACTACCTCATGCCGCGCATGGACGGCGAGATGCTGGGCCGCGCGATCCGCGAGGACGCCGCCATCCGCGGCACGGCCCTCATCCTCGCCACGTCGGCCGCGCAGCGTGGCGACGCCGACCGCTTCCAGTCCGCCGGGTTCGACGCGTACCTCACCAAGCCGTTCCGCCCGAGCGTGGTGGCGGCGGCGTGCGAGGCGGTGCTCTCGCGCAACCCCGGGGCGCACGAGCCCATCATCACGCGGCACTCGCTCATCGAGCGCGGCAATCACCTCTCGCCCGCGGCGGCCACGCCCCTGGTGGCGCCGCCCGCCTCGCGCGCGACGGACCACGCTGGCGCCACGGTGCGCGTGTTGCTCGCCGAGGACAATCCCGTGAACCAGATGGTGGCCACCCGCATGCTCGAGCGGCTCAACTGCCGCATCGACGTGGCCAACGACGGCGCGGAGGCCGTGACGATGGCGCAGCGCTTCCCCTACGACATCGTGTTCATGGACGTGCAGATGCCGGGCGTGGACGGTCTCGAGGCCACGCGCCGCATTCGCGCGGGCGGACACCCGGCCGCCGACGTGCACATCGTCGCGATGACCGCGAACGCCATGCAGGGTGATCGCGAGCGATGCCTCGACGCGGGGATGGACGACTACGTCACCAAGCCCGTGACGCCGGACTCCCTCAGGCAGGCCCTCGACCGGCGCTCCCCGCACCGGCTCCGCCCCCAGCCCTGACCTGCCCGGCGAGCGACTCGAGCACCGTCAGTTCGAACGGCTTCTCGAGGATCGGCACGGTCACCTGCGCGAGGAACCCCGACACGTCCGGCGCCGACGTGTCGCCCGTCGACAGGATGAAGCGCTGCGCCACCGCCGGCACCGTCGCGAGCACGCGGTCGTACACGTCCATGCCGCTTACGCCCGCCATCTTGAGGTCGCAGAGCACCACGTCGTAGATGCGCGCCGCGTCGGTGCGCAGCAGGCGCGCCAGCGCGTCGGCGCCGTCGGGCGACTCCTCCACCGCCCAGCCGCGCCGCGTGAGGTAGCGCCGCAGGCCCTGCCGGATGGCCGCCTCGTCGTCGATGATGAGCATGGTCGGCTTGCGCTCGGGCATCGCGCGCGGCTCCGACGCCGGCTCGGGGATCGGCGCCTGGCGGCCCGCATGCTCGCCGGTGCGCGTGAGCAGGATGGCGTGCTCGCCGGACGCC
>CAZKYG010000160.1:0-4118 GCA_964556915.1 uncultured Gemmatimonas sp.
TTGGGCAGGTCCGACGCGGCGAGGAGGTCGCCGGCGAACTTGAGGGCGGGCCCGTATCGGGTCCCCTCGGCGCTGAGCGTCGCACGGTCGATCGCGCGCTCGAGCTCCGCCCGGTTGCCCGTCGGCTCGGTCTGCGCCGCGGCATCGGTCGCGAAGGTCACGAGCGTCACGCGGTCACCCGGGCGCAGCACACCGATGGCAGCCCGCGCGGAATCCTTCGCCGCCTGCCAGCGGGTGCCGTATCCCATCGAGTCCGACCGGTCGAGCAGGATCACGCGCTCGCGGGCGCCGTTCGCCGCCTCGAGCACCCGCGCGCGCGCGAAGAAGGGCCGCGCGAACGCGGCCACGAAGAGCAGCAGGGCCAGGCACCGGAGCGAGAACAGCAGCAGGTGGCGCAGTTTCTGGCGGCGCACCGAGCGGTACGGCACGCGCTGCAGGAACATGAGCGACGGGAACGGCACCACCGTCTTGCGTTCGCGATTGATGAGGTGGATCGCGATCGGCACGCCGATCGTGACCAGCCCCGCGAGGAA
Organism: uncultured Gemmatimonas sp.; assembly: GCA_964556915.1. Lineage (GTDB taxonomy): Bacteria > Gemmatimonadota > Gemmatimonadetes > Gemmatimonadales > Gemmatimonadaceae > Fen-1231. The sequence goes on from CAZKYG010000160.1 coordinate 534, forward strand.
CCACGGCGCGAGCAGCGACATGGGTCAGCGCACCCGGTTGAAGCGCTCGCGCGCGCCGAGGTAGGCGTACAGCGCGTCCGCGATGGGGCGCGAGGTGTCGAAGCGGGCGTAGTCCACGCGCCGCTCGCGCGCGATGTCGCGCAGCTTCGTGGTGTGCTCCTGCACGAGCGCCCGGTACTGCTGGCGCAGGTAGCCGGGAATCAGCGGCAGGCGCGTGCCCGTCTCGACGTCAATGAAGTTGCCGGCCTCGTCGAACGGAAACTCGATCTCGTCGCGGTCGAGCAGGTGGAAGCAGATGAGGTCGTTGCCGCGCCCCCGCAGGTGGTCGATCGCGTCGAACACCTGGTCCGGGTCCTGGTACAGGTCCGAGATGAGGAGCACGATGCTCCGGCGCCGCACCGACTCGGACAGCTTGCGGAGCGGCCCGAGCAGCTCGGTGCGCCCCGACGGCTGCTGGTCGATCGGCGCGTCGGGGTTCGCGGGTTTCGGTGGTCGGGGCGCCGCGCCTTCGGCCGTCGTCTCGCCCGGACTCCGCACCGTGCCGGCCCGGTTGGCGCGGTCGAGCGCGTACAGCACCTGCTGCAGGTGCCGCGCCGAGGGCGGCACGTAGTCCACGAGGTCGCCGTCGAACGTGGCGAGCCCTACCCGGTCGCGCTGGCCGGCCGAGAAGTACGCCAGCGCCGCGGCGAGGAAGCAGCCGTACTCGAGCTTGCTCACGCGCGGCCCGCCTTCCGACGTGCCGCGGTACCGCATGGACGGCGACACGTCGAGCACGGCGAGGAAGTTCGTGTTCGTCTCCGCCTCGAACTCCTTCACGTAGAAGCGGTCGGTGCGCGCGAACACGCGCCAGTCGATGCGCCGGATGTCGTCGCCGGGCATGTACGGCCGGTGCTCGGCGAAGTCGGTGGACGACCCCAGGTGCGGCGAGCGGTGGAGGCCGTTGATGAACCCCTCGACCACCACCCTAGCCACGAACTCCAGGTTCCCGATCCGCGAGAGGACCGCGGGGTCGAGGAACTCGGAGCCGGGGATGGAGGCGTGGGTCGCCACCTAGCGCATCCCCGATCCGGGCACGGGCACGGCGGCGAGCAGCTGTTCGATGATCGCGTCCGACGTCACCTTCTCGGACTCGGCGTGGAAGTTCATGAGGATGCGGTGGCGCAGGACGGGTTTCGCCAGCGCCCGCACGTCGTCGAAGCTCACGTGGTAGCGGCCCTGCATGAGCGCGCGCGCCTTGCCGGCGAGGATGAGCTGCTGCGGCGCGCGCGTGGAGCCGCCGTACGACACCCACTCGTTCACGAACTTCGGCGCCTTCGGGCCCGGGCGGCTCGCGCGGGTGAGCTGCACGGCGTAGCGCGCCACGGCGTCGGCCACGGGCACACGGCGCACCAGGGCCTGGAACGCGCGCACGTCGTCCCCCGTGAGCGCGTGCGCGAACTGCTGCGCCATCGTAGCCGTGGTGCGCGTCACCACGAGCACCTCGTCGTCCTCACCGAGGTAGTCCATGACGATGTGGAACATGAAGCGGTCGAGCTGCGCCTCAGGCAGCGGATACGTGCCCTCGAGCTCGATCGGGTTTGGCGTGGCGAACACGTGGAACGGCTCGGCAAGCGGATACGTCTTGCCCTGCACCGTCACGCGGTGCTCCTGCATGGCCTCGAGCAGCGCCGCCTGCGTCTTGGGCGGCGTCCGGTTGATCTCGTCGGCGAGCACGATGTTCGCGAACACCGGGCCAGGCGTGAACACCAGCCCGCGGCGCCCGGTCTGCGGGTCCTCGTTGATGATGTCGGTGCCCGTGATGTCACTCGGCATCAGGTCCGGCGTGAACTGGATGCGCGAGAACTTGAGGTCGAGGACCTTCGAGATCGTGTTGATGAGCAGCGTCTTGGCCAGGCCCGGCACGCCGACGATCAGGCTGTTGCCGCCGGCGAAGAGCGAGAGCAGCACCTGCTCGATCACCGTCTCCTGCCCGACGATGAGCTTGTGCAGTTCGGCGTTCACCTGGTCGACACCAGCCTTCAGGCGGTCGGCGAGGGCGATGTCGGCGGCGGAATCCAGCGCGGGGGCGGTGTCGGTGGAAGTCACGGCGGTTGTGTTGAGGGTCTGCCTTCTATCGTCTGTCGTCTATCGTCTATCGTCTATCGTCTATCGTCGACGCACTGACGCACGTCAGTGCGTCAATGCGTAAACGAGGTAGTTGATCCCAAGCTTGAATGCCTCGTTCGTCACGTCCACCGGCTGCCAGCCCGTGCCCGACCACTGCCACGACTCGCCCACGTCGTTGTTGTAGTTGGCGATCACCAGCAGCCGCTTGGACGGGTCGTTGTCCTCGTAGTACGCGTAGAAACCTTCATTGCGCCCGTACTCGCTCCGCACACGAGTGATGTCGGCCTTGTAGAAGGAGTCGAAGATCGGCTCCTTTCCCGTCATCTGGATCGGGTGGAGTTCGGGGAAGGCCAGGTGCATTCCCGCTTCCATTTCCGGCCAGTTGAACGCCGGAAAGTCGTCGATGATGAGAAAGCCGCCCTTGAGCAGGTACTCGCGCAGGCCCTTCGCCTCGGCCGCGTTCGGGAACCAGCCGCCGGGCTCCGAGAGGTAGGCCACGGGATACTTGAAGAGGAGCGGATCGTCGAGCGCCACGATCGCGCCGCCGATGATGTTCCCCTGGCTCGTGAACGGGCGCATGCTCGTGATCTCGCGCACGATCTTCATGAAGTGGACGTCGGCGTCCGGATAGTCGTGCGACCATCCCGGCCCCTCGCGCCCCGACCAGCGCCCGTAGCCGCGGTACTTGATGCGCGCGAACGTGAACCGCCCGTCGTACGGCGGGTTGCCGTGGAAGTCCGGCGGCGTGTAGTAGCCGTTCGGGTCACCCAGCATCTGCTCCATGCCGTACCCGCGCGGAAACCGGCCGCCGCGCTGGGCGGTCGCCGACGGTGGCGTGGCCGCGATGGCCACCGCGGCCGTGGCGCATGCGATGAGTCCGGTGCGGTACGCGATCATGGAGTCCTCCCGTCAACGATGGCCAGCAGCAGGTCCTGCGCTTTCTCGAAATTGGGCGCGTCTTCCAGCGCCATCAGCACGGCGTGCTTCGCCTGCGCCACGTCGCCGGCGGCGCGGTGCGCGAGCGCCAGCTGGTACAGCGCCTCCGCCCGGTCCACCGGGTCGAGCGCCACGAGTGCCTCGCGCTCGCGCACCGCGTTCGCGTGGTCGCCGTGCGCCGACGCGACGGTCGCCAGCAACTGGTGCAGCTCGGCCGGGAACGGGTTGATGTACACCGCCCGCTCCAGCGCGTCGATCGCCCGGGCCGTGTCGCCACGGGCCAGCGCGATGCGCCCGAGCGCGACGTTCGCGTCGTACGCCGACTCGTCCGCGTGCACCACCACGTCGAGGTACGGCAGGGCCTTCGTGCTGTCGCCGCGGCCGAGATAGTACCGGGCGAGCAGCGACGCAGGCGCGTCGTCGCTCCCGTCGTCGGGAAAGAGGGCGTAGGCCCGCTCGAGGAGGCGCACGCCGTCGTCCATGCGTTGCGCGCGCGCCAGCGCGTTGGCCGCGCGCATCTGCGCCATCCAGCTGCCCGGGTGC
>CAZKYG010000161.1:0-15961 GCA_964556915.1 uncultured Gemmatimonas sp.
CCGATCCGCGCCATGCACTGGATCGCCGCCGCCTGCGTCGTCTCGCTCGTGGTCACGGGATTCTACATCGGACGCCCGTACTTCATGACATCCGGCGAGGCGAGCTCGCATTTCCTCATGGGGTGGATGCGGTTCATCCACTTCACCGCCGCCGCCGTGCTCGTCATGACCGGGATCGTCCGCGTGTACTGGCTCTTCGCCGGCAACCAGTTCGAGCGCCTCCCCGCGCTCCTGCCGGTGGCACCGCGCAGCGTCGCCAACATCGTCCGCACGGGCATCGCGTACCTGACGTTCCGGCCCGACCGCCAGCCGAACTACGTCGGCCACAACCCGCTCCAGCAGGTGTCGTACACCGGCACCTACCTCATGACGATCGTCATGGTCGTCACCGGGTTCACGCTCTACGGTCAGTCGAATCCCGGCGGCGTGATCTTCACGGTGTTCAGCTGGGTGCCGCCGCTCCTCGGCGGGCTGCAGGAGGTGCGGCTCGTCCACCACGTGCTGACGTGGGCGTTCATCATCTTCGTCACGATGCACGTGTACTTCGCGATCCGCTCGGACTACGTCGAACGCGCGGGCGTCGTGTCGTCGATCATCACCGGCGGGCGGTACATCGCCGCCGACGAGATGTACGAGGACTTCGACGTCGGTCGCGTGCCCGCCAGCCCCTGGCCGACCCACGAGTATCCCGCGAGAAAGTGACCATGCGGCCGACTGTCGTCATCGCACTGGGCAGCCCGATCATGGCCGATGACGGCGTCGGCCTCGCCGCGCTCGCACGCCTGCAGCAGGAGTGGACTCTCGAGGGCGTCGAGCTCGTGGACGGCGCCACCTGGGGCCTCTCGCTCGTTCCGGTCATCGAGGACGCGGGCCGCCTGCTGCTGGTGGACGCGATCGCCGCGCACGCCGAGCCCGGCGACATCGTGGAGCTCGAGCGCGACCAGCTGCCGATCTACATCTCGCGCAAGCTCTCGCCGCACCAGGTGGACATGAAGGACGCGCTTGCGCTCGCCGAATGGCGCGGCCACCTGCCCCACGAGGTGGTGGCCATCGGCATCCAGCCGGAAACGGTTGAACTGGGCACGGAACTCAGTCCCCGCGTCGCGCACGCGATGGATGCGCTCGTGGCCGCCGTCATCCGGCGGCTCGAATCATGGGGCCACCGGTGCACGCCGTCCACGGCGGCTCCCCCGCAGGCCGGTCTGCCCTCTGCCCTCTGCCACCTGCCATCTCATGCATGAGATGTCCCTCGCCCTCGACATCGCCCGCATCGCCGAAGAGCGACTTGGCGACGCCGCGCCGACGCTCGTGTGCGTCGGCGTCGAAGTTGGCGACCACGCCGGCGTCGAGCCCGCGAACCTCGAGTTCTGCCTCACGGCCGTCCTCGCGACGCCGCCCTTCCGCTCCGCCCGCGCGGCCATCCTGCCGGTCGCGGGCGACACGTTGCAGGTGAAGTTCCTGGAGGTGGATGATGGCAATCCGGACGATTGAGGTGCGCGAGCGGGTCATGGCGCGCAACGACGAGATCGCCGCGGCCCTGCGAGAACGCCTCCGCGCCCACGACGTCACCGCGATCAACCTCGTGTCGTCGCCCGGGGCGGGGAAGACGACGCTGCTCGAACGAACCCTCGCCGCGGTCGGCGAGGAACTTGGCATCGCCGTCGTCACCGGCGACGTGCAGACACAGAACGACGCCGAGCGCCTGGCCGCGCACACCGATCGCATCGTCAGCGCCGTGATCACCGGCGGTGCGTGCCACCTCGACGCCCTGCAGGTGCAGGCCGCGCTCGACCACATCGACCTCGACCAGACGCGGCTCCTCGTCATCGAGAACGTGGGCAACCTCGTCTGCCCGGCCAACTGGGACCTCGGCGAGCGCGAGAAGATCGTCCTCTTCTCCGTCACGGAAGGCGAGGACAAACCGCTCAAGTATCCCACGATGTTCGAGAAGGCCGGCCACGTCGTCATGACCAAGACCGACCTCCTCGACTACGTGCCGTTCGACATCCACCTCGCGATGGCCAACGCGCGCACGGTCAACCCGCGCCTCGGGTTCTTCTCCGTGTCCGCCCTCCGCGCCACCGGACTGCGCGAGTGGTTCGACTTCCTGCGCCGGATTGCCGGGCCGGCGCGGGCGCACGTGTGACCGCCGTCGCGCCGACTTCGGCGCGGTTCGTCCGCGTGACCGGCGTCGTACAGGGCGTCGGGTTCCGGCCGTTCATCCACCGACTCGCCGTGCGGCTCGGCCTCGCCGGCTGGGTACGCAACGTCGCGGGGACGGTCGAGATCCACGTCGAAGGGCCCCGCGGCGCGCTCGACGCGTTCGAGCGGCTGCTGCCCGTCGAGGCGCCGCCCGTCTCGCGCATCGATGCGCTGCGATCAACCGCTGCCGACGTCCAGGGCACGGCCACGTTCACCATCGCCGAGAGCACGGACGCCGGCGGCAATCGCCCCGTGCCGCCGGATGTCGCGATCTGCGCCGCCTGCGAACGCGAGCTGCACGACGCGGACGGCCGCCGCTACCGCCATCCGTTCATCACGTGCACGGACTGCGGGCCGCGATACACGGTGATCGACGCGCTGCCGTACGATCGCGAGCGCACGTCCATGGCCGCCTTCCCCATGTGCGCGTCGTGCCGCGCCGAATACGAAGCGCCCGGCGACCGCCGGTTCCACGCCGAGACCGTCGCGTGCAACGACTGCGGCCCGCAGCTCTGGTTGGCCGACACGGACGCGCGTGAGATGGCGCGCGGCCCCGCCGCCATCCGGGATGCCGGCAACCTCCTCGCCGTGGGGCGCATCGTCGCCGTCCGCGGCGTGGGCGGGTTCCACCTCGCGTGCGACGCGACCAGCCAGGCGGCGGTGCAGCGGCTCCGCGCGCGCAAGGCCCGCGACGCGAAGCCGCTCGCCGTCATGGTCGCCACGCTCGACGACGCCCGCGCCATCGGCATCGTGTCGCGCGCGGCCGAACGCCTGCTCCAGGGCCCGGAGCGGCCCATCGTGCTGCTCCCGCGGCGGCCGCAGAGCCGCGTCGCGCCGTCGGTCGCGCCGAACATCGGCGAGATCGGCGTCATGCTGCCGTACACGCCGCTGCACCACCTCCTGCTCGAAGCCGCGCGCACGCCGCTCGTGATGACGAGCGGCAATCGCAGCGACGAGCCCATCGCCATCGGCAACGCGGAGGCGGTCGAGCGGCTCGGCGCCATCGCCGACTGCTTCCTCCTGCACGACCGCGAGATCCTCTCGCGTGTGGACGATTCCGTCGTCCGCCTCGTGGACGACGAACCGGTCCTCCTGCGGCGGTCGCGCGGCTACGCGCCGTTGCCCGTGCGACTGCCCGTGGCCGCGCCGGTGCCCCTCGTAGCCGTCGGCCCGCACCTCAAGAACACCTTCACCCTCGCCGCCGGCGACGCCGCGTTCATGAGTCCGCACATCGGCGACCTCGAGGGCATGGAGGCGTTCACGCACTATCACGCCGCCCTGCGGCGGTACCGCGACCTGTTCCGCATCGACCCGCAGGTGGCCGTCCGCGACCTGCATCCGGGCTACCTGTCCACGCGCATCGCCGCCGAAATGGGCCTGCCGCGCATCATCGCCGTCCAGCACCATCACGCGCACGTGGCCGCCGTGCTCGCCGAGCATGGCGAAGCCGGCCCGGCCGTGGGCATCGCGCTCGACGGCACGGGCTACGGCGACGACGGCCGCATCTGGGGGGCCGAAGTCATGGTGGCGTCGCTCACCGGGTACCGGCGCAAGGCGCACCTGCGATACGCGCCGCTCCCCGGCGGCGACACCGGCGCGCGCGAACCCTGGCGCGCCGCGGCCGGCTACCTCTCGCTCGCGCCGTCGGCCGCCGGCGCCATGGCCCTCGCCTTCGAACGCATCGCGCCGCAACTCCGCGCGGTGGTCACCCGCCAGCTCGAGCGCAACATCAACGCGCCGCCGGCCTCGTCCATGGGCCGCCTGTTCGATGCGGCCGCCGCCATCCTCGGCGTGCGCAGCCGCGCGAGCTTCGAGGGGCAGGCGGCGATGGAGCTCGAGACGCTCGCGGGCACGCGCCCCGTCGCCGCCTCCGGCATGGCGGTGCGCGACGAGGACGGCATGCTCGTGATCGATCCCGTGCCGACGCTCGTGAGTCTCGGCGAGCGCGCCGTGCGAGGAGACGATCGCTGCCAGCTGGCGGCGGAGTTCCACGAGAGCATCGTGAACGTGGTCGCGCGCGTCGGCGCGCGCGTGGCGCTCGAGGCCGGCCTCCGCACGGTCGCGCTCGGCGGCGGCTCGTTCCAGAACGCGCGGCTGCTCCGCGGCGTTCGCTACCGGCTCGAGGAGGCCGGGCTCCGCGTCCTCGTGCCGCGCCAGCTCGGTCCCAACGACGGCGCCATCAGCTATGGCCAGGCGGCGATCGCCGCCGCCGTGCTCGCCGCGGAGCGCACTGGCATCGTGACGCCATGATCGACCTGTCCGTGGCGTTCGCCACGAGCCTGCTGCTCGGCATGCGGCACGCCACCGACCCGGATCACGTCGTCGCCGTGTCCACGATCGTCGGGCGCGAGCGGTCCGTCGTGCGCGCCAGCCGCATCGGGGCGCTGTGGGGGATCGGCCACACGCTCACGATCTTCGTCGTGGGCGGCGCAATCGTGCTCTTCAAGTGGTCGTTCAGCCCGCGGCTCGGCCTGTCGCTCGAGTTCGCGGTCGCCGCCATGCTCGTGGTGCTCGGCGCGCTCAACCTCGTGCCGCCGCGCCACACGCATGTCGCCGTGTCGGGCGTGAAGCCGTTCGTGATCGGCCTCGTCCACGGGCTCGCCGGCTCCGCGGCCGTGACGCTGCTCATCCTCCCGCTCATCGACGACGTGCGCTGGGCGCTGCTGTATCTCGTGGTCTTCGGGTTCGGCACTGTCGCCGGCATGGCGATCATCACCGTGGCCATGGCGGCGCCGGCGGCATACGCCGCCGGACGCCTCGCGCGCTTCAGCCGATCCGTCCGCCTTGCCTCAGGTGCCCTCAGCCTCGGGTTCGGCCTCTGGCTCGGCTACCACATCGGTGTCGTGGATGGCCTGTTCAGCGCTGCCCCGCAATGGGTGCCCCGATAGGACGGCGCGCGTATTCCGGCGCCAGGCGCGGTTCGGCGCCAATCCAGTAGAGCATGTTCGCCATGATGCAGAACCCCGTGGCCGCGAACCAGAACATCGCGACACCCACGAATCCGGTGAACGCCAGCCACCACGCGCTGTGCACGAGCGAGAGTACCGACGCCAGCGTGAGGTTGAACCCGACGGTGACGAAGATGCGGCGTTCCAGGTACCACGAGTCCGTGCGCGTGAAGTAGAACCGCGCATCGCGCGCGGGGTCGCCGAGCTTCGACGGCATGCCCAGCCGCTTGAGCACCGTACCCACCATGCAGAATCCCGTCAGCCCCACCACGATCGACGCGATACCGGTCGCCGCGACCAGCACCACGAACCGCGGGTCCACGAAGGCGGCGAGCAGCGTGGCGCCGAGCACGAACGTGCCGGCGATCACCCATGTGGCGCGCTCGATGTACCAGGTATTCGTAGGCACGACGTACACGTTCCGCGACATGTTGCGTCTCCTTCCACGCACCGCGTGGAGCGATGAGGCCGCCACCTGCCGGCCGGTTGCGTGAAGGATGCGCGCGACTGGGGCTCCCCAGCCATCCAGAGGTTCGCCGACCGCATGTAGGGCTTTCCCTATGCTGGCCGAACAGGCCCCGATTCCGGTCACCGCGCCGCGTAACGTTCGCCACATGGCCGCTTCCGACGATGGACTCCCCATGGCTCTGCCCGGATTTTGAGACCATTGTATAGGTGAAATCCCTGACAATTGACCCTCGTAGAAGCGCTTAGCGTCCCCGCAGAGTTCGTATCGTCGTACCATGAACCCCGGTCATCCGGGACCTAATGGAAGGACCCATGAGAAGCTCTCGCATCTATCTGCTCGGACTCGCGGCGCTCGGCGCCGCTGCATTCACCGCGGGCTGCACGAGCGAGAAGGTCGTGTACAAGAGCGGCACCGATTTCGCCGCGCCGCCCGCCGCGGCGGCAAGCTTCGTCGGCTATTACGACGAAACGAACAAGCAGACCGTCTGCGGTTCGTGCCACGTGGACTTCCAGGTGCGCTGGGCCAGCACGAAGCACGCCAGCGCGTGGGCCGACCTGCAGGCCAGCGGCCACGCGACCGGCACGTGCGAGGCGTGCCACACGGTCAACGACAAGGGCAACATCGTTGCCGACACCTCCGTCGGCTATCGCACCACCAAGGCGTCGCGCTACCACGACGTGCAGTGCGAGAGCTGCCACGGCCCTGGCCTCACGCACGCCAGCGGTCCCAACAGCGGCAATCGCCCGCTCGCCTCGATCCGCGCCGACACGAACATCACGATCGGCTGCGGCGAGTGCCACACGGGCGTGCACGAGCCGTTCGTGGACGAGTGGAAGAAGTCGGGCCACGCCACCACGTGGGAAGCGTCCCACAGCAGCACGGATCCGTACTGCCAGAGCTGCCACACGGGTCAGGGCGCGCTCGCGGCGTGGGGCGTGAACCACAACTATATCGAGAAGGCGGACGCCGCCAAGCAGCCCGCGACGTGCGCCGTCTGTCACGACCCGCACGGCTCGGACAACGACCATCAGCTGCGGTACTCGCTGAGCTCCGCCAGCCTGAGCGACAATCTCTGCGTGAAGTGCCACCAGCGGAACGCCACGGTGGCCGACGTCACGCAGCCGGGCAGCACGCGCAACAGCGCGCACTCGCCCGAAGGCCCCACGCTGTTCGGCAACGCCGGCTGGTTCCCCCCGGGCATGGCCGCGAGCGACTCGATCATCGCGACCCACGGCACCCCGTCGAAGAATCCCAAGCTGTGCGCGACCTGCCACGTGCAGGCGTATAGCGGCACCGACCCGGCAACGGGCGCCCAGGTGTTCAGCACCGGCCACCGGTTCCTGGCCACGCCGTGCGTGGGGACGAACGGCCTGCCCACCGACAGCCAGACCTGCGACGTGTCCGCACAGACGTTCCGCAGCTGCATCGCCACGGGCTGCCATGGCACCGAAACCGCCGCGCGGAGTGCCTTCAACACGGCGCAGGCGCGGATCACCCTCCTCGTCGGCCAGGCCAACGCGCTCGTCGCGAGCGCCAAGCTGGGGCCCAAGAAGGCCGAGTGCACGTTCTCGACGACGGTGGCCTACACCACCTGCATGGGCACGCAGTTCAACGTCAGTGTCGCGAACAAGCCGGGATCGTTCGTCCACAACCCGTTCCTTGTGGAGCAGCTGCTCATCGCGAGCATCAACCAGATGAAGAAGGACTACAACCTCACCGCGAGCCTTACGGCGGCGCAGCTGACCCCGATGTTCAAGAAGGGGCAGGTGATTGGCGAGGGAGGCCGGTAAGCGGGTCGCCCTGGACCCCCGCCGGCGAAGCATGATGACGCGGGACCGGACGTTCGCCATCGCGACGATCCGGTCCCGCGTCGTGCGTTCGCCGCACCGGATGCGTCCGTGATCACTCCGCGCCTGATGTTCCTGCTGCTGCAGAATCCCGAGGCCCACTACGGCGGCGGGACGGCGTCGGGCACGGTGGCGGGCGCGACGACGGACCCCACGGGCCAGCTGTTCCGCTTCCTGCTCTCGACGGTCCCGCAGTGGGTCCAGATCGCCGGCATCTTCATCGGCGGGCCCATCGCGGCGATCGTGGCCTGGAAGATCTGGCAGCATCGCCGCAACCTCTGGGGATGGTTCCTCTCGCGGTCGCGAATCTACAAGATCACGATCGTCTCGGCCGGCGGGTTCGTCGCCCTCATCATGGGCTTCGTCGGCCTGTACAACTACAACTACGTGATGCACAAGAACGATTTCTGCCAGTCGTGCCACCTCATGGACACGGCGTGGAATCGTTTCCAGGTCACCGCCCACAAGGACCTGCAGTGCCACGCCTGCCACCGGCAACCGCTCATCGCCAGCTCGAAGGAGATGTTCTACTGGGTGTTCGAGCGGCGCATGGCCATCCCCGCGCACGACAAGGTGCCGACCGCGGTCTGTTCCGAATGCCACGCCCGGAGCAACACCGACTCGGCGCGCACCAACGTCATGCTCACCGCGGGGCACGTCATCCACCTCAAGTCCGACTCGTCCGCGCTGAAGAACGTGCAATGCGTCACCTGCCACGGACGCGACTTCCATATGTTCAACCCGAACAACGCGACGTGTGAACAGTCGGGCTGCCACGCGGGCCTCAAGGTGAAGCTCGGCGCCATGTCGAACGCGAAGTTCCTGCACTGCACCACGTGCCACGCGTTCCGCGCCCAGGTGCCCGAGGGCGAAACGGTCGCGGAGGCGAAACGCGCTGTTGCGCCGAAGGAGCTGGGCTGCGCCGCGTGCCACCAGATGGCCGAGAAGGTGCTCACGTTCGACCTCGCCGCCGACCCGCACCAGGGCTCGTGCGGCTCATGCCACGATCCGCACAAACAGGACGCCCCGCGCGACGCGTTCAAGAGCTGCGCCGCGGCGCAGTGCCATGCCGCGGTGGACACGAAGACGGCGTTCCACCGGGGGCTGGGCAACCACAAGCTTGACGACTGCGGCGCGTGCCATCAGGCGCACAGTTGGAAGGTGAAGGGCACCGACTGCCTCGCCTGCCACAAGAACATCTTCACCGCGCCGCCCGGCACCCCGGGCCTTCGTGGCGGCGACAGTGTCTCCATCGCGCCGGTCGCGTGGGTGCGAGCTCCCGCGCGAACCACCGGCGGGCATGCGCGCGCGCGCCGGGCGTCGAGCGCCCGGCGCACCGCCGCCTTCCGCACGGTCGCCTTCGCACCGGCACGGGCCCCGAGGAGCCGCTCCCTGCCGCGTACCGAGTCTTCGCGTCCGCCGCAGCACACCGACACCACGTTCCTGCACGCGCCCCACAAGTCATTGCAGTGCACGCAGTGTCACGGCACAACCACCACGCACGGCGCACTAAAATTCGCGCGCCCCGACGGTTGCCTCGCCTGCCACCACGGCGCGCAGCAGAAGGCGCAGTGCACCGCCTGCCACGCCACCACGACGATGGCGCCGTATCCCACGGCCGTCACGTTCCACGTGTCGGCCCGCCCGCGGGACGTGACGCGCACGCTCGGGTTCTCGCATGCGCGCCATGTGAAGCTCGACTGCGCCCGTTGCCACGCCGCGAACGACCGACGATCCGTCACCACCACGTGCACGTCGTGCCACGCGGACCACCACCAGCCCGACCGCGACTACGCGGCCTGCCACACCGACGCGCGCACGGGCCACGACCGCACGGCGCACGACGGCTGCGCGGCCTGCCACGCCACGGGCCGGTTCCAGGCGAGCGCCGCCTCGCGGCCGCTCTGCCTCGCGTGCCACCAGGACAAGCGCGATCATTATGCCGTGCGCGAGTGCTCGTCGTGCCACGTGATGCCGTCGCATGCGTTCACGCGTGCGGGGGGGGGGCCATGACGCGGCGCGCGCTCCGGCTGCTGCCCCGCCGGACCCTTGCGGCCCTCACCGCCGCCGTCACGCTCGGCGTCGGCGTGGCCGGCACGCCCGAGGCGCGCGCGCAGGGCGTGCGCATCTCCGGCGTCACCACCATGCAGTTCATCGAGCTGCGGCCCCTGGTCACGGACTCGGTGCCGAGCGCGACCGTTCCCGGAACCGGGGAGTGGCGCACGTCGCCCGACGGCGTGCCGGCGCTGTGCCCGGTTAGCGCCACCTACTGCATGTTCGAGCGCTCCGGCACCCGCGTGAGCGCGATGCCGGTGGTGCAGGACCTCACCCTCGCGGGCTGGGGCTGGGTGCAGGGACTCAGCTTCCACGCCAACGGCCGCGCGCGCACCCAGGCGGGCGACAACGCCTTCACGTGGCCGCGCGCCGACGATCACTTCGACGTGCTCGACGCGTACGCCGAGTTGCAGCGCGGCCGATGGGACGCGCGACTCGGCCGCCAGTGGATCACCGGCGGGCTCGGGGCGTACAACTTCGACGGCGCCAACGCCACTGTGCGCCGCGACGCGTACTCCGTCGAGGGATGGGCGGGGCGCGCGCTCTTGGGCGGGCTCAACGACGGCTATACGTCCGGCGAGCTGGCCGCTGTCGAGAATCTCCCGCCCGACGACGACGGGCTGATCTTCGGGGTGCGCGCGCGGTACCGGCCGGACGCCCTCAGCGCCGCGTCGCTCGTGTACCAGCGCGTGATGGTCGCCGACCGCAGCGGCCTCTATTCCGAGCGCGTGGCGTTCGACGGCAGCGCCCGGCGCGGCCCCACGGAAGCGGCCCTCTCGCTCACGTACGACATGGCCACCGGCGACTGGAACGAGGCGCGCCTGCGCGTCTCCACGGCGGGCATCCGCACGCTCGGCGGGTCCGTGGAAGTGCGGCACTCCCGGCCGTACTTCGACCTCTGGACCATCTGGGGCGCGTTCGCGCCCGTCGGGTACGACGAGGTGCGCGCGACGGCCAACTGGAGCGCGCCCGGCGAGCCGCTCACGCTCGCCCTGCGCGGCGCGTACCGCACGTACCAGGAGACGGACGCCGGGTTCGACCTTCGCACCAATGGCTGGCGTGCCGGCGGCGATCTCTCGTGGACGCCGCGCACGTCGCTCGCCACGTACGCCTCGTACGACGTGGACATCGGCAGCGGCGCCGCCAACACCGACGTGCGCGCGGGCGCCCGGTGGTCGCGCGAGAGCGGCGCCATGCTCGGCGTGGACGGGTCCGTGACGCAGAACATCTACGAGTTCCGCGTGGGCACCGGGCGCATCTATGGCATCGCCCTTTCCGGAGCACTGCCCATTCGCGACGACACGCGCGTGGTGCTCGACGTCGGGGCGTACCAGCACCAGCTCACCAACGGCGCGGCGGGGCCCGACTGGACCCAGCGGCGCGCGTCGCTCCGGTTCGAGTGGACCGTGGGGCGCGACCCGGGCATGGGAGGCACGCCATGACGGCGCGCGTGTCCCGTGTGGCGCGGCTCGCCCTCGCCACCTGCGCCGCCGCGGCGCTGACGTTCGCGGCGCCGGCCGCACGGGCCCAGCAGCCCGTCGAACCGTTCCCGCACGCGAAGCACGCGGCGCTGTTCCCCACGTGCGCCGGCTGCCACGCGGGCGTCCCCGCCGGCGATGCCGCCGCGGTGTTCCCGCCGCCCACTGTCTGCGCGCAGTGTCACGATGGCGTCATCCAGAAACGCGTTTCGTGGGCGCCGCCCGCGCCCCGCGGGCTCGGCCTGCTCTCCTTCTCGCATCCCGCGCACCTCGCCAAGGCGAAGGACGTGACCTGCACGTCGTGCCACGCCGCCGTGCGCGACACCGCCTGGATGCACGTCGCCAAGGCCTCGCCCGACGGGTGTGTCGGTTGCCACGCGCACCGCGCGCCCGCGCACCTCGACGACGCCAACCGGTGCACCACCTGCCACCGCCCGCTCGCCGCCGCCACGGGCCTGAGTGACGCGCGCGTGGCCGCGCTGCCGAAGCCCGTTTCGCACGGCCGCGCCGATTTCCTCGCCGCGCACGGCGCGTCGGCGCGCGCCAACGGCATGCAGTGCGCCACGTGCCACGCGCGCGAAAGCTGCGCGCGCTGCCATGTGGATGCGTCACGCAACACCGCGATCCAGGCGCTCGCCAGCGACGCGCGCGTCGCGCGCGCGGTGGCCGGCCGGGCGCCGACATATCCCGTGCCCGCCACGCACGCCGCGGCCGACTTCGGCGTCGCCCACGGGGCGCTCGCCACGGCGGCCGGCGCCAACTGCGCGACGTGCCACGCCCGGTCGAGCTGCGCCACGTGTCACACCGGCAATGGCGCGGCGGCCGTCCTGCGCGACATGCCGGCCGGTGGCGACGGCACGGCGCCTGGTGTGCAGCTCAAGCGCGCCGTCGATCCGGGTCGGCCCGGCGTGCCTGCGGCGGCGAACGTCGTCGCCGCCGCATGGATTCCGCAACCGCACGCCGCGGACAGTACCGTGAGGCACGTTCGCGTGCACGAGGCCGGGTTCATCCGGACGCACTCGCAGGCGGCGGCCTCGGGCGAGCTGCAGTGCGCGAGCTGTCACGCCCAGTCGTTCTGCACGAAGTGTCACGCCGGGGAGAAGGCCGCGCGGGGTTATCACCCGGCGAACTTCGTGTCCACCCATGCGCCGCAGGCCTACGCGCGCGACGTGGACTGCAGCAGCTGCCACAACCCACAGGCGTTCTGCCGGTCGTGCCACATCCAGTCCGGCCTCGCGCCGCGCAGCGCCACCCAACGCAGCGCGACGTTCCACAACGCGCAGCCACTGTGGCTGCTGCTGCACGGGCGCGCGGCACGGCAGGACCTGCCATCGTGCACCACGTGCCACCAGCAGACGTACTGCATGCAGTGCCACTCGCAGCTCGGGGCGCGCATCAATCCGCACGGCCCCGGTTTCGACGCCGAGAAGATGGCGAGCCGCAACGGGCGCATCTGCCTCGCATGTCACTTCACCAACCCGCTCAACAAGTAACCGTCGCGCATCAGGAGCGCTGCCAATCATGATGACCCGCCACTTCGCCCCGTTCGTCGCCGGTGTTGCCCTCGTCGCCGCGGCCGCGTGCTCGCACGGTGACTCGGGTCCCAGGACGCCGCTCGGAAAGGCCGCGTCCGTGCCGGCCTCGAACACCGCCGGAGCCGCGCACGCGCTCATCGGGCCCGCCGCGCTCGCCACGCTGGACACCGGCAACGCGCTCTTCCGGAAGAAGGACTATGCCGGCGCGCTCGCGAAGTACCGCGCCGCGGCCGACCTCGCGCCGCAGCACGCCGCGCCCCTGTTTGGCATCTATATGGTTGCGAAGGAGCAGAAGAACACGGCCCTGGCCGACAGCGCGCTCGCCGAGATCCGCAAGCGCAACGGGCCGCTCGCGGGCGCGCCGCACGAAATGTCGGACTCGGCGCTCAAGGCCCTGCACGAGTCCATGGGGCTCAAGGCCGGCAAGGGCGCCAAGGGCACCTGACCGGGCGTGGTCCGGTCGCGGTTAGTGCGCGTCCCGCGTCACGGTGATCCGCCCGCGGCCTGAGTGCCATAGTAACATGAGTGGCAGCGCCGCCAGCAACGCCACGCCGCTGATCAGGTAGATACGCGAGAACGCCAGCACGCTCGCCTGCACGCTCACCACGCGGTCCATCACCATGGCCGCGCCCTGTTTCGCCAGCACGGGGTTCACGCCGCGCGCCATCAGCCCGTGCGCGTACGCATTCAGCCGGTCGAGCGCATCGGGCGTCGTCACCGAGAGGTGCTCGGCGAGGAGGGCCTTCTTCTCCTTCGTGAACCGTGCCAGCAGCGTGGCCATCACCGCGATCCCCAGCGAGCCGCCAAGCTGGCGCGCGAGGTTGAACATCCCCGTGCCCTGCGCCAGGTCGCGCGGGTGCAGGTCCGCGAGCGCAATGCTGTTGAGCGGGATGAAGATCAGGCCGAGCCCCACGCCGCGCGACACGAGCGGCCAGAACAGGTCCGCCTTGCCGCTGTCCATGGTCAGGCCCGCCAGCTGCCACATGCACACCATGAACAGCAGGGCGCCCACCACGATCACCGGCCGCCCGTCGGGCACCGACCGCAGGCGCTTGCCGAGGATCGCCATGGTGATCGCCGATGCGATCGCGCCCGGCAGGATCACCATGCCCGTCTGGTTCGCCGTGAAGTTGTGCAGCGACTGCAGGAACACCGGCAGCACGAACACGCTGCCGAAGAGCGCGAACCCGAGCAGCCCGCCCATCACCACGCCGGTCGCCAGCTGCCGGTCGCGCAGGATGTGGAAGTCGATCACGGGCTCGTCGGTGGTCAGCTCATGCCACACCAGGAGCGTCAGCGCCACGACCGACGTCACGCCGAGCGTCACGATGAACGGCGACTCGAACCAGTCGAGCCGCTCCCCGCGCTCGAGCATCCACTGCAGCGCGCCGATCGCGACGGTGAGCAGGCCGATGCCGAGCCAGTCCACCTTTTCCGCGCGCGTCTGGTGCTCCGAGTCGCGCACGTACATCCACGTGAGCGCGCCGGCGATGATCCCGAGCGGGAGGTTGATGTAGAAGATCCAGGGCCAGCTCCAGTTGTCCACGATCCAGCCGCCGAGCGTGGGGCCGATCGTCGGACCGACCATCACGCCGACGCCGAACATGGCCTGGCCGATGCCCACCTCGTTCGGCGGGAACGCCTCCCAGAGCGTGGACTGCGCCGTGGAGAGCAGCGCGCCGCCGCCCACGCCCTGGATCACGCGCCAGAACACGAGCTCATCGAGCCGCGATGACGCCCCGCAGAACATGGACGCCGCGATGAACAGCGCGATGGACCCCGCGAGGTAGCGCCGCCGCCCGAAGTACGCCGACAGCCACGGCGACATGGGGATCACGATCACGTTCGCGATGATGTAGCCCACACTCACCCACGCGATCTCGTCGAGCGTCGCGCCGAGGTTGCCCATCATGTGGGGAATCGCGACGTTCACGATCGACGTGTCCACGAGCTCGAGCGTGGCCGCCAGCGTCACCGCGATGGCGATGACGTACTTGTGGCGGTATCGGTCCGCGTCGCTCGCCGCCGGCGCGGCGGGAATCGCCGCCGCCCGGAATGCCGCGGTGGCCATGGGGCGTCAGCCCGTCGCGACGTGCACGGTGACGCTCATGCCCGGGCGGAGCGGCCGGTCGGCGCCGCACCCGCTCGCCACGCGGATCCGCACCGGCACCCGCTGCACCACCTTCGTGAAGTTACCCGTCGAGTTGTCCGGCGGGAGCAGGGCGAACCGCGCGCCCGTCGCGGCGCTGAGGCTCTCCACCACGCCGGTCGCGGCACAGCCCGGGTATGTGTCCACGTCGATCGCCACCTGCTGGCCGACCTTGAGGTCCGCGAGCTGCGTTTCCTTGAAGTTGGCCGTGATGAACGAACTCGTGTCGGCCACGACCGTCATCAGCGGCTGGCCCGCCTGCACCAGCTGGCCCACCTCCACCTGCTTGCGGCTCACCGTGCCCGCGAAGGGGGCGGTGATGCGGGCGTACGACAGCTGCAGCGCCGCGTTGTCGCGCGCCGCGCGCGCCGCCGACAGGCGGGCCAGGGCGAGCTTGGCACCAGCCTCGGCGCTCGCCACCTGCGCACCTGCCGTCGCCGCCTGACGCTCCGCCACGGCCAGCGCCGCCGCGGTCTCGTCCGCGGCCGCCTGTGCCGCGTCCAGCGCCTGTTTCGACACGATCTGCTTGGCCGCGAGTTCCGTGATGCGTGCGAGGTCGGCGGCGGCCTTGTTGTGGGCGATGCGCGCCGCCTCGATCTGCGCGTCCGCCACGCGCTGCTGGCCCTCGGCGGTCTTCACGGCCGCCTCCGCCTGGCCCTGGACGCCCTTCGCCCCGGCCGCCGCCACCGCGGCCGCGAGGTCGGCTTCTGCCTGCGCGAGACGCACGGCGTATTCCGCCGTGTCAAGCTGGACGAGCACCGCGCCGGCCGGCACCACCTGGTTCTCGTTCACGCGCACCGACGTCACGAACCCGCCCACCTTGGCGAGCACGGGCGCGATGGTGCCGTCCACCTGCGCGTTGTCGGTGGATTCGTGGCTGCGGTTGTACATCACGATCTTGCCGCCCCACGCGAGGGCGATGATCGCGATCACGCCCAGCACGGGGAGGGCCATGCTGCGCTTGCGCGGCTCGGCGGCGACGGAGGGTGCGGCGGCGGCTGTCATACGGTGTGTGGTATGCGAAGGGTGTCGGTGTGCAGCGGTCGTGGTCACGGAAGGTCGGTCACGGTGCCCTGCGCGCGCGCGAGCGAGACACGCGCGGCCTGCAGCGCCGCGCGCGCGTCGATGACCTGGGTGCGCGCCGCGTTCAGCGACTGCGAGGCGGCGATGACGTCGAGGTTGCCGGTCACGCCGGCGCGGAACCGGTCCCGGGCCTGTGCCAGCTCCTGTTCGGCGAGCCCGAGGCGTTCCTGCGACGCCGCGAGCAGGTCAGCCGCC
>CAZKYG010000162.1:0-3136 GCA_964556915.1 uncultured Gemmatimonas sp.
AACCAGCGCATGGCGCGCGGCCTCGGCATCGATGTCGACCGCACCTTCGCGGCCACCTTCGCGCTCGGCTCGGGGCTCGCCGGCCTCGGCGGCGCGCTGGCCATCGAGATCGTCGGGCTCGACCCGTCGTTCTCGTTCACATACTTGGTCTACGTGCTGATCATCGTCTCGGTCGGCGGCCTCGGCTCCATCGCCGGCTCCTTCGCCGCCGCCTGCCTCATCGGCGTGTCCGACATCGCCGGCAAATATTACGCGCCGGAGCTCGGCGCCTTCCTCATCTATCTCGTCATGGTGGTCGTGCTGATGTGGAAGCCGGCCGGCCTGTTCGGCAAGCGGTGAGACCATGTCGATGATCACCGCCCCCACCTCGCCGCAACTCTATCTGCAATCGCTGTCGCGCTGGCGGCCGGTCGAGATCGTGTTCTGGCTGGCGACGCTGCTGCCGTTTTTCCTGTTCCCCGACTACCTGTCGCTGGCGAGCCAGATCGCCATCGCCGCGCTGTTCGCGCTCTCGCTCGACCTGATCCTCGGCTATGCCGGCGTCGTCTCGCTCGGCCACGCGGCCTTCTTCGGCATCGGTGCCTACACCGCCGGCATCTTTTCGAAGTTCGTCTGGGGCGAGCCGCTGACCGGCCTGCTGGTCGCGGCGACGCTCGCCGGCCTCGTCGGCTATGTCTCGAGCTTCGTCATCGCGCGCTTCCGCCATCTCACGCTGATTATGATCACGCTCGGCCTCGGCCTCTTGGTGCATGAAGCGGCGAACCGCGCGCATTGGCTGACCGGTGGCTCCGACGGCCTGCAAGGCGTGTCGATCTGGCCGATCCTCGGCGTGTTCAAATTCGATCTCTACGGCTATACGGCCTACGGCTATTCGCTGGCGACCTTGTTCATCTTCTTCCTCGTCGTCCGCCGCATCATCAACTCGCCGTTCGGTCTGGCGCTGCGCGGCATCCGCGAAAACTGGACGCGCATGCCGGCGATCGGCGCCGCGAGCAAGGCGCATATCCGCAAGGCCTATACCATCGCCGCCTTCATCGCCGGTATCGCCGGCGCGGTCCTGGCGCAGACGACCGAGACCGTGTCGCTGGAATCGATCAGCTTCCAGCGCTCCGCCGACGTCTTGGTGATGCTGGTGCTCGGCGGCGCCGGACGGCTCTATGGCGGGCTGGTCGGCTCGGTGATCTTCATGATCGCGCGCGACCAGTTCTCCGGCATCGCGCCGCAATACTGGTACTTCTGGATCGGCATCCTGCTTGTCGTCGTGGTGATGTTCCTGCCGAACGGCATCGTCGGTGGCCTGTCGAAGATCGCCGCCCGCTGGAGGCGCAAATGACGGCCTTGGCGCTCTCGACTCGCGGTCTTCAGAAGACCTTCGGTTCGCTCATCGTCGCGCGCGACATCGAGCTGAACCTGCCGGTCGGCGCGCGCTACGCGCTGATCGGGCCGAATGGCGCCGGCAAGACCACGCTGATCAACCTCATCACCGGTATGCTGCGGCCCGACGCCGGGCAGATCCTGCTCGGCACCGAAGACATCACCGCGCTCGAGCCGCAGGACCGCGTCAAGCGCGGGCTGGCGCGTACCTTCCAGATCAACACGCTGTTCGCCGGCCTCAACCCGCTCGAAGCGGTGACGCTCGCGGTGTGCGAACGGCGCGGCATCGCCGACCGTTTCTGGCAGAATATCGCCGTCAACAAAGAGGCGATCGAGGAAGCCTACGAAATCCTCAGCAAGCTCAAGCTCGGCGACGTCTGCTATCAGACCACGCGCGAGCTTCCCTACGGCCGCCAACGGCTCTTGGAGATCGCGCTGGCGCTCGCCACCAAGCCGAAGGTGCTGCTGCTCGACGAACCGGCGGCCGGCGTGCCGCAGGAGGAATCGGGCGACATCTTTGAAGTGGTGGCCAGCCTGTCGAATGAATTGACGCTGCTGTTCATCGAGCACGACATGCATGTCGTGTTCCGTTTCGCCACGCACATCATCGTGCTGGTCGGCGGCGGCGTCTTCACCGAAGGCACGCCGGCGCAGATTTCCGCCGACCCCGGCGTGCGCGAGGTCTATCTGGGGAAGCGCCACCATGGCTGAACCGCTTCTCAAGCTCGAGAAAGTCACCGCCGGCTACGGCGAAGCCATGGTGCTGCACGGCGTCTCGCTCGAATTGCCGGAGAACGGCAGTCTTGCCGTGCTCGGCCGCAACGGCGTCGGCAAGTCGACGCTTTTGATGACCATCATGGGCTACACGCAGATGCGCGCTGGCCGCGTGCTCTGGCGCGGACAGGATGTTTCGAAGGTGCCGCCGCACAAGCGCGCCACCATGGGCATCGGCTGGGTGGCGCAGGAGCGCGAGATTTTCCCGTCGCTTTCAGTGGAAGAAAACCTCACCGTCGCGGCACGGCCGGGCGCGTGGAATCTTGAGGCCGTGTTCAAGATGTTCCCGCGGCTTAATGAGCGCCGCCGCAACATGGGCAATCAGCTTTCAGGTGGTGAACAACAGATGCTCGCCATCGCCCGCGCGCTGATGACCAACCCGGCGCTGCTGCTGCTCGACGAACCCTGCGAGGGCCTGGCGCCGGTGATCGTCGACGAACTGATCGCGGCGATGAAGCTTCTGTTGGCCGACCGCAAGATCGCGATCATCCTGGTCGAACAGCACACCGAAATCGCGCTGGAGTTGACCGCCGACGCCATCGTGCTGGAACGCGGCGCGGTGGCGCACGCGGCCCGCGCAGAGGTGCTCGCCAAGGACACCGCCACGCTCGAACGGCTGGTCGGGTTGCGCGTCGCCGCGACGGTGTGAGAAGCTGCCACCCTCGAACAGTGAGGGTGAGTGATGCCCGCTCCGATGATCCCCAACCAACGCGCGGACTATTCGGCGATCGTCGACCGGCCGCCTCTGAAGCTGCCGGGCAAGGCCCGCATCGTGTTCTGGACCATCGTCAATTACGAGGTGTGGGACATCGGCAAGCCGATGGCGCGGCAACTGCTGCCGGCGCCGACCGGCGTGCCGCTCCAGCCGGACGTGGTGCATTGGGGCTTCCACGAGTACGGCATGCGCGTCGGCTGCTGGCGCTTCTTCGAATTGTACAAGAAGCTCGGCATCCGCCCGACATTGTCGGCCAATGCGCGCATCATCGAG
>CAZKYG010000163.1:0-8880 GCA_964556915.1 uncultured Gemmatimonas sp.
TCCTCAAGGACGTGCCGGCGAAGCAGTTCCTGATCACCATGGACTCGACGTTCGGGCGGGCCCTCAACACCAACTGCACGAGCTGCCACGTCGCGGGCGAGTGGTCCGAGGACAACCGCAACGGGAATCCGATCGCGAACAAGGCGCGTGCGCGCGTCATGATCGAGATGGTGCAGGCGATCAACGCCGACTACATCCCGAAGATCAGCCCGCGGTCGCCCAAGGTCGATTGCATCACGTGCCATCGCGGGGTGGGTGGGAATCCGGGCCGCGCGACCATCCCCTGAGCGGCCGCCGCCCACCGCATCCCACGCCATCCAGTGGCCGCCGCGAAGAAGCCTCGCAAGAAGTCCGTCAGGAAGTCCAAGGCGGCTGCCACCGCGAAGACCCGCGGGCTCGACGCCGCGCACCTCGCGTCCGGCGCCCACCCCGCAAACGTCGAGGCGCTGCGATGGCGCGCCAACAGATACTCATCTCAGGTTGAACGGGATTTTTCACGGGGAACCCGGGATTTCGCGACGTAATTGGGAAAGGGTCCGAGGACCAGCGGGATCCGGGAACGGGTAGCCCGGACTCCCTTTCATATGAAAGGAGCCGGATTCGGGGCGACCTCCGCCCCGGCGCGCGGTTCGGACGGCCTCGCCAACGCGCCACCGGACCTGGCCGAGGCGCCACGGGACCTGGCCGAGGCACCACCGACCGTTGCCAAGGCACCACCGACCGTTGCCAAGACGCCCCGGCGTGCAGCCGCGGCGCCACCGAACGCAATCGCGGCGCCACCGGGCGTGCCCGCGGCACCCCGGAGCGTCGCCGTGACGCCTCTGGGCGTGGCGGCCGCGCCCCGCGCCGCCGGCGTCATGGCACGCGGCGTGTAACGCGCGCCCCTGGCCGTTGTGCGCGTGCCTCGCGTCCTGGCGCGAGCACCGCGCCGCATGCAACGCACCGCACGAGACTGTGCGCGGACAACACGGCGCGTTGAACGCACGCCACGCGACGTTGTGCGCGCGGCCCGCGACGTGGCGCGCACCGCCCGCGATGTGCAACGCGCGGCTCGCGATGTGCAACGCGCGGCCCGCGATGTGCAACGCGCGGCCCGCGACGTGCTGCACACGACTCAAGACTCAGGACGGACTGCCTCGCCCCTCGCGAGGGCGGTGTGCAGCGCGCACCGAACCGCTCCGGCCGGTTCGCGTGCCGATCGTTTCGCCGGCGGGCCCGGGAGGGGCCCACAACGCACAGGACGCAGCACGCACGACGCAACACGCACCACGCCGACCGGTGCTCGGCATGCCCACCGGACCATCGGCGACACTCACGGCACGCCATCAACGCAGGTCAATGGAGAAGCAGATGAGCAACTACCAGAAGCGGGTCACCGCGGCGACGCGTCGCGGTCGTTGGTTCGTGGGGAAGACACCGGCCGCACGCCGATGTGCCGGCCGAGGGGCAGGATTCCTCGCCGGCCGCGTCGCAGGAGCCCACGACACCGTCAGTCGGATCGGTTCAGTATCCGCACGGGATCCACGCGCGACGCACGCCACGCAGGCACGAACGCCGCTCCCAGCGCCACCGCGCCCAGCACGAGCGCCGTGGCGGCGAAAACGACCGGATCGGTCGGTGCGACACCGAAGAGCTGGCCGTGCAGCACCGACGACATCGACAGCGCGCCCGCAATGCCAAGCGCCACTCCCGCCCCGGCGAGCCACGCGGCGTCACGCAGGATCATCACCATCATCTCGCCGGACCGTGCGCCGAGCGCGAGCCGCACGCCAATCTCGCGCGTACGGTCGTGCACCAGCTGCGCGAGCAAACCGTAGAGCCCGACCGACGCGAGGACCACGGCCATCGCGGCGAATGCGGCGAGCAGCCGCGCGAGGTAGCGCGGCCGCGAGACCGAATCGGCGAGCTGGTCGGTGAGCGGCCGTGCCGCTGAGACGGGCTGCGTCGCGTCGATCGCGCGGACGGCCGTGGCAACCTCCGTGCCCGGCTGTCCCTGGCCTCGCATCCGCGCGACGATCGTCATCGTCCGCGACGGATCCTGCGCCATGGGCACGTACACTTCGGGACCGGGCGGCTCGTCGAGGCCGAAGTGCCGCACGTCGCCCACGACGCCGACGATCGTCGCCCACACCGTGGAGCCGTCGCGCTGGCCGAACCCGACCCTCGTCCCGATCGGATCCGCGTCGGGCCAGTAACGGCGGCGCGCGGCCTCACTGATCACGGCCACCGGGGGCGCCGCGGCATCGTCGCCGCGCAGGAGGCCGCGGCCCGCCGTCACCGGAATTCCCATCGTCTCGAAGTACCCCGGCGTCGCGACCTCGTACTCGATCGTCTGGTCGGTTCCGTGTTCCGGCGCCGCGCGGCCTTCGATCTGGAATCCGCGGTTCATGGATCCGCCGCCCACCGGGAGGTTCGAGATCGCGGCCACGCGCGTCACGCGGGGCGATGCCGCGGCCGCGACCAGCGCACGGTCGTAGTAGTCGTTCGCCTGGACGGCGGCAGGGTATGACGCGCGCGACAGCGCAACGCCCACGGTCTGCACGCCGTCGGCGGCGAAGCCCGGATCGACACGCGAGAGCGCGAAGTAGCTGCGCACGAGGAGGCCCGCGCCCACCAGCAGGGTCATCGAAAGGCCGATCTGCACCACCGCCAGCGCGCGCCGCACGCGGGCGTGCGAACCGCCAGTGGCGCCGCGAACACGGAGGCCGTCGAATCCGGCGCCGGCGCCCGTCCGCAGCGCCGGGATCAGGCTGGCCACCACGCCCACCACCGCAGCGACCACCACCGCGAACAGGACGATGCGCGCATCCACCGACGCGCGCGTCGCCTCGGGCAGCGACAGCGGCCCCGATCCCGCGAGCACACGCACGGCGCCCGCCGCGCCGGCGAGCCCCAGCGCGCCCGCCGTGAGCGAGACGCTGATGCCCTCGACGAGCAGCTGCGCCGCGACCTGGCCCCGGCTCGCGCCAAGCGCGGAGCGGATCGCGAACTCGCGCGACCGCGCCGCGGACGCCGTGAGCATCAGGCTGGCCGTGTTCGCGCCGGCGATCAGCAGGACGAGCCCGACCACGCCGAGCAGGAGCACCGTCGTGGCGGCCCGGTCGCCGATGATCGCGTCGCGCAGCGGCACCACACGCGCGCCGAGGTCGCGATTCGTCGCGGGATGCTCGGCCGCGAGCCGTTGCGCGATTCCCGCGAGATCCGCGCTGGCCGCGGCGACGTCGGTGCCGGGCGCGAGCCGGCCGATGACGCTGAAGTAGTGGATGTCGCGCGCCTGCGTTACGTCGCCCGTCATGCCGCCCAGCGTCGGCACGCCCTGCTCGCCGAGCGTCCAGAGTTCCGCGCGCTCCGGTGCCGCGAACTCCGCCGGCATGACACCCACGATGTCGTACGGTTGTTCGTCGATGCGCAGCGCGCGCCCGACAACGCCGGGGTCGGCCCCGAGCTGGCGTCGCCAGAGCCGGTCGCTCAGCACGACGCGGCGTGCGCCGCGATCGGTGTCTTCCGCCGGGAGGAAGGTGCGCCCCATCGCGGCGTGCACGCCAAGCGTCGTGAAGAAGTTGCCCGAGACGGAGCCGGCCAGCACCCGTTCCGCCCCGGCGGACCCTTCAACCGTGCGGCGGCTCGTGGCGCTCGCCGCCAGCTGGTCGAACGCCCGCGATTCGCGCCGCCAGTCGAGGAAGTTCCCGGGTGCTGCACCACGCCGGTCGTTGTCCGGCGCCGTCTCGAACGCCGCGACCAGCCGGTCCGCAGCCGGATACGGCAGCGGCCGCACCAGGAGCGCATCCACCATCGTGTACGCCGTCGTCGTCGACCCCAACCCGATGGAGAGCGTGAGCACAATCGCGAGCGTTGTGCCGGTGCGATGACGAAACGGCGAGAGCGCCTGGGCGAGGCGGGGCATGCGAATCTCCGTCAGGGTGCCTGCGTTGGACAGGACGTCCGCGAGAACGGTTGGCCGAGGGCGAAGGACAGGAATTTCAATCGTGGTGCCGGTGGTGCGAGCGTGCAGACGAGACCAGTGCACGGTGCCGTGGGCTGCGGCCCCAGCGCCCGGCCGGCCTGGCACGCCCCGGTCGTACGTGAGGCGCTCGAGCGCGATCGGGTTGCGCGCGCAATACAGGGCGAGGCGCACCGCGAGCATGGCGTCCGCGGCCTCGGCGTCCAGCACGCCGCGTCGCAGGAACGCGCGAAGCACGGCGCGGCGAAACGCCTCCGTGAGCTGCGCGGTGTCGTGCGCCGGCCACGAGACAAACGTGCCATCGGGCCGGAAGCCACCGTCGGTGACCACCATATGGATGTGGGGGTGCCAGTTCGCGTGCGAACCATGCGTCTTGATCGGTGCGATGACGCCCACCCGAAGCGCGGGCTCGCGCGTCATCGTCCGCACCGCGGCCGTCACGGTGCGCGCAGCCGCCCGCGAGAGGTCGCCGAGTGCGGAGCCGAAGCGCCGCCCTCGCGGCCGCAGCCCTCCGACGCGAAGTTGTGGGCAGGGAATTCACGACAAGTCCTGACTCCTTACATCCACGGTTCCGCATGGCCACCGCGAAGAAACCGCGCAAGAAGACCGTCAAGAAATCGAAGGCCGCCGCCGCGGCGCGTACGCGCGGCCTCGAGGCGGCCAACCTCGCGTCCGGCGCCCACCCCTCGAACGTCGAGGCGCTCACGAAACGGATCGTCGCCGATGGTGGCGACGCGCTCGGCGTGTATCGCGACCCACTCGGCGGCCATTGGCAGGTGTTCGCCGCGCTGCCGATCGAGATGGTCGAGCCCACGCCGTACCAGCGCGACCTCTCCGAGGCCCACGTCGCCAGGCTCGGCGACGCCATCCATAAGCTCGACCGGTTCCTCGATCCCGTGATCGCCGTGCCCGCGGACGACGGCAAGTACTGGTCGCCGAACGGCTTTCACCGCCTCGGCGCCATGAAGCAGCTGGGCGCGAAGGCGATCACCGCGATCGTCGTTCCCGAGCACAGCGTGGCGCACCGCATCCTCGCGCTCAACACCGAGAAGGCGCACAACCTGCGCGAGAAATCGCTCGAGGTGATGCGCCTCGCCGAGGGCCTCGCGGCGCTCGACCCAAGGGCGGAGAAGGAGTTCACGCAGGAGTTCGAGGAGGCCGCGTTCATCACGCTCGGATTCTGCTACAAGGAGAACGGGCGGTTCTCGGGCGGCGCGTACCACCCGATCCTGAAGCGCATCGACCAGTTCCTGCCGCTGAAGCTGCCCGCGGCGCTGGAGGAGCGCCGCGCGCGCGCCGCGAAGCTGCTCGAACTCAACGAGTTGGTGAACGACGCGGTGAAGAAGCTGAAGGAACGCGGGCTCGAGAGTCCCTACCTCAAGGCGTTCGTCGTCGCCCGGATCAACCACCTGCGCTTCGTGAAGGACAAGCACCCGGACTTCGACTCCACGATGGAGAAGATCCTAGGCGCGGCCCGGCGCTTCAACGCGGGGAATGTCAAGGCGGACCAGGTCGCACGTTCGGGGGGTGCTCCGACGGCCGAGGAGTAGTTTGCGGTTACGCGACCGGCCATGTACGCTTGTCGCACGGCTCGCCCGGGACGGTGACCGCCCCCTTCACGAGGACGTGACATGACCCGGTCCAGGACCTGCGCGCTGACGGGCGCGCTCCTCGTTGGTGTCGCGACGAGCGCCGGCGCGCAGTCGTACCGCGCCGCCATCGTCGAGAATCACACGGTCAACGAAGTCACCGCCACGGTGCACTACGCCGCCTGCAAGGCGGACGTCATCTCGAACGTCGCGCCGATGACGATGGTGCGCGACGGCGACTCGGCGAAGACGGTTGTGGGGGCGAAGGAGGCGTCGTCGCGGCGCGGGCTCTGCCTCATCACCCGCGTGGACGCCGTGATCACGAAGGGCGACACGCGAACGCCCGTCCAGTCCTACACCTCGAGCGGCACGTCGTACAACGTGTTCATGGTGATGCCGATCGACGACGGCTACGGCTACCGCGTGTTCTCGCGCCAGGAATACGAGAAGGTCTCGGGTGGCGGGCCGGACATGAGTCCGGGGTTCGACATCGTCAACAAGACCAATTGGGACCTCGAAGTGTCCCTGGACCAGGCCGGCTGCCTCTACTACCAGAAGGTGCGGCCCGGCGGGCGGTTCAAGCGACGGACCGGCGCGGTCTGGTTCACGATCAAGGCGCACATCCTGCCCGACGGCAAGGAAACGAAGACGGACAAGGATTGCATCGCGCCCGTCGCGGCGATCGTCGGCGGCGTGTTCATCACGGCGATCAGCGCGGGTACCCTGGCGAAGGTCGGCGCGTTCACGGCGGCGGCGGGAGCGGGCGGGGTCGCGGGCGCGGCGGCCGGCGCGAAAATGGCCGTCGCGGGCAAGTTCATCGCGATGGGGATGACGGCCACGAATGCCATCAAGACGACGACGGGACTCGTGGCCGCGGGGAAATCGGTGGCCCTCATGGGGGCGCAGCAGATCGCCGACGCACTCATGCCGAACGCCGAGGGGCAGCTGAAAGGCCAGTTCGCCGGATACGAGTGGCCGTTTCGCTGCAACAAGATGCCGACCTACGAAATCACGGGCGGATGGGGCGGCTACCACGAGGAGAAGGACGCCGATGGCAACACGCGCATCGGCTTCGACGCCGGCTCGCCGCTCCGGATCACCAAGACCAACGACTGCGGCAACAAGATGATGGGGCGCTGACTAGGCGCAGTTCGCCCGCACGGCCCGGTCCACCGAGTCCTTGAACGCGACGTACCGGTTCCACGCGCTGTCCGTGGCGGGGAGGGTGAGCGAACTGTAGCGGAGCCGCACGTCGGAGACCGCGTGGTAGAGGGTGGCCTTGCACTGCCGCTGCGACTCGGACTTGCGGGTGAGCTGCAGCTCCGTGCCGATCCCCGCGAGAATGCCGGTGATGGCCGCGGCCGCCTGCGAGATCTTCCGCTCCACGACGTTGTCATTGGAGAACACGGGGCTCGCGGCGCCCGCCGCACCGGTCACGAGCGCGCCGATGACGACCACGCGCGCGAGACGCGTGGTGCGCCGCTCCTCGCGATCGAAATGCGCGTGCATCGAGTCGAGCACGGCGAGCATCTCGTCGCGGTCCGCGGCGACATCGGCGACGGGCGGTACGTGACCACCGTTCGCATGCGGGGCGAGCGCCGGGCTCGGCGCCGCCATGAGGCGGTCCGTCTCGGACTGGCGCGCGGCGCAGGCGTTCAGCAGGACCAGCGGGACGATCGTGACGACGGCGGCGATGGGCTTCATCTTGGAGGTGTGTGGGCCCTTGATGCTCGCGAGCCGGCGGCCCGGCGGCAAGGCGTCGTCTGGCAATCATGGCCGCGGCCAACAGCGGGCGTTCGCGACATACAATAGAATTGCGGGGTTCCCCCGCCTTTCCTCCACCAGAGGTTCCGTGATGCGGATCGTCCGTGCCGCCCTCGCCCTTGTCCTCGCCGCGCCGGCGCTCGCCGCCGCCCAGGGCGACCCCAACGCGATCAAGCCCGGGCGCGACCCCAGGCAGCCCATCGACTCGGCGTACACCGCCAAAATCAGGGAGTACACGACCGAGCCGTTCTTCCTCTCGCCGCTCGTGGACTACCTGCCCGCGTCGAAGACCGTCCCGACGCCCAAGGCCGTCCTCGGCGACATCGCCGGCGCGCCGACCAAGCTGCCGTACTCGGCCGAGGTGTACGACTACATGCGGCGGCTCGCCAAGGCGGCGCCCAATCGCGTGAAGGTGTGGTCGATCGGCAAAACGGAGGAGGGGCGCGAGCACCTGCTCGTCGCCGTGGCGAGCGAAAAGCTCATCGCCAACCTCGACGCCAACAAGGCGATGACGGCGCAGCTCGCCGACCCGCGCAAGATCAACTTCGACGACGCGAAGGCGGCGAAGCTCATCTCGCAGGTCGCTCCGGCGTACTACATCACCGGCACGATCCATTCGACGGAAGCTGGCGCGCCGACGGCCCTGATGGAGCTCGCCTACCGCCTCGCCGTGGACGAGAGCCCGTACATCAAGAACATCCGCGACCACGTCATCACGCTCATCACGCCGATCGTCGAGGTGGACGGGCGCGACCGCACGGTGGACATCTATGAGTGGACCAAGAAGCACCCGGGCGAGGTGAGCCCGGGGGTGATCTACTGGGGCCACTACGTCCGGCACGACAACAACCGCGACGCGATGGGGATGACGCTCAAGCTTTCCACCAACATCCTCGACGCGTTCGTGGACTGGAACGCACTCGTGCTGCACGACCTGCACGAGTCCGTGCCGTTCCTCTATGACAACACGATCGGCGACGGCCCGTACAACTCGTGGCTCGACCCGCTGCTCTCCAACGAGTGGCAGATGATCGGCTGGAACAACGTCCAGGAAATGACGCGGCTCGGCATGCCGGGCGTGTTCGCGCACGGCGACTTCGACACGTGGTCGCCAGGGTACCTGATGTTCATGGCCGCCACGCACAACGGCATCAGCCGCCTCTACGAGACCTTCGGCAACGGCGGCACCGCGGAGACGCAGGAGCGCACGATCTCGCCGTCCGAAGCGTCGCGCACGTGGTTCCGGCAGAACCCGCCGCTCCCGCGCGTGAAATGGTCGCTCCGCAACAACAACAACTACGAGCAGACGGGCCTCCTCGTCTCGCTCGCCTACATCGCCAACAACCGCACGCTCTTCCTCAACAATTTCTGGGAGAAGGCCAAGCGCTCGATCAACAAGCCGAAGATGGAGGGTCCGGCGGCCTACGTGCTCCCGGCCGACGATCCGCGGCTCGGCGCGCAGGCCGAGCTGCTCGCCGTGATGCAGAAGCAGCACGTCGAGATCTCGCGCGCGAAGGCGGCGTTCACCGTGCAGGTGCCGGTACGCGGCGCCGCGGCCAATGGGCG
>CAZKYG010000164.1:0-6133 GCA_964556915.1 uncultured Gemmatimonas sp.
CGAACGCGACGCGCCTCACGGCCGCCCCTCCGCCTGGCGGATCTCGCGCGCCTTGCGGGCAAGCGCCACCAGCACCTGTTCCAGGTTCGCCTCGTACGCCGCCGGCTCCATCGTTTTCTTCTGCGTCCGCAGCGAGTCCACGCGATCCTCGAGGGCGTACTTCTCGCGGTAGAGCGCGCCGAGACGGGCGTCGCCCACGCTCGCGGCGGCGTGCGCGTCGAAGAAGTACCGGCGCGCGAGCATTCCCGGTCCGTCACGGCCCGTGGGGTCGGCGGCGCCGGCCTTCGACCCGTCGTCGGACAGTTGCGCATGCTCCGTCTGGATCTTGCTGGCGTCGTCGTACACGCGCTTCGTCTCGCGCGCCGCGTAGCGGAACGCCTCCAGCAGCGACACGCGCCCGTCCTTGTCCACGTCCGCCACGTCCTTTGCGAAGGCGTCCACGAAGAACTCGGCGAAGTGCGACTCATTGCGCTCGTACGACGTCTTCGTGGCCGTGATCACCACGCGCCCTGGCGCGGCGAGCACGGGCAGCATGTCGCCGCTTGCGCTCGTGAGGTTCATCACGGCGACGCGCTCCGGCGCCAGCCCCGCCAGCATGCGCTGCAGGTCCGTGGCCGTGACGTCGGGGCCGGGAATGCTGATGCGCGAGTCGGCGTCCTGGCCCGCGCCGTGCCCGATGAGGAAGATGGCGACCTCGTCGCCCGGCTTCGCGTGCGCCTGGATCGCCGTGATCGCGCGAGCGATCGCCGCGCTCGTGGACGGGCCGCCGTAGTGCGGATCCTTGAGCGTGGCGTCCTCGCCGAGCCATGTGATGTTCGCGTCGGGCACGCCGAACCGGTCGTGCAGCGCACGGGCCAGCGACGCGGAGAGCGTGCGGAACCGCTCGGAGAATTTCGCCTCGCCGCCCAGGCCGGACACGATGAGCACGTGCGCCTGCGCCGCGGCTCGCCCCGGCGCGGCCAGCGTGCCGGCAGCGAGCACGATGCCCGCCAGCATGGCGCGCGGCCTCATGCCAGGCCCCGCACCTTCCGGTAGGCCCACTCCGAGGAGATGAGCCCGACCAGCACCAGGAAAATGACCGGCATGTCCCACAGGTCCATCTGGTTCACCACCGTGACGCCACGCTTCGTCATGGCGATGTCCTCGGGCAGCGTGCCGACCGTGGCCGGCGTGTAGAACTTCCCGCCCGTCTCGTCCGCGATTCGCTGCAGGAACGGACGCCGCATCTCCGCCATCGTGTACTCGGCGTCGAGCGGCGCGGCGCGCATGAACGTGGTGTCCGCCACCGTGCCCGAGCGCGTGACCGCGCTCACGCGGATGCGATACACGCCTTCCTCCGCCGGCGCGAACGTGCCGCGATACTCGCCGTCGCGATCCACGGCCCAGTCGAGTGTCACCGCCTGGCGCGCGCCACCCGGGGTGACCACGTCGGCCGACACCTTCGCGTCGTTCAGGCGCTCATAGGCACTGTCCACCACCACCGCGCGCACCTGCACCGGCGTGAGCGGGTTCACCTGGTCCGGCATCGCGTGCGCCTCCACGCGCGACGGCGTGTCGCCCGTCACCCAGCGCAGCAGCTGGCGCCAGAACGTGTTGAACGACTCGTCGTCCACCGGCACGCCGGCGCCCATCTTCCACTGCCAGTCGTCCTGGATCGGCATCGCGACCGCGATCCCCCGCCCGTAGCGCTGGTAGACGAGGATCGGCTGCTCGTACCGCGACACGTTGTCGCCCGGCGCGCCGGCGCGCCCGCCCGGCGGGACCGTTCCAGTGACGAGCACGACGGCGCCCGGCTTCACCTTCCGGATGCGGTTGACCGATGTCACCGCCGGCATCGTGCGCCACTTCTCCGCCGCGCCGAGCCGCGCGTCGCCGATCTGCGTGACCGCGTGTCCGAGCCCCGCCGGCGTGAGCGCCGGCGCGAGGTCCGCGAAGAACGTGAGGCTGTCCGGCACGGCGGGCCCCTCCACGTCCACGGGCATCACGTCGGCGAGCGGCGTGCCGGCGTACCCCCCCTCGGAGAACGCGCGTCGGCCGCCGAGCTGCAGCAGCCCGCCGCCCCGCACGCTCACGAAGTCCGCCAGCATCGCCAGCTGGTCGTGCGTGAAGAAACTCGCCTCGATGTTGCCGAGGATGATCGCCCGGTACCGGTAGAGTTCCGCGCGCGTCTTCGGGAACCCGCCGGCGAGTTCGTCCGGCCCGTCCACGTTCAGCCGCAGGAACTTGCCGACCGCCGTGCGCTGGAGGAGCACCACCTGCAGGTTGGAATCCGCGGCCACGGCCGCGCGCAGGAACCGCACCTCGTATCGGGGCTCGCCCTCGATGTACAGCACCTTGGCCCGGTCGTCGCGCACCTCCACCAGCGCCTGCTGCGCGTTGTTCTCGACGATCTGTTCCCTGTCCTGCACGGGGATCCGGAAGCTGAGCAGCCGCGGCCCCGGCTGCGTGAGCTTCGCCGTCACGCGCACGGGCGAGGCGTCCGCCCCCGCCGGCAGCGCGATTTCCGTGCGCGCGATGATCTGGCCGTTGTCCTCGACGATGAGCGGCACGCGCGCACCGTCGAAGCCGCGCTGCCGCACGATGACGTCCGCGACCAGCGTCCCGCCCTTCACGATCCGCCGCGACGTCTCCACGCGCTGCACCTCCACGTCGCGGGAGAATGCCTCGCTCCCCACGCCCACCGTGAACACCGGTACCGACCGCGCCCGGAGCGCGAGCAGCGCGTCGTTCGCGGAGGTCAGCGAGTTGTCCGCGCCGTCGGTGACCACGACCAGGCCGGAGAGCGGCACCGCCTCCAGGTCCTGGCGCGCCGCGTCCACCGCGTCCACCAGCCGCGTCTCGCGCTGCGCGAACGTCAGGCTGCCCGCGCTGTCGGTGCGCGCCGAGGTGCCGCCGAACCGGAAGAGCCGCACCTGGAACTTCTCCCGCAGCCGCGCCAGCAGCGCCGACCCGGCGCCCAGCGTGTCACGCACGAAGTCCGCGCGCGTGCGCGCGCCGCGATCGGCGATCCGCATGCTGCGCGAGTCGTCCAGCAGCACGCCGATGAAGTTGCGCCGCGGCACCGCTTCCGAGAGCAGCAGCATCGGCCGGAACAGGCACGCCACCAGCACCAGCAGCGCCGCCACGCGCAGGCCCGTGAGCACCAACCGGTCGCGCGGCGTGCTCTTGCCCCGCACCCGGAAGTACGTCATGAGCGCCGGCACGCCGATCGCCACCGCCAGCAGCGCGATCACGACAACCGACACCGGCGCACCGAACGTCAGGTCACCCTGGGCGAAGACCGCCGGGCGGTACTTGAAGAGGAACTCGAAGAGGGCGCCCAACACGTGACGATGCGGCCCCGGGTGCGGAGTGAAACGACGTCCCGGGCTCCGCGTTCGGTACGGGCCCGCTCTGGCGCTCCAGCTATCAGAAGGTTACCCGCAGGGGGCGCCCTTCGTTGAGACCCGATTACTGGCGATTGAGTTTCAGCTTGGTCCAGATCACCACCGTGGCGCACGCCTTGCCCGACATCCGGAAGTCGATCGGGGTCGTCGCCGGCGACGGGTACGACTCGATCGCCGCGATCGTGTACGGCGGGAACGCCGCGTCCAGGTCGCCCGCCGCCATCTGCTCGAACGGGATCCGGTCCACGAAGATTTCGACGCACCCCTGCTGCCCGCCGTTCACCGCCCGCGACGACGCCAGGATGCTGTTGTTGTTGTCCGCCTTCTGGACGATGAACCCGGGCATCGACCGGAAGATGTCCGTCAGCTTGAGGTTCTCGTACTTCTTCATCTCCTCTGGCAGCACGAAGTTGGACTTGTTCCCCATCTTCAGCCGTTCGGTGAACCCCAGCTTGTCCAGCGCCTTGTCCGCCTCGGCCGTGATCGTGACCGGCGCCAGGGCGCGCGCCGCCGCCGAGAGCGACAGCGCCATGGACTGCGGCTCGGACCGGCGCAGGTGCACCGCCTGCTGGGCCGGCGCGAAACCGATCTTCCGGACGGAGGCGTTCGTCGTGCCCGACGGCAGCTCCGTGAGGCGGAACGTCCCGTCGGCCGCCGTGCGGGTGATCTGCTTGCCCCCCTCGACCGCCACCTGGGCGTCCTGCACGGGCCGGCCCGCCACGTCCGTGATCCGGCCCGTGAGCACCGCGCTGCCCGTCCCGCCCTGCGGCGTCATGGCCACCAGGAACCCCGCGGTTGCCAGGATCCGCCGCTCCGTGGACACGGCGACCTCGGCACTGGACTGCTTGCCCATCGCCGCCTGGAGCGTACCGGTCATGCCGTCCGGCACCCCGCAGATGGCGTAGAACCCATCCTCGTTGGTGCGGGCCGTGCGCACGCGCGGCGCCTTCACCGGCCCCGTCGAGTCGGCGTACACGAGCGAGACGGTCGCGTTGGCCAGGGGAGCACCAGTATCCGCCTCGTCCACCCGCCCCGCGATCATGGCCGGCCCGGACATCACGCCGCCGCGGGGGCAGAATCGCGCGCGAAACTGCGAGAGCGACGGCGTCGCGATTTCCACCTCGGAGAGCTGCCCTGCGACCACCGGAAACTTCGCCGACGTAACCGTCAAGAGCAGCGAATCCAGTGCCGGGTGCCGCATCAGCACCTGGATGTCGCCCGGCGGGATGCTGTCGATGCGAAAGAGCCCCGCGTCGTTCGTGGTGGCGTGCAGCGCGGTGCCGAGCACGTACACCAGCGCGCCACGCAGCGGCCCGCCATGCAGGGAATCGTCCGCCACGCCGGCGAGCGCGGCGAACCCGGCGGCCGGCGGAGCCCGCAGCCCGGTTCCCTGAGGGGCCGGCGCACTGCCTTGCGCCACCGCCGTGCCGACCGCCGTGCCGACCGCCGCCCCCGCCACGGCGAGCGTCGCCGCGAGCGCGCCCGCGGCCCTGCCGAATACCCCGCGCACCGACGGCCTACGGTTGCTTGTCGAGCGCCGGACGCTGCCGCCGGTTGGCCAGGTCGACGACGAGGTCATCGATGTACTGGGTGATCCGGGCGTAGTGGGGATAGTCGATGTACTGCGGTTCATCGGTCAGCTGGTGGTAATCGGCATGCAGGCCGGTGAAGAAGAACGCGATCGGAATGTTGAACCGCGCGTAGTTCGCGTGGTCGCTCCGGCCGTAGATGTTATTGTACCCCGGCCACGTCGTGGTGGTGTCAAACCGGTAGTCGAGCCGGAACGGCGCCGGCTGCTTCAGGTTGGCCGCCACCACGGCCTTGCCGAGGTCGTCCGACAGCCGGTACGACCCCACCACCGCCAGGTAATCGTCGCCGCCGCCGGGCAGGTCTTCCACCCGCCCGCGGCCGATCATGTCGATGTTGATCTGCGCCACGATCGAGTCGCGCGGAACCGTCGGGTGAATCGTGTACCACGCCGAGCCGAGCAGCCCGACCTCCTCACCGTTGTTCCAGACGAAGAGGATCGACCGTTTCGGCTTGACCGGCATCGCGCTCACCGCCTCGGCGATCTCGAGCAGCGCCATCGAGCCCGACCCATCGTCGTCGGCGCCGTTGTTGATCGAATCGGGCCGCGCCGGGCGGATCTTGCGCACG
The DNA here is from genome assembly GCA_964556915.1 of uncultured Gemmatimonas sp. Taxonomy (GTDB): domain Bacteria; phylum Gemmatimonadota; class Gemmatimonadetes; order Gemmatimonadales; family Gemmatimonadaceae; genus Fen-1231. Next base: position 5,544 of record CAZKYG010000164.1, read on the forward strand.
CTGTCGAGGTTGAGCTTGATCGACGCGATCTGCTCGGGTGTGGCCGCGTGCAGGTCGCCGCCCGTGTTCATGAATGCCTGGCGCGCCGCGTTCCACAGCTTCAGCGAGTCGTGGTCCACGGCCACGTGGCGATACCCCACGTGGTCGGGATGCCCGCCGAGGGCGACGTACGTCTTGCTGAGCACCGGGTCGCTCCCCGGGATGATGCCCACCACGTTGCGGGCGTACTTACCCACCGGTGTCTCGACGTAGTCGAGGTGCCCGCTCACCGCGCCGGCTTCCGTGCCCGGCTTCAGCGTCTCGAGCTTCGCGCCGAAGATCGCCTCGGCCGCCGCGCGCGTCAGGCGCAGCTGCGCCGCCGGCGGCGGGGCGTGGTCGGCCGCCAGCTGCTCGGCCGTCGGGTCCTTGTACCGATCGGCCGCCTTGGCCACCATCACGCCCTGCACGTCGTCGTTCACGAACACGCGCTGCGCGCGCTCCATCTCGTCGAGGTTGACCGTCGCCACGCCGGCCGCGCCCGCGAGGGGATTCGGGCGCGCCCCGCCGCGGCCGCCGCGCCCGTTCCCGCCGCCGCCCCGGCCGCCGAAACC
>CAZKYG010000165.1:0-2543 GCA_964556915.1 uncultured Gemmatimonas sp.
CGGGCACGGGCACGGGCACGGGCACAAGATGGCACCTTCGGGGTTCCACGCAAGTCATTGCCCGCGCGAGGTCCTAATCCGGTCACGCAAATGTGCCAGATTTCAGGCGCAGCCCACGTAGAACCTCACAACCCCCATCAATGCCAAGGGTAGAGCATGCCCGCACGCTCAATTGCCAACGCCACCATCTCGTTCGGTCTCGTCTCGGTCCCCGTGAACCTTGACTCGTCGTCCGAGTCGAGCGCCGGGATCTCGTTCAACATGCTGCACAAGAAGTGCGGCTCGCGCCTCAAGCAGCACTACACGTGCACGAAAGACGGCGAGACGGTCACCCGGGACGATACGGTCAAGGGCTACGAGTTCGCCAAGGGCCAGTACGTGGTCCTCTCGCCGGAAGAGATCAAGGCGCTCGAGGAAAAAGCCACCGGCGCGATCGACATCATGGAGTTCGTGCCGCTCGCGAAGGTGGACCGCACGTACGTCGAGAAGGTCTACTACCTGGGCCCCGACAAGGGCGGCGACCGCGCATACAAGCTCCTCGCCGCCGCCATGAAGGAAACGGGCCTCGCGGCGCTCGGCCAGTACGCCGCGCGCGGTCAGCAGTACCTCGTGCTCCTGCGCCCCGCCGACGACGGCGTGGTCGTCATGGAGCAGCTGCACTACGCCGATGAGGTGCGCCCGACCACCGAGGTCACCGTTCCCGAGGGCGAGGTGAAAGCGCAGGAGCTCGCGATGGCCAAACAGCTCATCGCGCAGACAGCGACCAACGAATTCCATCCGGAGAAGTACAAGGACACCGTGCGCGGGCGCGTGCTCGAGGCGATCCAGAAGAAGGTGGACGGCCAGGAGATCACGGCCGAGGCGGCGCCGGAAGCGGGGGCCAAGATCATCGACCTCATGGAAGCGCTGAAGGCGAGCCTGGCGAAAGCCAGTTAGCAGATGGCAGGCGGCAGATGGCAGGTGGCAGATGACCGGCGACCAACGGGGACGGCGTGAAGCTCTTCGCGGGAACGAGTGGGTTCGCGTTCAAGGAATGGAAGGGCCCCTTCTATCCCGAGGACCTGAAGGACGACGCCATGCTCGGCTTCTACGCCGGGAAGTTTCCGACCGTCGAGATCAACAACACGTTCTACCGGCTCCCGAAAGAAGCCGTGCTGCTCGACTGGGCATCGCAGGTGCCGGAGTCGTTCACGTTCGCCATCAAGGCGAGCCAGAAGATCACGCACTTTGCGCGGCTCAAGCCCGAGAGCCAGGGCGCGGTCGAGTTCCTGCTCAAGAACACGAAGGTGCTCGGCGACCGGCTCGGGCCGATCCTCTTCCAGCTCCCGCCGAACCTGAAGAAGGACGTGCCCCGGCTGACGGCGTTCCTCGCGTTCCTCCCCGACGATCGCCGCTACACGATCGAGTTCCGCAACGAGTCGTGGTTCGACGACGAGGTGTATGCGCTGCTCCGCGCGCGCGACATCCCGGTCTGCGTCACCGAACAGCCCGAGTTCGCCTCGCCCGTCGTCGCGACGGCAGGCTGGGGGTACGCCCGGCTCCACAAGCTCGACTACACGGCCGCACAGCTCGGCGACTGGGCGAAGCGCATTGCCGCGCTGCCGTGGAGCGAGGCATACGTGTACTTCAAGCACGACGAAGGCGAGGGTTCGGGCCCGCCGGCGGTCTCGACCTTCACGACCGCGTTCGGATCGTGACCGCGCGCATTACCGACGGCACGCCTGCCGGTGCCGCGCGGTGATCGTCCACCTGGTTGACGGCACGTACGAACTGTTCCGCCATTTCTACGGACAGCGGCGGTTCAACGAAGGCGAGGACCGGCCGTTCGCCGCCGTGCGCGGCGTGCTGCACAACGTGCTCGAAGGTCTCGAGGGCGGCGCCACCCACATCGGCGTCGCCACGGACCACGTGATCGAATCCTTCCGCAACGACCTCTGGCCGGGCTACAAGACCGGCGAGGGCATCGATCCCGCGCTCTGGGCGCAGTTCCATCCGCTCGAGGATGCGCTCCGCGCACTCGGCGTCGCCGTGTGGGCGATGGAGGAACTCGAGGCCGACGACGGCCTCGCATCGGCGGCGCACCTCGCGTCGCGGGATCCACGCGTGGAGCAGGTGGCGATCTGGACGCCCGACAAGGATCTCTCGCAGATGGTCCGCGGCAATCGCGTCGTGCAGGTGGACCGCAGGAACCACACCATCCGCGACGAAGCCGGCGTCGTCGCGAAGTTCGGCGTCGCGCCCGCGCTCATTCCCGACTACCTCGCGCTCGTCGGGGACTCGGCCGACGGCTATCCCGGCATCGCGGGGATCGGCGCGAAGACGGCCGCGCGGCTCCTGAACCGCCACGGCCCGATCGAGTCGTTCCCCGACGACGTGCTGGGCGCGCAGCGCGAGAACGCGCTCCTGTTCAAGCGGCTCGCCACGCTGCGCACGGACGCTCCGCTCTTCGCGGACGTGGACGAGATCCGCTGGCGCGGCCCGGCGCCGGGCTTCGCCGAGGTGGCCACGCGCATCGGCGACGCACGCCTCGCCGAACGCGCGTA
>CAZKYG010000166.1:0-49022 GCA_964556915.1 uncultured Gemmatimonas sp.
CCCATGACGCAGACGCCCCTGCACGCCCTGCACGCGGCCGGCCAGTCCATCTGGCTCGACTACATCGACCGCGCCCTCGTCCGGTCCGGCGACCTCGCGCGGCGCATGGCATCGCACGCGCTCACGGGCATGACGTCGAACCCGACCATCTTCCAGAAGGCACTCGCCGAGGGTACGGCGTACGACGAGCAGCTGCGCGCGCGCGCCGGCGAGCGCACGCCAGGGGCGATCTTCGAGGCGGTCGAGACCGCCGACGTCCGCGCGGCCTGCGACGTGTTTCGCCCCGTATACGCCGCCACGAACGGGGGCGATGGCTACGTCTCGATCGAGGTGTCGCCCGGAGCGGCCGATGACGCCGAGGACACGGTGCAGGAAGCGCATCGCCTCTGGCGGACCGTGGACCGGCCGAACGTGATGATCAAGGTGCCGGGCACGGCGGCGGGCTGCGTGGCGCTCCGTCGCCTCATCGCCGATGGCATCAACGTGAACGTCACGCTGCTGTTCGCTCGCGCGGCGTATGCGGACGTCGTTGAGGCGTACCTCGCGGGCCTCGAGGACCGCGCCGCCGCGGGCGGTGCCCTGGGCGGCATCGCGTCGGTGGCGAGTTTCTTCGTGAGTCGCGTGGACACGGAGGTGGACGCGCGCCTCGAGAAGATCGGGACGCCCGCGGCCCTGGCGCTCCGCGGCCGCGCGGCCGTCGCCAACGCCCAGCTCGCGTACGCCCTCTTCCGGGAGCGGTTCTCCGGCGCCCGCTGGGGGGCGCTTGCCGCGCGCGGGGCGCGCGTGCAACGGCCGTTGTGGGCGAGCACGGGAACCAAGAACCCGGCGTACTCCGACGTGAAGTACGTCGAGGCGCTCATCGGGCCGGACACCGTGAACACCCTGCCGCCGGCCACCCTCGAGGCGTTCCGCGACCACGGCACCGTCGCGCGCACGGTGGATCGCGACGTCGCGGCCGCACGCGACGCGCTCGACGCCGTCGAGGCGCTCGGCATCTCGATGAAGGCGGTCACGGACAAGTTGCTCGCCGAGGGGATCGACGCGTTCCAGAAGTCATTCGACGCGCTCCTGACGGGGATCGAGGGCAAGATGGCCGTCGTCGGGCGCGGGGCGCCGGCCTCGCGGACCTCGACCGGTTCGTGACGCCCGCGGTCCCGCGCCACCGCTCGCCGGGCCGCCCGTGCTGACGCACGCGCGCACCAAGATCGTCTGCACGCTCGGGCCGGCATCGTCCGATCCCGCCACGATCCGCGCCCTCGTGGACGCGGGAATGAACGTGGCGCGCATCAACTTCTCGCACGGCACGCACGCCCAGCACGACGCGGTGATCGCGACCGTCCGTGCGATCGCGCAGGAGGCCGGCAAGCCCGTCGCGATCCTGGCCGACCTGCAGGGACCGCGCATCCGCATCGGCGACCTGCCGGCGCCGCTCGACGTGGCGCCGGAGAGCGAGCACGTCTTCGTGCCCGAGGCGCACGCCCGCGGCGACGACATCCCCGTCACGTACGACGACATCGCGCGCGACGTGAAGGTCGGGGGCCGCATCCTCGTCAACGACGGGCTGCTCGAGTTTCGCGTGGTCGCCCTCGACGGCGAACGCGTCCGCGTGCGCACCGTGTACGGCGGACGCCTGACGTCGCACAAGGGCATGAACCTCCCGGGCACGGACGTCACGGCGCCGTCGCTCACGGACAAGGACCGCGACGACATCGCGTTCGCCGCGGCGCACGACGTCGCCTACGTGGCCCTCAGCTTCGTCCGCCGCCCCGAGGACATCGCCGGCCTCCGCGCGCTCCTCCCGCGCGGCATCCTCATCGTCGCCAAGATCGAGAAGGACAGCGCCGTCGACCGCATCGAGGACATCCTGCGCGTGGCCGATGCCGTCATGGTCGCGCGCGGCGACCTCGGCGTCGAGCTGCCGTTCGAGCGCGTGCCGCTCGAGCAGAAGCGCATCATCGCGCTCGCACAGCGCTTTGGCCGGCCCGTGATCACGGCCACACAGATGCTCGAGTCCATGGTGGACAACCCGCGGCCGACGCGCGCGGAGGCGAACGACGTGGCCAACGCCGTGCTCGACGGCACGGACGCGGTCATGCTCTCGGCCGAAACGGCGTCGGGGCACTATCCCGAGCTGGCCGTGCGCGCGATGCACCGCATCGCCGTTGCCGCCGAGACTGCCCCGGTGCCGCGCGGCGTCGGGCTGGATCGCCTCGAACCCGGCAAGGCGACGATCGAGGAGACGATCGCGTCGGCCGCCGTCACGGCGGTGCGCGTGATCGGGGCGCGATGCGTGATCGTCTTCACCAAGAGCGGCTTCAGTGCGCGCATCGTCGCGGGCCGCCGCCCGGCGGTGCCGATCGTCGTCCTCACGGACCAGGAGCGGACCTGGCGTCAGCTCGCGCTCGTGTGGGGCGTGGCGCCGTTCCTCGTGCCGCATTGCGACACGTACGAGCAGATGGCGGCGCGCGCGCGCGAAGTCGTCGTCCGCGAGGCGATCGCCGTCCCCGGCGACCGCGTCGTCATCACCGCGGGCGTGCCGTTCGACGTGCCCGGCTCGACCAACACGCTGAAGGTCGAGACCATCTGATGGCCGTGTCGCTGACGTTCCTCGGCACGGGGACCAGTTTCGGCGTGCCGCAGGTCGGCTGCACCTGCGCCGTGTGCCGGTCCGACGATCCGCGCGACAAGCGCACGCGGGTGGGCGCGGTCATCGACGACGGCCGGTCGCGCATTCTCATCGACACGCCGCCGGAGCTGCGCCTCCAGCTCATCGCCAACGGCATCGATCGCGTGGACGCGATCCTCTACACGCACGACCACGCCGACCACACGCACGGGCTGGACGACGTGCGCGGCTTCGCCTCGCCGGCGGCGCCGGCCGTGCCCGTGTACGGACCCGCGGATGCGCTCGCCAGCGTGTCGCAGAAGTTCGCCTACGTGTTCAATCCCAATCCGCGCGCGATCCCGGGCACCTCGAAGCCCGAGGCCACCTGCCATCCCGTGGAGCCCGGCGTGCCGGTCACCATCGCGGGCCAGCGCGTCACGCCCGTGGAGGTGCCGCATGGCAACGTCCGCGTGTTCGGCTATCGGGTGGGCGACATCGGCTACGTGACCGACGCCAAGGAGTTGCCGGCCGCGGCCGAGGGCGTGCTCCGTGGCGTGCGCGTGCTGGTGCTCAATGCGCTCTTCCGGAGCGCGCATCCCACGCACCTCTCGATCGCCGAAGCGGTGGAAACGGCGCGGCGCGTGGGCGCGGAACGGACCTACCTCACCCACCTCACGCACCGCACCTCGCACCTCGAGCTCGAGGCCGAACTGCCGGACGGCGTGCGGCCGGCCTTCGACGGTCTTCGGGTGACGCTGGACGCCGCATGACGCCGTTGCGTATCGACGACGCCCGCATGATGGCCGCCGCCGTCCCCTCGGGCGTCACGCCGGCGGAGTGGAATGAGCTCGCGATCCGGTTCGGCGCCGCGCACGCGACGGTGGCCACCGACCGCGCGTCCTGCCGCCTGGGGTTCCCCGACCTCGAGGTGCAGGCGCCGGAGCTCGACCGCGTGCTGGCCTGGGCGGCGCGCGAGCGCGCCGGCCTCACGGACGTGGTGGTGCTCGGCATCGGGGGATCCGCCCTTGGCGCGATCGCGCTCCGCAGCGCCCTCGGTGCGCCTGACGCCGCGCCGCGGCTGCACGTGCTCGACAACGTGGATCCCCACGAGTTCGCGCCGCTGCTGGCGCGGCTGCCGCTCGCCACCACGCGCTGGGTTGTCGTCTCGAAGTCCGGCGCCACCGCGGAAACGCTCGCCCAGTACGCGATCGCTCGCGACCGCGTGCAGGCGGAGGGGTTCGACGCGGCGCGGCACTTCGTCGTCGTGACCGACCCCGCCGAGGGGCCGCTCCGCGCGATCGCCGCGCGTGACGGCATCGCGGCGTTCGACGTGCCGCCGAGCGTGGGTGGACGCTTCAGCGTCTTCACGCCCGTGGGCACCCTGCCGGCCGCCCTGGCGGGGTACGACGTTCCGGCGTTCGTGGCCGGCGCGCGCGCGCTGCGCGACCGCACCGGCACGGCAACGCTGGCGGAGAACCCGGCGGGCCTCGTGGGTGCCCTCCTGTGGCGCGCGCACCAGCGGGCGGGGCAGAACACGCACGTGCTGATGCCGTATGCCGACGCGCTGCGCGACCTCGGGCCCTGGTTTGTGCAGCTCTGGGCGGAAAGCCTCGGCAAGGTCGACGCCGACGGCATGCCCACCGGCCCCACACCACTCGCGGCACGCGGCGCAACCGACCAGCACTCCCTGCTGCAGCTCCTCATGCAGGGCCCGGCCGACAAGGTGGTCGTGTTCGTGCGCGTGGCCTCGCATCCCCGCGACCTCGTGATTCCCGCCGCCGCCGACGTGCCGGAGGTTGCGGCGTTCCTGCGAGGCCGCACGATGGGGGAGGTCCTCGACGCCGAAGCCGACGCCACGGCGCGCGCGCTCGTCAGCGCCGGCCGCCCGAGCATGACCATCACCGTGGACGCGGCCGAAGCGCGCGCCATGGGCGAGCTGATGATGCTGCTGATGATGGCCACGATCTACGCGGGCGCGTTGTATCGCGTGGACCCGCTCGGGCAGCCCGGCGTCGAGCTCGGCAAGCGGCTGGCGCGCGAAACGCTGCGCGACGCGCGCTGACCCGGGCCTCCGGCGGCGCGCCTCACGGGCGCGCCGCCGGTCGCCCGGCTACTTCAGGTCCGACAACTTCGTCTTGATGCGCTGGTTGTTCGGGAACTTCTCGGCGAGCGGCGTGAGGACGGCGCGCGCCGAATCCTTCATGCCCATGCCGGCAAAGGCGTCCGCTTTGTCGATCTGGTAGCGCGAATACGTGCGCGCCGTGTCCGGGGGGACCGGGATCCGGCCGATCGCCGCGAGCGCGCCGGCATAGTCCTTCTTGTCGGTGAGCAGCGATTCGACCGCGAGCATCTGCACGGCGGCGTCGCCCGGGAATCGCGTCGCGAGGTCCTGGAACGCCGCATTGGCCCCGTCGTGGTTCTTCTGCGAGCGGCTCAGCATCGCGCGGTCGTACAAGGCCGCCTTCAGGAGGTTGTTCACGTCGGTCGAGTCGCCTGAGCGCACGCCCACGCCGCCCGCGTATGAGTACACCAGGACGCCGCCTGCCTTGCCCACGGAGTAGATCTCGTACGCCCCGGCGACGCCGACCGCGCCCGACGCGATGATCAGTGCCTTGCGCCACGGCGCAAGCGCCGGCACGAGGGCGACGATCTCGATCGCCGCGATCACGAGGAGCAGGTTCAACGTGTCGTGCCCCTCCTCCTCGTGCACCTGCACGGCGGCTGCCGCCCCGGGGATCCGCTCGGCGAGGCCGTGGGCCTCCGTGCCGGAGCGCACCGCGAAATACGCGGCGACCGTGCCGAGGAGGATGAGGGTGGTGGCCGCCCCGTCGGTCCACTTGAGCCGGCCCGTCAGCGAAACCCAGCGGAAGAACAGGCCGAGTCCGGCGCCGGCGACCACGAAGTGGACGATCTGCGGATGGAAGAGCGCGATGTTGGGCATTCGGGAGGTTGAAGTTGGGTGACGGGGGGCGTTTCGGAGATACGGATTGGGCGCGACTGACGTTGCCCCGATGGCCCGAAACCGGCATCTTTCGCTCTCAACAGCACGTCTCCGGCAGCGGCTGACGCCTTCGCGTCCGTCAGCGCCAACCCAACTTCGCGATGAGCACTGTTTCGCACAGTTCCGGCCACAGCGTACTCACCGGGCCGCTCGGGCGTGCCGTGGTCGTCACCGGCACGACGGTCACGGTCTCCGATGCATCCGTTCTCGCAACGTCCGCCATGGACGAGCTCGCACGCACGGCGGTGTTTGGCACCGAGGCCGAGCGCGACCACGCCCGCTGGCTGATCTGGGAGATCGGGCAGGCCGTCGGCGTGCGCGCGGCATCGATCCACGAACTCTACATGGCCCGCGGACGCGGCGAGGTGCGCGGGTTCACCGTGCCCGCCATCAACGTGCGCGGCATGGCGTACGACACCGCGCGCGCGATCTTCCGCGTCGCCAATCGCCTCGAGGCCGGCGCTTTCATCCTCGAGATTGCCAGGTCCGAGATCGCGTACACGGACCAGCGTCCCGCCGAGTATGTCGCGGTGATGCTCGCCGCCGCGCTCCGCGAGGGTTTCCGCGGACCGGTGTTCATCCAGGGGGACCACTTCCAGGTCAACGCGAAGAAGTACGCGGCCGACGCGGCCACCGAGGTTGCGGGGGTCAGGAAGCTCGCCACCGAGGCGATCGCCGCCGGGTTCTACAACATCGATATCGACACGTCGACGCTCGTTGACCTGTCGCACGCCACGCTTGAGGAGCAGCAACGGCTGAACTACGAGGTGGGCGTGGACATCACGCGCCATGTGCGCAGCCTCGAGCCGCGGGGCGTCACGATCTCACTCGGCGGCGAGATCGGCGAGGTGGGCACGGCCAACTCCACGGTGCCGGAACTGCGCGCGTTCATGTCCGGCTACAACCGCACCCTGGCCGCGCAGGCGCCCGGCATGGTCGGCCTCTCGAAGATCAGCGTGCAGAGCGGCACGTCGCACGGTGGCGTCGTGCTGGCGGACGGGTCGATCGCGGACGTCAAGCTCGACTTCAACACGCTGCGCGAACTGGGCGAGGTGGCGCGCCGCGAGTACGGGCTCTCCGGGGCCGTGCAGCACGGCGCATCCACCCTGCCTGACGCCGCGTTCGACAACTTCCCGACGTGCGAGACGGCGGAGATCCACCTCGCGACAGGGTTCCAGAACATGCTGTACGACGGCATGCCCGCGGCGCTGCGCGACGAGATCTACGCGTGGCTGCGCGCCAACGCCGCCGACGAGCGCAAGGCGAAGGATTCCGACGAGCAGTTCTATTACAAGACGCGCAAGAAGGCGCTCGGCCCCTTCAAGCGGCAGCTGTGGGACCTGGCCGGGGAGACGCGCACGGCGCTTGGTGCCGCGCTCGAGGAGAAGTTCCGTTTCCTGTTCACCCAGCTCGCCGTCGGCGGAACCGCCGCCGCGGTGGAGCGGTTCGTGCATCCGCCGGCGGAGCACCGCCCGGCGCCCTCGGCCGGAGGCGCGCGCGTGGAAGCCGCGCCCGACGACGCCGAGGCAGGCGAATAGCACCACTCACGCAGAGGGAGTACCCATGACCCGCAGGATCCTCGTCCTCGCCGCCGGCGCCCTGACGCTGGCCGCGTGCGACGGCTCGAAGAAACAGCTTGAACAGACCGTCGCGCAGATGCAGACGATCTCGGCCGAGAAGGACTCGCTCCTCAAGGACGTGATGGCCACGTCGCAGTTCATGGCCGAGGTCAACACCGAGCTCGCCAAGGTGCGCAGCCGGACCGCCGGCAAGCCGGTGAAGGGCGCCGCCGGCGAGATGGAGAACAACCTGTCGCCCGCGGAGCAGCGTGAGGCGATCAAGGCCAAGGTCGCCGAGCTCACGTCGCGCCTCAATGAGGCCGAGTCGCGCCTCGCGGCCAGCCGCAACCGCGTCCGCGACCTCACGGCCAGCAACGCCGCGCTCACGTCGCAGATGGCGGGCTACGACTCGACGATCGCGTCGTTCAAGACGATCATCGAGAACCAGAAGACCGAGATCGCGTCGCTCACGGAGCAGGTCAACGCGCTGCAGGTGGAGAACACGACGCTGAAGCAGGACAAGGCCGTGCTCGCCGCGCAGAAGGACACGCTGACCAGCGAGAAGGCCGCCCTCACCACCGAGAAGAACACGGTGTACTACGTGATCGGCACGGAGGACGAGCTGTTCAAGAAGGGAATCATCGCCAAGCAGGGCGGCCTGCTGGGGCTCGGCAAGACCGCCGTGCCGGCCGCCACGCTGCACGAGGCCGACTTCACCGCCGCCGACCGCACGACGCTCTCGGAAATCGCGTTTCCCAGGGCCGACAAGACCTATCGCATCATCTCGCGGCAGGACGTCACCGCGCTCGCCACCGCGCCGGACCGGTCCAACCGGATCAAGGGCGGGCTCAAGATCGTGGACGCCGCGAAGTTCTGGGCGCCGTCGAAGTTCCTCATCGTGATGGAGCAGTAGCGCATTGGCACCGGCCGCATCCGAGTTCGGCCGGCGACTTCTCAGGAAGGGCGGGGACGACGACGTCCTCTTTCTCGCCGGCGGGGTGGCCTTCAACATCCTCCTCGCCGGCGTGCCCTTTTTTCTCCTCCTCGCCGCGGGCCTTGGCTACGCCCTCGGCACATCGGCGGCGGCAGCGAACAGCGCCGTGGCCGGGTTCATCCGCAACCTGTTTCCCGCCGGCGCGGACGCCTCGCACTCCGTGCTCGACCCGGTGCTGCGCGACATTGCCCGTACGCGCGGCACGGTCGGCCTCGTCGGCGGCGTCACGTTCGTCTGGTTCTCGACGCGGCTCTTCGGCTCGCTCCGTTCCGTGTTCAACCGGGTGTTCTGCGTGCCGCGGCGCCGCGGGATTCTCGTCGGCAAGCTCCACGACGCCGGCCTGACACTCGCCGCGACCGTCCTCGTCGTCCTCTGGATCGTCGCCTCGGCGTACATCGCCCTCGCGCGCACCCGCGGCGTGGTCTTCCTCACCGGGCTCGGCCTGCACGCCGAAGGCGTGATGCGGCCCCTCACGTACGTCGTCGGCCGCGCCCTGACGTACGCCCTCCTGGTCGGAATCTTCTACTCACTCTACCGGGTGCTTCCCAACCGGGCCGTCGCCTCGCGGCAGGCCGCAACCGGGGCGGTCGTGAGCGCCACGTTGTTCGAGGCCGCGCGTTGGGCCTTTGCCCTCGTCGTGCACCGGTGGAACCCCGCCACGCTCTATACGGGCACCCTCGCGACCATCATCGTGGTGGTGTTCTGGGTGTACTATGCGGCGCTGATCGTGATCCTCGGCGGTGAGGCGTCCCAGGTGGCGGAGGACATGCGCGAATGATCGACCTCAGATCCGACACCGTGACGCGGCCGTCCGCGGGCATGCGCGCCGCGATCGCCGCCGCCGAGGTCGGCGACGACGTCCTCGACGGGGATCCCACCGTGCGGCGGCTGGAGGCACGCGTGGCCGGCCTGCTGGGCGCCGAGGCGGCGCTGTTCTTCCCGACCGGCACCATGGCGAACGAGTGCGCGATCATGGTTCTCGGCCGCCCGGGCACGGAGTTCTTCGTGCACGAGGAAGCGCACATCGTGGATCGGGAGAAGGCGGGCGCGGCGATGCTCTCGGGACTGCAGCCGCGCATGATGCGCGGTGCGCCGCGCGTCACGCTCGATGCGTTCCGTGCCGCGATCCGCGCGCCGAGCCGCTACCTGCCGCGCGCATCGCTGCTCTGCGTCGAGAACACGCACAACTCGGGCGGCGGCCTGGTCACGCCCGCCGACGAGCTCCGCGCGATCGCCGACGCCGGCCGCGCCGCGGGCTTGCGGGTGTTCCTCGACGGCGCCCGCCTCTGGAACGCCCATGTGGCGACCGGCACGCCGCTCGATGCGTTCGCCCGCGCCGCCGACCTCACGATGGTGTCGTTCAGCAAGGGGCTTGGCGCGCCCGTCGGCGCGGCGCTCGCGGGACCGGCCGCGCTCATCGAGGAGGCGCACGACGCCCGCCGCCGCCTCGGTGGCGGCATGCGCCAGTCGGGCGTGCTCGCCGCCGCATGCCTCTACGGCATCGACCACAACCTCGGCCGCCTCGGCAACGACCACGCGAACGCGGCGCGGTTCGCGGCCATCGTCGCCGAGGCGCGCGGCGTCACGGTCGTGCCGCCGGAAACGAACATCGTCATGGTCACGGTTCCGGACGGCCTGTCCCCCGGCGATGTCGAACGGGCGGCAGCGACGCAAGGCGTGGGCATTGCCCTGTGGGACACCCGCCGCGTCCGCGCGGTCACGCACCTGGACGTGACGCCGGACGACGTAATTCGCGCCGCGCACGCCGTGCGCGACATTCTTCACCAGACCTGAAACGCCCGGAGCGTCTCCGCATGCAGCATTCTGAAGGATTCCTCGCCATCGTCAACGCATCGCTCGCCAACGTGCGCGAGGTCTCGGTCGCCGAGGCCCTGGCGCGCCTCGCGGCGGGCGCGCGCCTCGTGGACGTGCGCGAGGACCGCGAATGGGCGCTCGGGCATGTCGAAGGCGCCGAGCACATCGGCAAGGGCGTGATCGAGCGCGACATTGAAAAGACGATCCCCGACCGCGACGCCGAGGTCATTCTCTACTGCGGTGGCGGCTACCGGAGCGTGCTCGCCGCGGACGCCCTGCAGCGAATGGGCTATCGCAACGTCGCGTCCATGGCCGGCGGCTGGCGCGAGTGGGTCGCCGCCGGCTATCCCGTGGACCTGTGAGCGACGCCGCCGCGCGTCGCGTTCGCGACAGCTTTTCCCGCCAGGCGTTCATGCGACTGCTCGGCGCGTCGCTCGCGAGCGTCGAGCCTGGCGCCGTGGATGTCGAATTGCCGTTCCGCGATGACCTCGTGCAGCAGCACGGCTACCTGCACGCCGGCGTCACGACGGCGATCGCCGACAGCGCGTGCGGCTACGCGGCCCTTTCCGTGATGCCGGACGACGCCGCCGTGCTCAGCGTCGAGTACAAGGTGAACCTCCTGGCGCCGGCGCAGGGTGTTCGATTCCTGGCCAGGGGCCGCGTCGTTCGCTCAGGACGCACGATCACCGTCGTCCGCGCCGACGTGCTCGCGTTCGACGCCTCCAGCGACAGTCGAATGGTGCTGACCATGCTCGGCACGATGATCGCCGTTCGCGGCCGGGGCATCGTCGACTAGTAGTAACCGGTCCGCGCGTCGTCCTATATTGCGCGACGCGATGCCAGAGTCCCGCCCGCCGCGCCCTTCCACGCAGACCCCGCGACCCGGCGCGCCGCCGGGCGCGCCCGCCGGGCCGACGGCGACCGGGTCACTCGTCGCCCAGATCGTCGCCGACCAGAAGAAGCAGAAGGAAGAACTGCGCACGGCGATGCAGCGCAAGGAAAAGCGCAGCAAGCTCGGGCCCATCGCCGCCGCCGTGCTGATCGCGGCGAACGTCGTGGCCTGGCTCGTGTTTCCGCCGGTCAGTGGCGGCGGGGACCGTCGCAAGCCCGGCGAGGTCGAGCGCGACCTGCGGCTCGTGGTTGCGTCCGCGGCCAGTCAGGTGGAGATCTGGCGTCAGGCGCACGAAGGCCGCATGCCCCCGACGCTGGCCACGGCCGGCGTGACCGACAGCGGGCTGAGTCTGGTGAACGTGGACGGGACGGTGTACGAGGTGCGCGGCGAGTCGCACGGCATCAAGCTGTCCTACCGCTCGAACACCGCGCTCACCGACTTCCTCGACGCCGGCACGCCCGTGGCGAAATGAGGCGCGGGCGCCGGCGCGGCTTCACGCTGATCGAGCTGATGATCGTCATCACGATCGTCGGCCTGCTCGCCCGCATCGCGATTCCCCGCGTCAACCAGTTCCGCCTGCGGGGGCGCGCGGCGAAGGTGGTCGGCGACATGGAAGTCATCCGCGGCGCGGCGTTTCACGTGGTGGCCGACAGCGGGGTCTGGCCCGTCGGCGGCGGCGCGGGCGTGATACCGCCGGAGTTGAAGCCGTACCTGCCGCCCGGACTCTCGTTCACCCCGGAGCCGGGGGTCGAATACGAGTGGCGCCTCACCGGCATGCCAAGCGGCGACCCCAACCAGGCGACGCCCGCCGCGACGATGGGCATGGGTGCCGAGGTGACCGACGACGACCTGCGCACCGAGCTCGAGCGCCAGCTTGCGGCACAAACCACGCTCGTCTCCGGGTCGACGGTCTACTGGCTCATCTGGGGGCCGACAACGCGGCCGTAGCCACGCGGTCGGGGTGCGCGTATCTTCGCGCTATCCACGCCGGGAGGCACTGTGGCCGTTTCGCGACGTCACTTTCTCGGGACCGTTGGCGCCGGCGGCGCCGGGCTCCTCAGCGCTCCACTCATTTCCGCGCGCGGTCGCGAGGCCCTCTGGGGCTTCCAGGGCACGCCGGCCCCGCAGGGCATTCAGGGGCTCGCCGAGCGCCAGGCCGCGCGCCGCTTCGCGGCGCGGGCGGCCGTGCGCATCGACAGCAACGAGAATCCCGTCGGCCCGGGCGCGCGTGCGCTCGAGGCCATCCGGGCGCACCTCGACGAGTCCAACCGGTACCCGATTCTCGCCGAAGACGACGTGATCGCGGCCGTCGCCAGGCTGCAGGGGGTGTCCACGAACAACGTGATCCTCGGCTGCGGTTCGGGCGAGCTGCTGCGCGTGGCCGACCAGGCCTTCACGTCGCGCACGGCGGCGTTCGTTGGCGCCGCGCCGACGTTCGAGGCCCCCGGCGAGTTCGCGCAGTTTCTCGGCACGGAAGTGCGGATGGTGCCCGTGGACGGCAAGCTCGGGCTCGACCTGGGTGCCATGGGCGCCGCCGCGCGCGGCGCCGGGCTCGTCTACATCTGCAACCCGAACAACCCGACCGCCACGGTCCACACGCAGGCCGACGTGGCGGCGTTCGTCGCCGCGCTCAACCGCGCGTCGCCGGACACCACGATCCTGGTCGACGAGGCGTATTTCGACTACGTGGATGCACCCGGCTACGGCACGCTCATACCGCTGGCGCTCGAAAACCCGCGCGTGGTGGTGCTGCGCACGTTCTCCAAGGCCTACGGCATGGCCGGCCTGCGCCTCGGCTACGCCATTGCCCGTCCCGAAACGCTGGCGAGGATGAAGCCCTGGGTGCTGGGGTCGAACGTCAGCCAGCTGACGCTCGTCGCGGCGCGCGAGTCGCTCGGCGACCAGCCGCACATCGCCGCGGAAGTGAAGCGCAATCGCGAGGTAAAGGCGTACACGCGGAAGTTCTTCGCCGACGCCGGCTACACGATGACGAGCGGCGACGCGAACTTCATGATGGTCGACATCCGGCAGAATGCCGCCGACTTCAAGAAGGCCGCGCTCGCCAAGGGGATCGCCGTGGGCCGGGCCTTTGCGCCACTCACGAACCACTCGCGCATCACGTTCGGCACCATGGACGAGATGAAGAAGGCGACGGCCGTCTTCCGGGAACTGCTGGACACGCACGTCAGCGGCGGCTGACCGCCGCCCGCGGAACGGGGCGCGCGCATATATTGCGGGTGCTCCAGGTCCCGGAGGGCGCTAGCCCGCCAACTCCGCCAGGGCCGAAAGGCAGCAACGGTACGTGGAGTCTCTCGTTGCTCCGTCAGGCCTGGGGCACTGGCGCGGGGGCCGACCCACTGGTCGGCCCCCGCGTCTCTTCCCGGGTGGCGTGCCGTGCCGCCCGACCGGGCGCCAGCCCGGATCCCCGCCGGTTGGGCCCGGATTTCCCCGGCGCCCCGCAGCGAAATCCCCGATACCGCCGTAACGGTTGATAGGTCTGGCGGATTGGCGAATGGGCGACATACATTAGAGCCATTCCGCTCGTACCAGTTCGTGCTGGAACAGGTCCGTTCGTGCCGGCGCGTTGCCCTGCATGGCAGGCGTCGGCAGCAGGCAAGACACGCAAGACCGGAGGCGGGGAATGCGATTGAATCGCGCGTGGATCGCTGGCGGAGTTGTCGCACTTGCGATGGGCGTCGGCGCCGCATCGGGCGCCAACCTCCCGGGAGGCACGGGCCGGCCGGCCGCGAAGGCGCCGCCGGTGACGCATGCCACCGCGACCCCGGCAGCGACCCCGGCAGCGACCCCGGCATCGACACCGCGTCCGCATGCGGCGCCGCGCGTCCGGGTTGGCGCCCGCGGGATCGAGATCGACGCGCTCAACGCGACGATGAAGCGGTACTGCGAGACGTGCCACAACGACAAGCGCGTCGCGATGCACAACGGCGTGCCCAACAGCATGGAAGGCTTCTCGATCGACTCGGCCGTCGAGCACCGGGCCGACGTCGAGAAGATGATCCGCAAGCTGCGCACGCAGATGATGCCGCCGCCCACGTCACGCAAGCCCGGGGGCGACACGCTCCTCGCGCTCGTCGAGACGCTCGAGCAGGTGGTGGACAAGGCGACGAAGCCCACGGCGGGCGTCAAGACGTTCCAGCGGCTCAACCGGCCGGAATACGAGGCGGCAGTCCGTGACCTCCTCGGCGTGTCCGTGGACGCGGGCGACTACCTCCCGCTCGACACCAAGAGCGCGAACTTCGACAACATCGCCGACGTGCAGATGCTGTCGCCGACGCTGCTCGATTCGTACCTCACCGCCGCGGCCGCGGTGACCCGCATGGCCCTGGGCGATCCCACGGCGCCGCCGATCCCGGTGACGTACCGCATGTCGCCGTTCGTGTCGCAGCATCCGTGGGACCACGTGGAGGGCGCGCCGTTCGGCACCCGCGGCGGCATCGTGGAGACCCACACGTTCCCGGCCGATGGCATCTACACGTTCCGCGTGAACGTGGGCGGCGGCGTGGGGACGAAGATGGAGGACATCGACATCTCGCTCGACGGCCAGCAGGTGGCCCTCCTCCAGTACGAGAAGGGGGTTGAGCGCACGTTCGCCTCGGCGGACGCGCCGCAGGGCGCCGACTACATCCGTGCCGAGCCCATGTTCGTGAAGGCCGGCCAGCGGAAGATTTCGGCGTCGTTCGTCAAGCGCACTGACGGTCCCTATGAGGACCTGATCAAGCCGCACGAGTGGTCCATGGCGAGCAACGGCAACGCCAGCGCGGGCATCACGGCGCCGCCGCACATCGTCGAGCTCACCGTCATCGGGCCGGAGAAGGTGGAAGGCGTCTCGCTCGACTCTCCGAGCCGCAAGGCGATCTTCACCTGCTACCCGAAGACCAAGGCCGAGGGCGAGCCGTGCGCGAAGCAGATCATGACGCGGCTCGCGACGCGCGCGTACCGGCGGCCGCTCGCGGCCCGCGACGTTGACGGCCTCATGCGGTTCTACCGCCTTGGCGCGGCCAAGTCCGGTTTCGAGGGTGGCATGCGCGAGGCCATGCAGGCGATGCTCTCGAGCCCGTACTTCATCTTCCGCTTCGAAACGATCCCCGCCAGCGTCAAGCGCGGCGCCGACTACACGATCAGCGACGTCGACCTCGCGTCGCGCCTGTCGTTCTTCCTCTGGGGTAGCATTCCCGACGACGAACTGCTGAAGGCGGCCGCCGCCGGCCAGCTCTCCAAGCCTGCCGTGCTCAAGGCCCAGGTGCAGCGCATGCTCGCCGACCCCAAGGCCGCGGCGCTCGCCCCCCGGTTTGCGGCGCAGTGGTTGCGCCTGCAGGACCTCGACAAGGTCCACCCGGACGCCTACTTCTTCCCGGACTACGACCAGCAGCTCGCGGACGCGATGAAGACGGAGACGCAGCTGTTCTTCGAGGACGTCGTGCGCAACGATCGCAGCGTGCTCGACCTCTTCACCGCCGACTGGACGTACGTCAACGAACGGCTGGCCCACCACTACGGCATTCCGGGCGTGGCCGGCAGCGAGTTCCGCCGCGTGAACTATCCGGACTCCACGCGCCGCGGCCTGCTCGGCCAGGGCAGCATCCTCGTGCAGACGTCGCTGGCGAACCGCACGTCGCCCGTGTTGCGCGGCAAGTGGGTGATGGAGGTGCTGCTCAACTCGCCACCGCCGCCGCCGCCACCCAACGTGCCAACGCTCGACGAGACGGCCGACGGCAAGGACGGGCGCCCGCTCACCACGCGGGAGCGCATGGAACTGCACCGGAAGAACCCGACGTGCAACGCCTGCCACCAGTACATGGACCCGATCGGCTTGTCGCTCGACAACTTCGACGTGACCGCCAAGTGGCGGTATCGCGAGAACGGCATGGAGCTGGACACCAAGGGCCGCATGTACGACGGCACGCCGGTCACGTCGTCGAATGACCTGCTCCGCTCGCTCATGTCGCGTCCGATCCCGCTCGTGCGCGCCTTCACCGAGAATCTCTTCGCGTACGCCACGGGACGCCGGGTCGAGGACGTCGACCAGCCGGTGATACGCCAGATCGCCGCCGACGCGGCGAAGGACGGCTACAAGTTCTCCGCGTTCGTCAACGGCGTCGTCAACAGCGCGGCGTTCCGGCGCCGCCAGGCGGACGTCATGGCCGACGATGACGGCCAGGGCGGCAACGATATGCAGCACCAGCACCACCAGTAGCGGTAGGCCCACCCAACCGCAGACCGAGGAACACCAGATGAATTTCCTGACGCGCAACCCGATGCCCCGTCGCACCTTCCTGCAGGGAATGGGCGCGGCCATCGCGCTTCCGTACCTCGACGCGATGGTGCCATCGCTCGGGCGCTTCGGCACAGGCGCGGCGGCGGCCGCCGCCGCGGACAAGACGCGCTTCATCGCGATCGAGTCCGTGCACGGGGCCGCGGGCTCGAACGCCTGGGGGTCCACGAAGAACCTCTGGACGCCGGAAAAGGTGGGTCGCGATTTCGAGCTGATCGCCGACGGTGCGCTCCCCTCGCTGCGCCCGTACCGGGACTACCTCACGATCATCAGCAACACGGACGTGCGCATGGCGGAGGCGTTCGCGGCGCCGGAAATCGGCGGCGACCACTTCCGGTCGAGCGCGGTGTTCCTCACGCAGTCGCACCCCAAGCAGACGCAGGGGTCGGACCTGTTCGTCGGCACGTCGGCGGACCAGCTCATCGCGCGGCGCATCGCCGGCGACACGGCGCTCCCGTCGATGCAGCTCTGCATCGAGAACCTCGACCAGGCTGGCGGCTGCTACTACAACTACGCCTGCGCCTACACGGACACGATCAGCTGGGCGAGCCCCGACCAGCCGCTGCCGATGATCCGCAACCCGCGGGCCGCGTTCGACCTGCTCTTCGGCGCCGGCAACAACAACGACGACCGCATGTCGCGCCGCAAGGCAAACGCCAGCATCCTCGACTGGGTGGTGGGCGAGGTGAACGGCATCCGCCCGAAGCTCGGCGCCGCGGACCGTCAGCGCGTGGACAAGTACCTCGACGATATCCGCGAACTGGAGCGCCGCATCCAGGCCGTGGAGAAGCGCAACGCGAGCGGCGAGCAGCGTGAGCTCCCCGAGGCGCCGATCGGCGTGCCGGATTCGTACGAGGAGCACATGAAGATGATGTTCGACCTGCAGGTGCTGGCCCTCCAGTCCGACATGACGCGCGTGATCTCGTTCAAGACGGGCCGCGACGCGTCGAGCCGCGCCTACCCGGAGAGCGGGACGAACAAGGGATTCCACCCGGCCTCGCACCACGGCGGCAAGGAGTCGGCCATCCTCGAGTTCAACCTGATCAACCGCTATCACGTGTCGATGCTCCCGTACTTCCTGGACAAGCTGAAGGCATCGCAGGAAGGCGACTCGAACCTGCTCGAGAAGTCGGTAATCGTGTACGGCTCGCCGATGGGTGACCCGAACATCCACAACCACCGGCGCTGCCCGCTCATCCTGCTCGGTCACGGCAACGGCCGCCTCGAGGGCAACCTGCACCTCAAGGCGCCGGATGGCACGCCGATGGCGAACGTGTTCCTGACCCTGATGCACAAGTTCGGCATGGACGACGTCACCACTTTCGGCGACTCGACGGGCGAGTTTGCGCTGAACGCGTAAGGAGACCTGCCCATGAAGCACATGCGGATGTTCGCGGTCCTTGCCGTGCCGCTGATGCTCGCGGCGGCACGGGTGATTCCGTCCACGCCCGTCGCGGATGCCGCGATGCGGGGCGACCTGAAGGCCGTCGAGGCCCTCATCGCCAGGGGCGAGGACGTCAACGCCGCGCAGGGCGACGGCATGACGGCGTTGCACTGGGCGGCCGAGCGCGGTGACCTGGCCATGGCGCAGGACCTGCTCAAGGCCAAGGCCGGTGTTGCCGCCACGACGCGCATCGGCGCCTATACGCCGTTGCACCTCGCGGCCCGCGGCGGCCATGGCGAGATCGTCGCCGCGCTGCTGGCGGCCGGCGCCGACCCGAACGCGTTCACCGAGACGGGCGTCACCGCGCTGCACCTGGCGTCGGCATCCGGCACGGTGGAGGGCATCGCGGCCCTGATCGACAAGGGCGCCGATCCCAACGTGCGCGAGAAGCAATGGAACCAGACGCCGCTGGTGTTCGCGGCGGACAAGAACCGCGCCGAGGCCATCCGCCTGCTGATCAAGCGCGGCGCGAATCCGGCCGTGAAGACGCACGTCGAGAACGTCCAGGAAGAGGCGGCACGCGAACAGGCGGCCGCGCGCAAGCGGAACGAGGTGCTCATCTCGTTCGAGCCGGAAAAACACAAGGAAGAGATCCCGCGGTTCCCCGAGGGTGCCGACATTCCGACCGGCGCGTTCGCGGTCCCGACGGCGCCACCGGCCTCGGTGTCGATGGAGACCCTGGGCTTCTCCGCGCTCGTCGGCGGCGGCGGCCGCGGTGGGCGCGGTGGCCCGAGCGGTCCGGCGCCGAAGGGTCCGTTCACGGCGGCCCAGATCCAGGAGGCCATTGCGGCCGGCCGCAAGGTGCAGGAGTCCATGGCGGCCGCCAAGGGGCCCGTCGTCGAGGAAGTCGATACGCTGAACGGCGGTATTGCCGGGTTCGCGGCCTCGGTGGGCGGGGTCGGCGGTCTCACCCCGCTGCACCACGCCGTGCGACAAGGCAACCTTGCCGCCGTGAAGGCGCTGCTCGACGGCGGCGCGCCGATCAATGAACCGAACGACGTGGACCACACCACGCCGCTGCTGCTCGCCACGATCAACGGCCAGTACGACGTGGCGATGGAACTGGTCAAGCGCGGCGCTGATCCGAACATCACGGCCAACTCGGGACTCTCGCCGCTGTACGCCACGATCAACACGATGTGGTCGCCCAAGTCGCGCTTCCCGCAGCCGCAGGCGGTCCAGAACCAGGAGACGGACGAGGTAACGCTGGTCGAGGCCCTGCTCAAGGCGGGCGCGAACCCGAACCAGCGGCTGGCCACGCAGTTCTGGTACTTCGCCTACAACAACTGCGGCAACGCGAACTGCGGCCTCGAGAACATCACGGGCACGACGCCGTTCTGGCGTGCCGCCTATGCCCTCGACGTGCCGGCCATGAAGATGCTCGTCAAGTACGGGGCCGATCCGACCATCCCGTCCACGCCACCGGCGGGTGGGAGAGGCGGACGCGGTGGCGCGCGTGGTGGAGCGCCGGGCGCGCAGCCGGCGGGTGCGGGTGTCGATCCGCTCATTCCGCTGGACCGTGACGGCGCGCAGGGCGCCGCGCCGGCCGCTGCGGCAGGGCGCGGTGGTGCCCGTGGCGGCGGTGGTGGTGGCGCCGCCGGCGGCGAGGGCGGCAACTTCCCGCCCCTCGATCCGGAGACGCAGGCGGCCGCCTTGGCGGTGCCGCCGGGCATCGGCGTCTATCCGATCCACGCCGCGGCTGGCGTGGGCTACGGCAACGGCTTCGCGGGCAACGCGCACCGGCACGCGCCGGACGCGTGGATGGCCACCATGAAGTACCTCGTGGAGGAACTTCACGCCGACGTGAACCAGCGTGACAACGGCGGCTACACGCCGCTGCACCACGCGGCGGCGCGCGGCGACAACGAGATGATCATGTACCTCGTGTCCAAGGGCGCCGACGTCAAGGCAGTCGCACGCAACGGCCGCACCACCGTGGACATGGCGAACGGCCCGGTGTCGCGCATCAGCCCGATTCCGGAGACCATCGCGCTGCTCGAGAAACTTGGCGCGAAGAACTCGCACCGCTGCGTGTCCTGCTTCTAGTGACGCGCTCCTGAACGTGAGGCGGCCGCCGGCGGGTGCCGGCGGCCGCTTTGCATTTTCCCATGGCTCACCCGACGACCCCCGCGCCGGGCGCGGTTCGCGCCGCCGAAGCGATCGCCGCACTGCGCGACGTGCTGGCCGGGTCCGCCCGGCAGCACATCGTCGCGCGCCTGACCGAGGGCCGCACCGGCGCGGCCGCCGCGCTCGCCGAACTCCGCCGGTGCATGCGGGCGCACCGGTGGCCCGCTCCGTCGGGGACGCTGGACCTGCGGCGGATGGTGGACTCCCTCGACGGCCGCACTCGGCGCGAGGGCCTCCACGTGCTGCACGGGTGGGACTTCCAGGCCCAGCGCCGCCCGACCGACATCGTTCCCGTGCTGCTCACCGACTACTGCGAGCGGATGGGCGTCGCGCCGGACGCCGTGACGCGCACCGTGGCGATCCTGGTCGACCAGTACTTCCTGTCGTTCCTGATGCTGCCGACGGTGCGCGCCTGGGACGACGGTACGCCCGAGGCCGTGCTCGATGGTGTCACGGAGCTCCTGACCCTTCTCAACGGTCCCACCGGCGCCGGGGTGCCCATCGTGGACGACGCCGAGTCGCTCCTCATGCTCGCCGTGGCCTACTATCACCCCGAGGAGGCCGCGTACGACGCGCAATTGGCCCGGGTGCGGATGGTGGACGCGCGGCACGCGCTGCGCTTCGCGTTCCCGTGCGCCGCCATCATGGCGAGCCACCTGCGCTGGGGGCTTCGCTTCATGTACCGGAGCGACGTCGGCACGATGCGAGCCGACAACGTGGTCGACTACCCGTGGAGCCTGTTCGCCCTGGCAACGCTGATGCGCGAGTATGAGCGCCTCTCGGCGGCATCCGCGCCCGATGGCGAACGCCTGCGGGTGGCCGCCGCCGTGCTCGACGGCCTGTCGCCGGACCCGTGGGCATTCGACGGCCCGCGGCCCGCGTTTCTCGCGCCATGCGCGGCGGAGCATGCCGGCCTGCGCGAAGCGCTGGATCGGCACCGCGACGCGCTGCTGCGCGACTTCGATGCCTGTCGGCCGTCGCGCGCCGCGTACAGTCCGCTCGGGTTTTCCTGCAACTTCCTGTCGAATGCGGTCGTGGCCGGCGTCGTTACGGCGGTGGGGGGGGCGGCGGCAGCCCCGTCACTCAACACGTTGTTCGCGCCGGGGGCTGGGGCGGAGGCGTTCGCCGGGCGGCTGATGGCGTTCGCGGGTGGTTCGCCCGAGCGCCTTGGCGCCGGCGGAGCGCCGCTGATCGTGTATGACCGCCGTGATGCGACGCACTACCACAACGTCGTCATGCGCGCGCTGCGCGAGGCGTCGGCGCGGGCGTGATTGCCGTCCGGGGCGGCGCCGGGGGCGGCGCCGGGCGGCTCTGCTGCAGCCCGGCTGCGGGCCTGACTACTGCCCGCCCGCGGCCAGCAACAGCTTGATGTGCTCGTCGACCTGGGCAAGGCCGCCTTCGCCCTTCTCCCAGGTGATGCGGCCGTCGTTGTTGGCGTCCGCGCCGGGCGTGAGCTGCTCGGCAATGGAGACCATCTGGCTGACGAGGGCCGCGGCGGCTGTCGCGTCAGTGGCGGCCTGGACCTGCTGCGCCAGCGTGAGGATCTGCGTGGCGCGCTCCTCGACGTTGCGCGCCGACGTGGCCGCGTGTCCCGCGTGCGCGACCTGCATGGGTGTGGCGCCCTGTGCGGCGGCGGCGAGGTCGAGGTGCGCGGCGATCCCGGCGGCGGCCTTCTTGAGGCCGTAGCCCTTGCCCGGCCCCGACGTGACGACGGTCGGATCGATCGCGTTGATCACGTGCCCCGCGTGCGTCTTCATGTAGGCCAGGTTGGTCGGCTGGCGGGTGGCGAGCTGGGCGTGCTGGAGCACCACCGCGGCTTCCTCCTTTGCGATCGTCAGCAGCCCCACCTTGCCGGGCGTGTCCGCGAAGGAGTTCACGACGTGCCCAATGTGGACGCCCACCGGGCCGGCCGGCACCTGTACGGCGGGCGCCGCGGGCGCGGCGCCCGGCGCCTGGCCGGGGATCGGTGCGCCGGTCAGCGCCACGGTCACGCTGTCGAACACGGCCCGCAGGGCCGGATTCGTGCTCACGAGGAAGATGCGGTGCTCGTAGAGCGAGTCCGTGAGGGCGTTCGCCTTGAGGATCGCCTCGACCTGGCCGCGGTACTTCTCCTGCAGCTGGTTCTGGATCTCGGTCTTCTTGTTCCGTTGCTGTGCAAGCTCGGCGTTCATGGAATCGTGCACCACCCCGATCGCGACCTGCACCTTGGCGAGCGTGGTGATGTCGGCGCGCCCGAGCGCCGCCGGCTGCTGTGCCGAGGCGAGCGACGTGGCGGCGATGACGGCGACGAGCGGAAGGGCGATGGGGCGGGGCATCATTCCAGTTCTCCGGCTGTTCGGCGGGTCGTCCGGTCCGGCGGGTTGATGTTAACTCCCGGGGCACACCAGACGTAATACGGCGCGCCGCGCCGGCCTGTTGGTGGTTCCGCGGGCCCGTGGCGATGCCGCAGTTCGCTGCACAAGGTTGCGTGCGCGACGCCCGCTGCCGACCTTGCGTTGTGTCCAGGCCTGCCGACCTCCGGAGTGCCAGCCGCCCCTGTGGCGGCGGGGGGCACCCGCCCGAATGAGCACGGGATTCCGCGAGTATTTCCGTCGGTTTCGCACCGAGGTGCGCGAGCTGGAATCGCCGCTGCTCTCGGACGAGGTGCGGTGGTACACGGAACACACGGCGCTCCTGGTCACCACGGTCAAGTGGGCCGCGCTCGGGGCCGCGGCCGGCCTCTGCGTCGGGCTCGGCACGCGCGGGTTCCTCTGGTCCATCGCGTGGGCCGCGGCCGAAGCGCCGCGGCTCACCCGGGGCCTGTTCCCGCCGTTCCTGATCCTGCCTCTCGCGTTGCCGGTCAGCGTGTGGCTCGTGCGGATGTTCGCGCCGGACGCGCGCGGCCACGGCACGGAGGCGGTCATCGCCGCCGTGCACACGCGGTCGGGCCGCGTGGACTGGCTCGTGGCGCCGGTCAAGCTCGCCGCCACGGTGGTCACGCTCATGTTCGGCGGTTCGGTGGGCAAGGAAGGGCCCGCCGCGCAGATCGGCGCTGCGCTTACGAGCCTGTTCTCCGACATCGCGCGCCTCAAGGACGAGGACCGTCGCCGCCTCGTGATCTGCGGCATCAGCGCCGGCTTCGCCTCCGTATTCGGCACGCCGATTTCCGGGGCGCTCTTCGGCATCGAGGTGCTCTCGCTCGGGCAGATCGACTACAGCGTGATCTTCCCGGCGCTCGTGTCGGGTATCATCGGCCACCTGGCGTGCGGGGCGAAGTCGCCGTTCCCGCCGATCACGTCGGTGCTGGACAACGGCGGCGGCCAGGTGCGGATCATCCTCATCACGCTGGCCTCGGGCGCGCTGTTCGGCATCGTCGCGCTCACGCTGATCGAGACGATGCGCGCGTTCGAGCGGCTGTCGCACCGGTTCAAGAAGCACCCGTACGGCCTCGCCGCCGTGGGCGGGGCCGTGTTGGCGGTGGCGTACCTGACGTTCGGGGCGCAGTATGCGGGCCTGGGCACCGACACGATCGACGGTATCCTCTCGGGCACGCTGCGCGTCGCGCCCTTCGCGTTCCTGCTGAAGATCTTCGCGACGTCCGTGACGCTCGAGTCGGGCGGCAGTGGCGGCGTGCTCACGCCGGTGTTCTTCATCGGTGCGGCGAGCGGGGCAGCGATGGCGCCCATGATGGGGGTGCCGCCTCAACTCCTCGGCGCATTCGGGTTCGTCTCCGTCCTTGGCGCCGCGGCCAACACGCCGATTGCCGCGGCCGTCATGGCGATCGAGGTCCTGCCGGGATCCGAGAGCGTGTACGCGGCGCTCGCGGCCGTGACCGCGTTCCTCATGGCGGGGCACCGCAGCGTGTATGCCAGCCAGAAGCTCGGGTTCGCCAAGTCGGCCGGGCTCGACGTGAAGCTTGGCGGGACGATCGGCGAACTGGCCGCCGGCTCGGTGCGCCTGCGCGAGGGCACGCTGTCGGAGCGCGTGCATCGGTTCGCGCGCACCATCGAGAACGAGATCGACGAAGTGACGTCGGGCGGGCATACCAGTGCGGAGGCGCCGCCCAAACCGCCTGAGGGTCACGAGTAACCGGCACGGCGCGTAGCTTTGGGAGTCCTTCGCGAGGAGCCGCCTTGTCTCCCGACCGCCGCACATTCGTGAAACTCCTCGCCGCCGCCGGCGGCGCCGCGGGCCTCGGTGTTGCGCCGCGCGGCGCGATGGCGTTCGGCGCACCGGCGTTGGACATCCCGCCCCGCGAGCGCACGCGGCGCGCGCGCACACCGCTCGACATCCTCATCCTCGGCGGCACGGGCTTCACGGGTCCCGAGCAGGTGGAATACGCGCTGGCCCGCGGGCACCGCGTGACGCTGTTCAACCGCGGCCGCACGCGACCGGGACTGTTCAAGGGCAAGGTGGCGGAGGAACTGATCGGCGACCTCAACAGCGACACGAGCGCGCTGAAGGGACGACGCTTCGACGTCGTGATCGACAATCCCACGACCCTCCCGCTCTGGGTGCGCAACGTTGCGGCACAGCTTGCGGGCAACGTCAAGCACTACATCTTCATCTCCACGACGTCGGTGTATCGCGACCAGAGCGAGATCGGGATCACGGAGGACAGCCCCACGGTGCCGATGCCGGCGGGCCTCGACCCCTACCGTGCCGACCTCCGTACGCTCGAGCAGCAGGACGCCACGGCGAACACGGACAACTACGGGGCGTTCAAGGCGCGTGCCGAGCGCGAGGTGCAGGCGCAATACCCCGGCGCATGGACGGTGATTCGTCCGTGCCTCATCGTGGGGCCGCACGACCGCACGGACCGGTTCACGTGGTGGCCCGCGCGGATCGACCAGGGCGGGGAGGTCCTCGCCCCCGACAGTCCGGACGATCCGTGTCAGTTCATCGACGCGCGCGACCTGGCCGAGTGGACGGTGCGCATGGCCGAGATGCGTGAACTGGGCACGTACAACGCCATCGGGCCGGACAAGCCGATGACGGTGGCCGAGATGCTGTACGGGGTGAAGGCGGTGACGACCGCAGGCGCGCATTTCACGTGGGTGCCGTGGCCCTTCCTGCAGCAGCAGAAGGTGCGCCCGTGGCGCGACAGGCCGGTGTGGGAGCCGCCGGTCGGGCGCACGGCCGGCTACCAGCGGCGCAACGCGTCGAAGGCGATCGCGAAGGGGCTCACGTTTCGCCCGGTCGCCGTCACCGCGAAGGACACGCTCGACTGGCATCGGACGCGACCGGCGGCGGAGCAGGCGGCGACGCTTGCCGGGAAGGTCAATGGCATCGGGATGGCGCGGGAGGCCGAGGTGCTCGCCGCGTGGCACGCGTCACGCGGGAGCGGCCACTGAGTACCTCAACCCCCGCCGCGCCGCCGTCGATGACGCCCGGGCGGCGCACCATGCTGGGCGCGCTGCGGCGGGCCGTGGACGTGCGCGACGACGAGTTGACCCCGCTCATCTGCGCGTTCGTCTACTTCTACTTCGCGCTCGCCAGCTGGTTCGTGCTCCGCCCGATGCGCGACACGGTGGCGGCGTCGATCGGCTCGACGGCGCTGTCCGTGCTCTGGATCGGCACGCTCGGCACGATGCTCGTCGCCAACGCCGTCTTTTCCGCGGTCGTCGTCCGGTTCCCGCCGCGCAAGTTCATCCCCTATGCATACCACACGATCGCCATCTCGCTCGTGGCGTTCTATTTCGCCTTCCGGACGTACGGCGCGGCGGAGGGGTCGTCGTCGGACCTGATGATGGAGAAGGCGTTTTACATCTGGACAAGCGTCTTCAACCTGTTCGTGACCTCGCTCTTCTGGTGCTTCATGGCGGACACGTTCCGCAGCGACCAGGCGAAGCGCCTCTTCGGGTTCATCGGCGTGGGCGGCACGCTGGGCTCCATTTCGGGGTCGGCGGCCACGGCGTCGCTGGCCAAGGCGCTTGGTTCGGCCAACCTCCTGCTGGTGAGCATCGTGCTGCTCGAGGTGGCCGTGCTCGTGGTGATGCGGTTCCCGCGCATGCCGGGCGAGGGCGCCGCCGCCGACGGTGGCGCGGCGGCGCGGGCGCTCGGCGGCCGCGCGCTCGACGGCCTCACCAACGTGCTCAAGTCGCGCTACCTCTCGGGCATCGCGGTGTTCCTGGCCCTGTTCACCATCGGCTCGACGTTCATCTATTTCGAGCAGTCGGCGATCATCGGCGCCGAGTACGCGGACCGCGCGTCGCGCACCGAGGTGCTCGCCCAGATCGAGCTCGCGGTGCAGGTGCTCACGGTGGTGGCGCAGATCTTCCTGACCGGCCGCATCATCCGGTGGATGGGACTCGTCGCGGCGCTCGCGTTCCTGCCCATGCTGTCGGTCGTCGGATTCAGTGCCATCGGCGCAATGCCCACGTTCGCCGCGGTCGCGATGTTCGTGGTCCTGCGGCGCGCGGGCAACTTCGCGCTCACGAATCCCGGCATGGAAATCCTGTTCACCGTCGTGCCGCGCGAGGACAAGTACAAGGCCAAGGCATTCATTGAGACCTTTGTCTATCGCGGCGGGGATCAGCTTGGCGGCTGGGCGTTTGCCGGACTCGCGGCGGCGGGCATGAGCCACGGCGCCATCGCCTGGCTCGCGGTGCCGATGTCCGCCGGCTGGCTGGTGCTCGCGATCTGGCTCGCGCGCCGCCAGGCGGCGCTTGCTGCGGCCCTGCCCGCAGCCGGGCCGCCCCCTGCGGCGTCGCTTACGGGGCAGCCCGAGCCAGCGTCGTCGTAAGGGCGTCGAGGTTTGCCGCGAGCGCGGCAAAGCCTGCGGACTTCTCGACGCGGACCTCATCCAGGTACAACGCGCGGTTGATCTCGACCTGCACGCTGTGCACGCCGGCAGCGGGCCGTCCCACCTCCTGCACGATCGTGCCGCCCTTGTACGGGTCGTTCACCGCCACGCGATACCCCTGCGCGCGCAGCGTGTCGGCGATGAGTGCCGTCAGGGCGGGAGACGCGCTCGCGCCGTCGCGGTCGGACACCACGAAGTCGGCGCGCCGCGCGCCCGGGCCGTCGGGGGTCATCGCATTCCCCACGGACTTCATCGAGTGCCAGTTCACGTGCCAGCAGGCCCCGCGGTGGCGCACCTGGGCGGCGACGAGGTCTGCGAGCGCGGCATGATACGGTGCGTACACGTCGGCGATACGCCGTTGTACGTCCGCGACGGACAGCCGCTCGGCGTTGATCTCGACGCCTGGCACCACGTAGCGGCGGATCAGGCCGAGGCCGCGGCGCGTCTTGTCCGTCGGCGCGAGCGGCTCGGGCCACGGTTCGGCGAGCAGGTCCGCGTCGATGTCGCCGAGGGCGCGGTTCACGTCGAGGTAGCAGCGGGGCAGGAGGGCGTCGAGCAGTACGGCGCCGAGTGCCACGGCGCCGCCGAGCAGCTCGTCCACGTAGGCATCCTCGCCACGCCGCAGCTCCGCGCCCGACGCCTTCGTCCTCCAGTCCGGCGGGTACTCGCGGCCGCTATGCGGTGAGTCGTAGACGAGGCGGGCCACGCCGTCGGGGCGGCGCACCCGGAGCGTCGCCGCGGCGGTCACGCGCCGCCCATCAGCACCATCACCGAGAGCGCCACGGCGCACAGCGCGACGATGAGGAGCACGAGCGGCATGATGAACCGGATCCAGTCGCTGTAGTTCACCTTGCCCGTTGCGAGGTAGGCGAGCAGCATGCCCGACGTGGGCGTGACGGTGTTCATGACGCCGTTGCCGAACAGGAACGCCTGAACCGTGACCTGGCCCGACACGCCCGAGAGCTGGCCGATGGGACCGAGGATGGGCATGGTCACGGCCGCCTTCCCCGACGTGGACGGAATGAAGACGTCGATGATCATCTGCAGCCCCATCATGATGTTCGCGACGAACACGGGGTGTTTGCCCTCGACGCTGCGCGTGAGGGACGCGATGATGGTGTCGAGCACCATGCCGTCGCGCAGCACGACCTCGACGGCGGCCGCCAGCCCCACGAGGAGGCCGGCGAGCATCATCCCCTGCATGCCCTTCACGAACGCCTGCGACGCCTCGCGCGAGCCGACACCGCCGATGATGGCGATGGCGAGGCCGAGGCCGATGTACATCGCCGACAGTTCTCCCGATCCCCAGTCGAACCGCTGCACCCCCCACACCATGACCGCGATCGCGGCGACCAGCGCGGCGAGCACGCCCAGCTGGCGGGCCGTCAGGGGCTCGGCCGTGAACGCCATCGCGGAGGCCGCGGCGCCCGCCGTGCGCGGCAGCCGCAGCACGTACCAGATGCCGATCGGCAGGAACACGACGAATGTCACGGCGCGGAACGCGGCGCCCGAGAACACCGGCACGCCGACGATGGGCTGGGCAACGGCCAGCGCCAGCGGATTGGTCACCGACGTGAGGTAGCCGATCTTCGCCGCGACCGTCACCATGGCCGTGCCGAACAGCGCGTCGCGACCCAGCCGTTCGGCCAGCACGAGCGCGATCGGGATGATCACCAGGTACTCGGAGATGAGGCCGAGGAAGGTGCTGCCGCAGGCCAGGAGGACCATGAACACCGGCACAACGATTGCTGCGTTGCCGCCCGTGACCGCGAGCAGCCGGTCGATGCCGGCGTTGACGGCGCCCGTGTGCTGCAGCACGCCGAACATGCCGCCGATGAACAGGATCATCATGATGAGCGGCGCCGAACGCACCATGCCCGCGGGAATCGACGTGAGGATGGCGAGCGGACTCGCGGGGTAGGCGACGCTGTCCGTGCTCGCCCTCGGCAGCAGCACACCGTCGCGGTAGTCCTTGGGAATCGTGTGGAAGCTGCCAGGCACGACGGGGCCGGCCTTCGTGCGCTGGTACTTGCCGGACGGGACGACATACGTGAGCGCGACGGATGCGGTGATGATCAGCAGCATCATCACGACGGCATGCGGCATGCGCCGGCGGCCGCCGGGGGACGCGGCGTGCGGGTCGGTGGCGTGCGGCTCGGCCGTGGTGCTCACGGGGCGGGAACGTCGCCCCCGTGTCGCGGTTTCGCTAGCCCGCGCCGGTCAGTGCGCCGCCCAGCCGGCGTGCGGCCGCGCCCACGTAGGCGCCGATGAACGGGAACGCGAGCACCACGAGCATGAGGAAATCGCCCCGCGTGACGATCGCGTGGAGCGGAATCCACAGGCCCACGGCCAGCGCCCACCGCCAGGCGTGCCGCGGCACGAGCATGCCGCACGTGGCGGCGAGGAGCACCAGAAGCCCAACCGTCACGCCGGTGTCGTCCCAGCGCGGCCGCGAATCGATCCACGCGACGGCGACGCCGGCGGCGGCGGACAACGGAAGGAGCAGGCGTTCGGCTCTCATACCTTGTAATGCTATGTATTCCGTGCCCGGCGTCAACTCCCCCGGCGTCGTGCCATCTTTCCGCTCCGATGGACAACGTCTGCCACTCCCTGGCTGGCGCGGCGATCGCGGAGGCCGGATGGGCCCGCCGCCGGCCGCGGGCCGTGCTGCTCGGTGTCATCGCCGCGAACATCCCGGACGTCGATGCCGTGACGTACGTGTTCGCGTCGTCGCCGACGGCCGTCGCGTTTCGGCGCGGCTGGACGCACGGGCTCCCGGCCGTGGTGCTCTGGGCGCTGGGCATCGCGTACGCGTTCGCGTGGTGGAATCGTGCGCGGCCGCCGGCCGGCGCGCCCTCTGCTGCCACGCCGTGGCGAACCCGCGACTTTCTCGCGCTGTCGCTGGTCGCCGTTGCGAGCCACCCGGCGCTGGACCTGATGAACACGTACGGCGTGCGGCTCCTCATGCCGTTCAGCGACCGCTGGTTCTACGGCGACACGTTGTTCATCGTCGACCTCTTCCTGGTGGGCGTGCTCGCCGCGGGGTGGGTCGTCTCGCGCCTGGCGCGGCGCGCGGGGCGCGGCTGGTCAGCGGTGCCCGTGCGCGCGGCGCTCGTGGTCGCGGTCGCCTACATCGGCGCCATGCGGTGGATCGGCGTCCAGGCCCGCGACGCGGCGGCGGCCGGCCCGGCTGGCGCCGATCCCCCGGCGCGCGACGTCATGGCGGCGCCGCAGCCGCTGGCGTGGCGTGTGCGCGACGTACTCGTGCGCCGGGGCGACGGGTACGACTGGTCGCGGGTGACGTGGAGCGGCGGGCGCGTGACGCTCGTGCCGCAGTCGCACCAGCCGGCCGGCGCCGACTCCGCGACGGTCGCGCGCGTGCGCGCCACGCCCGACGGGCGGAAGTTCCTGCGGTGGTCGCGCTTTCCCTACTTCGTGCCCGGCACCGGTGCCGACTCCGGGACGACGTTCGTCGGCGACGCGCGCTACTCGTCGGGCACGGAGGAGTCGTGGGCGGGCATTCGCGTCCGCACGCCGCGCGAGTGACGACACCCGCGCGGCGACGTTAGTTTTCGCGCATGCCGATCGCGCTCGCCCGGAAGTACCGCCCGCGGAAGTTCTCGGAAGTGGCGGTTCAGACCCACGTGGCGAACACCCTGCGCAGCGCCGTCGAGCACGACCGGGTGGCCCACGCCTACCTGTTCTGCGGGCCCCGCGGCACGGGCAAGACCACCCTCGCGCGCGTGCTCGCGATGTCGCTCAACTGCGAACGGCGGCGCCCCGACCGCGAACCGTGCGGCGAGTGCCCGAGTTGCACGCGCATCTGGGCCGGCGCGGCCTCGCTCGACGTGATCGAGATCGACGCCGCGAGCAACCGCGGCGTTGATGACGCCCGCGAGCTGCGCGAGCGCGCCATGTACGCGCCCACCGGCGACGAGCGCTACAAGGTGTACATCATCGACGAAGCGCACATGCTCACGAAGGAGGCGTGGAACGCCCTCCTCAAGATCATCGAGGAGCCGCCGCCGCGCGTCGTGTTCGTGTTCGCGACGACGGAGCCACAGCGCATCGCCAGCACCGCCGCGCCGATCCTCTCCCGCGTGCAGCGGTTCGACCTCCGCCGCATGGGTCCGGCGGACGTGCGCGAGCGCCTCGAGGCCGTGCTGAAGGCCGAAGGCGTGCAGGCCGGCGCGGATGCCCTGATGATGATCGCGCGGGCCGCGGATGGCTCGATGCGCGATGCGTTGTCGCTCACCGACCAGGTGCTCTCGCTCGGCACGGGCGCCGTCACCGACGAGCTCGTGCGCGAGACCCTTGGCCTGGTGCACGATGACGAAATCCTCGGGCTGCTCGCCATCGTGGCGGAGCGACGCGCGGCCGACGTGTTTCCGTTTGTCGCCCGCCTCGCCGACCAGGGCGTGGACTTTGTGCTGCTGCTGGCCGGGCTCATGGACGCGCTCCGGGCGGAACTGGCGATCGCGCTTGGCGCCGACGTCCCCGAGATCTCCGAACGCATGCGCGAAGCGCTCGGGGCCGCCAAGGGCAGGTTCTCGCCCGCGGACCTCCTCCGCATGCTGAACATGGCGGTTGAGCTGGAGCCGCATTTCCGGCGCAGCGGACAGCAGCAGCTGCTGTTCGAGACGCTCGTCGTGCGATTCGCGCTGCTCGACCGCACGGTGGACATCGAATCGGTGCTGCGGGGGTTGGGGGGCGCGGGCGGTGGAGGGCCGATCGAACGACCGCGGGCGCCGGAACGGCCCGCACGTCCGACGATGCCGACGCCCGAGCGCCAGGCTGGTCGCCAGTCCGCACCGACGGGCCCTCCGCGCCTGCGCGATGCGCGGGTCGCGGAACCAGCGCCCGCGGCTTCGATGCTCGCGGACGCGCCGGCGCCAGCGGTCGCGCCGGAACCGGTCGAGATCAACCGCCTCGCCGCCGGTTGGGATGACGTTGTGGAGGCCGTCCGCGCGGCCGGCCGGGGCGTCATCGCGTCGGCACTGGCCGAGTCCACGCCGATGGCCGTCCAGGACGGCCTCGTCACGGTCCGGGCGCCGAGCGATGCGCTGCGCAGCGCCATCGAAGCCGGGTCCGACTTGGTATTGAAGGCCCTCCGCGCCCGCTTCAGCGGCGTGGCGCGGCTCGCCGTCGCCATCGCCGAGCGTGAGGCTGGCGCTCAGGTCAGGCGCATGACCGAAGGAGAGATCATGGCGAACCGTGTGGCGATGCTTCGGAAGGGTGCCCCGCTCCTGGACGCCGCGTTCGAGGCCCTGGACCTGCGGCTCATCGAATAGGTGGGCTGTCGCCGTCACGAAAAGCGTCGTAACTTTATGACAGTACTAGACTTATAAGAGTCGGTGACATGGCTGATTTCTTGAAGATCATGCAGCAGGCGCAGGAGATGCAGTCGCGGCTCCAGTCCATCCAGGAGGAGCTGGCGGCGGCGTCGGTCACGGGCGCTGCCGGCGGCGGCATGGTGACCGTGGAGGCCGACGGCAAAGGCGCCGTGAAGAAGGTGAAGATCGATCCCAGCGTGGTGAATCCGGCCGACGTGGAGATGCTCGAGGACCTCGTCTCTGTGGCCATCGCCGACGCCCAGCGCAAGGCGACGGAGCTCGCGCAGGCGCAGATGGCGAAGATTGCGGGCGGGCTGCCGTTGCCGTTCAAGCTGCCCTTCTAGCGCGGCGATCCGCCCCGATGTCGGCGATCGAGGACCTCGTTACGGAGCTGTCGCGGCTGCCCACGATCGGGCGGAAGTCGGCGCTGCGCCTCACCTACCATCTCCTCAAGCAGCCGCCGGAGCAGAGCCGGCGACTGGCCTCGGCGCTGACCACCCTCACCGAGAGGGTCCGGCCCTGCGATCGCTGTGGGAACCTGACCGAGGACGCGCTGTGCAGTATCTGCACGGATCCGCGCCGTGATCCGGCGCTGATTTGCGTCGTGGAAGAAGCCGGCGACATTGCCGCCATCGAGCGCACGGGCGAGTTTCGGGGAGTGTTCCATGTGCTTGGGGGGCGGTTGGCGCCCCTCGACGGCATCGGTCCAGACGACCTGGCCGTGGCTGGGCTGGTGGCCCGGGTGCGCGGGGGCGGGATCCGGGAAGTCATCCTGGCGACCAACCCGAAGCTCGAAGGTGAGGCGACCGCGCTGTATGTTCAGGAGCAACTGTCGCCACTGGGCGTGATGGTGACCCGGATCGCCCGGGGGATTCCGGTCGGTGGCGACCTCGAGTACGCCGACGGCGTGACCATCGCGCAGGCGATGGCGGCCAGGAGAGAGATGAAGTGAGGACGACCCTGTGAGCGGATCGGCGAGCTGGTCCTTCACCGAAGAGGACTTCGGCGCCATCACCAAGGCGCTGGAGAAATTCCTCTTTGAGAGCAACGCGCGGTGCGCGCTCCTCGTGGATCGCACCGGGCAGCTCGTGGCGACGGTCGGCGAGAAGCCCGAGTTCGACCCGACCGCGTTCGCGACGCTCACGGCGGCCGACTTCAGCGCGAACGACCAGCTCGCCCGCATGGTGGGCGAGACGGACTTCAACTCCCTGTTTCACCAGGGGGAGAAGGAGTCGATGTACCTCGCGGACGTGGCGCGGCGCGTGATCCTCGTCACCCTGTTCGACAACCGCACGACGCTCGGGCTCGTGCGCCTCAAGATGAAGGATACGGTGGCCGACTTGACCAAGCTCTTCCACGACGTGTTCTCGCGCGGCGGGCCCGGCAAGCCCCAGCAGGCCGGGCTCCTCGCCGGCGCCGAAGACGAAATCGACAAGCTGTTCGGATAAGGAGACCAGCCCATGTCGATGATCAACTACGCCTCGCGCGAGATCAACTGCAAGCTCGTGTACTACGGTTCGGGCCTCGGCGGCAAGACGACGAACCTCGAGCACGTGTACGGCAAGACGAAACCCGACACGCGCGGCAAGCTCATCTCGCTTGCGACCGAGACCGAACGCACGCTCTTCTTCGACTTCCTGCCGGTGGATCTGGGCACGATCCGCGGGTTCAAGACGCGGTTTCACCTCTACACCGTGCCGGGTCAGGTGTACTACAACGCCTCGCGCAAGCTGATCCTCAAGGGCGTGGACGGGATCGTGTTCGTCGCCGACTCGCAGGTCGAGCGCATGGAGGCGAACCAGGAGGCCATGCAGAACCTGTACGACAACATGGCCGAGTATGGCTATGACCTCACGAAGATGCCGTTCGTGATTCAGTACAACAAACGCGACCTGCCGAACGCCGCGCCGCTCGCCGACCTGCAGGCCGCGCTCAATCCCGGTTGGGAGGTCACCGACCCGGCCAGGCAGCGCGTGACGCCGGACCCGTGGCACGCCGGCGAGAACCTGGTGTCGCAGCTGCCGACGGGCGAGTGGGTGGAGCGCGCGCCCTACTTCGAGGCGGTGGCGATCACCGGAGACGGCGTGTTCGAGACCCTGCGCGCGATCAGCAAGCTCGTCCTCAAGACGCTGAGTTGAACCTTCCCAACTGGCTCACCGTCGGGCGTATCGCCTTCACGCCCCTGCTCGTGTGGT
This sequence comes from uncultured Gemmatimonas sp., assembly GCA_964556915.1. Lineage (GTDB taxonomy): Bacteria > Gemmatimonadota > Gemmatimonadetes > Gemmatimonadales > Gemmatimonadaceae > Fen-1231. Next base: position 34,043 of record CAZKYG010000166.1, read on the forward strand.
TGCCGCTGCAGGAGGATCCGGGTTTCCGCCTGGCCGCGTTCGTGCTGTTCCTCGCGGTGGCAGTCACCGACTACTACGACGGCATGCTCGCGCGGACGATGGGCCTCGTGACCGACCTGGGCAAGATGCTCGACCCGCTCGCCGACAAGCTCCTGCTGCTCGGCACGTTCGTGCCGATGTTCTGGATGCAGGCGCCGACGGCGGACCCGCTGCTGCGCTGGGTTGCGGGGCCGGCGGCCGCGCGCAACGTGCTCTCGCACTACCCGTTCGTGCTCAGCTTCGGCGGCACCGATGTGCGCGTGCCGCTCCCATGGTGGGTGGTGCTGATCGTCCTCGGCCGCGAGGTCGCCATGACCGTGTTCCGTCAGCTGGCACACCGGCGCGGGACGGTGATCGCGGCGATCTTCGCGGCCAAGCTCAAGACCACGTTCCAGCTCATCTGGATCGGCGCGGCCTATTTCTGGTTCTTCGTCGCCACCGTTGACCGGCTCGACGTGCGCGACCACGCGGGCTGGGACTACCTGACCAACGCGACGGGCCTCATTGGCGCCATTGCGATGGTCGCGAGCGTGGCGCTTACCCTCTATTCGCTGACCGTGTACGTGGTGCGTTACGGCGGCGTGCTGGCGGGGGGCGCGACGCCACGCGACGGGCGGGCGTAGTGCGGGTCGAGGTCGTCACCATCGGCGACGAGCTGCTGCTCGGCTTCACGCTTGACTCCAACGGCGCGCACCTCGCGCGCGAACTGGCGGCGATCGGCGTCACCATCGCGCGTCGGACGTCCGTTGGCGACGAAGCCGGCGCGATCACCGCGGCAGTGCGCGAGGCGCTGGACCGCACCGGCGCCGTCATCACCACGGGCGGACTCGGGCCCACGAGCGACGACCTCACCAAGCCGAGCATCGCCGCGGTGTTCGGCCGCGGCATGCGCATGGACGGGGAGATCCTGGAGGCCCTTCGGCAGCGCTGGATCGCGCGCGGATGGGGGAAGGCCCTGCCCGAGTCGAACCGCCAGCAGGCCCTGGTGCCCGAGGGTGCGACGATTCTCACGAACCGGCACGGCTCCGCGCCCGGCATCTGGCTCGAGGACGCGCAGGGCCGCTGGGTGGCCATGTTGCCGGGGGTTCCGCGCGAGATGCGCGGCATGTTCGCCGAGGAGGTGCTGCCGCGCGTGGCATCACGCGCGGGCGCGGCCGCGGGGGTGGGCGGCGCGCCGGTGGTGCTGTCGCGCACGCTGCGCACGACGGGAATTTCCGAGTCGCTGCTCTCGGATCGCATCCGTCCCATCGAAGGGCAACTCGCGGGGCTGTCGCTCGCCTATCTGCCGAGCTGGCCCGGCGTGGATCTTCGGCTCACGGCGCAGGGGCGGCCGCGCGCGGAGTCAGACGCCGAGCTCGACGCGGCCGAAGCCGCCGTCCGCGGCGTGGCCGGCGAGCACATCTACGGCACCGGCGCGGACGATCTCGCGGCGGTGGTCGTGGCGGACTGCCTCGATCGCGGGTTCACCATCGCGGTGGCGGAAAGCTGCACCGGTGGCCTGCTGGGCGGGCGAATCACCGCGGTGCCGGGTGCGAGCCAGGTGTTCCTGGGCGGCGTCATCGCGTACGCGAACGAGGTGAAGGCCACGCATCTTGGCGTCGGCGACGACACGCTGCTCCGGTTCGGCGCCGTGAGCGAGGAGACGGCGCGGGAGATGGCGTCCGGCGCGCGCGCGCGCTTTCGTGTGGACGTGGCCGCGGCCATCACGGGGGTGGCGGGCCCCGGCGGGGGAACGCCGGAAAAGCCTGTCGGCACCGTGTGCGTGGCGGTGGACGTGCGCGGCGCCGTGCGGTCGGCGCGCCGCGTGATGGTCGGTGATCGCGAAGAGGTGCGCCTGCGATCCACGCAGTGGGCGCTGGACATGGTCCGGCGGGCGCTCGTTTCGCGATAGTCGGCGCCTCGTCCGTGTGTGTGGGGCCGGCGCGTGGAACCTCGCGTCGAAACGGCGGCACCTCCCGCCCCGTAGGGGCAAACGGGGGACAGATCGGCAGGTATCCCGGGCACGTCGGTTGCCCCTATGCCGTCCGACCCGTGAAATTCCACCGACCGATGAAGAAATCCCACATTCACGCTGACGACCCCCCGACGGCAGGCGCCCCGGGGGACGACCCCACGGCCGCCACTGCCGGCGCGGCCGACCGTCCCGGGGCCGCCGCCGAAGGCGGTGACACCTCCGGCGACGGGGGCTCGCCGAGGGCTGGCGCGCCCGCCGACGCCGGCGTGGAGCAGGAGATTGCCGCCCTGGCCGCCGAGGTGGCCACGCAAAAGGACAAGTACCTCCGCCTGTACGCCGACTACGAGAACTTCCGCAAGCGTGTCACGCGTGAGCGGCAGGAAGCCGAGCTTCGGGGCATGGGCCTGCTGGTGCGCGGCATCCTCGATGCGCTGGACGACCTCGGCCGTTTTGCGCACCTCGATCCCGCGGGGACGGACACGAAGACGGTCGTGGACGGCGTCGAGCTGGTCGAACGCAAGATCCTCAAGTCGCTGGCGGGCCACGGACTCGAGGTTGTGAATCCGGTCGGCGCGCCGTTCGACCCGACGTTCCACGAAGCGTTGACCACGGTTCCGGCGGCGGACCAGTCGGAGGACCACCTGATCGCGCAGGTGTACCAGGTGGGGTATGTGTTCAACGGCATGCTGCTGCGGCCGGCGCGCGTGGTGGTGAAGCAGTGGCAGGGCGGCGCGGCGCCGGGCATGGCGTCCTAGGCGCGGCGATGGCCCAGAAAGACTTCTACAACGTCCTCGGCGTGTCCGAGAAGGCGACGGCCGACGAGATCAAGAAGCAGTACCGGCGCCTCGCCAAGCAGTACCACCCGGACACGAACAAGGGTGACGCGAAGTCGGCGGAGCGCTTCAAGGAGATCTCCGAGGCGTATCAGGTGCTCGGGGACGAGAAGAAGCGCAAGCAGTACGACGAAATGCGGCGCCTCGGCGCGTTCGAGAACTTCACCTCGCGGGGTCCGCGCGGTGGTGGCGCGCGGGGGCCGTCGGCCGGCCCCGGCGGAGGCTTCGGCGGCGCGCCGGGGGGACCGGGTGGCGCGCGATACGAGGAGTTCGACATCGGCGGGCTCGGCGGGCTCGGCGACCTCTTCAGTTCGATGTTCGGCGGTGGTGGTCGCCAGCGAGCGGCGGAGCCCGAGCAAGGGCAGTCGGTAGAGACCACGCTCGAGATTCCGTTCCGTGTGGCCGCGACCGGCGGCAAGGTGCCGATCGAACTCGAGGTCAACGAGGAGTGCCACACCTGCCATGGCACAGGGGCGGCAAAGGGCGCCAAGCTGCAGCAGTGCCCGGAATGCGGCGGCCGCGGGACCATTTCGTTCGGCCAGGGCGGGTTCGCGGTCAGCCGGCCGTGCCCCATGTGCCTCGGCAAGGGGACGGTGCCCACGCAGAAGTGCCCTACGTGCGGCGGTGCCGGCGAACAGCGGGTCAAGCGGAAGATCAACATCAATGTGCCGTCGGGGACCGACACCGGTACGAAGATGCGCCTCAAGGGGCAGGGCGGACGCGGCTTGCGCGGCGGCCCGGCCGGCGACGTGATCCTGACATTCCAGGTGAAGCCGGATCCCGACTGGGAGCGCGACGGGCTCGACCTGGTCGTGCGCAAGGAAGTGAACGTTGCGCAGGCGACGCTCGGGTCGAAGGTGAGCGTCGAAACCCTGGACGAGAAGAAGGTCTCGATCCGGATTCCCGCGGGCACGCCGAGCGGCAAGCGCTTCCGGGTGCGGGGGCAGGGGATCGAGAAGGACGGCAAGCACGGCGACCTGCTTGTGGAGGTCGCCGTGGTGGTGCCCGAACGGCTGACGGCCGAGCAGGAGCGGCTGATGAAGGAGTTCGCCGAGGCGGCGAAGCTGGAGTACTAGCCGGCGACCGCGGCGCGCGTTGTCGATTCCCGCCTCTCTCGTCCGACGCATGGGCATGGGGGCGGCACGACGCCGGCCTCCACCACGCCCAACCACACTGGAGTCCGCCATGCGCTACATGATGATCGTGAAAGGCCCCGAGAACCTCGCGGCGTTCGGGCCGCCGCCAGCCGCGCTCGTCGAGGCGATCGGCGCACTGATCGAAGAGGCTGTGAAAAAGGGCACCCTGGTGTCCTTTGGCGGCCTCAAGCCGACGGCGTCCGGGATGCGCCTGCGCGTCACCAAGGGCAAGATCGTGACGACCGACGGCCCGTTCACGGAAGCCAAGGAAGTGATTGGCGGATTTTCGATCTACAACTTCGCCTCGAAGGAAGAGGCACTCGACGAGATCCGGCGCTTCACGGAACTGCATCTCACGCACTGGCCGGCCTGGGAAGGCGAGATCGAGGTCCGGCCGATGTACGAGGAAGCGGATGATGTGCGGGCAACGCAGATCGACGCGAGTCGCCGGCTCGAGCAGGCGGCCGGCGGCCCGACCCAGAAATCGCGCTGACCCGCGGTCGCCGGCCGCGGTCGCGGGCGTCCCAGCCCCGGGCGGTGCACGTCGGGCATTTTCGCGGTACGTTCCCGCCGAACGGAGGGAAGCGCGATGGCGAGGATCACCGGGATCGGCGGCGTGTTCTTCAAGAGCAAGGGAGACCCTGTCGCGCTGGCGGCATGGTATCGCACGCATCTCGGCATGCCGCTCGAGCCGTGGGGGGGCGCGGCCCTGCGGTGGCCCGACGACGGGGCCGCAGACAAGGGGGTCACGGCATGGAGCGTCGCCAAGCCCGACACCAAGTGGTTCGCGCCGAGCGATGCGTCGTTCATGATCAACTACCGGGTGGACGACCTCGACGGACTGCTGGCCAACCTCCGCGCGACCGGCGTCGCCATCCAGCAGGGTCCCGAATCGCACGAGAACGGGAAGTTCGCGTGGATCGTCGATCCCGACGGGAACAAGGTCGAGTTGTGGGAGCCAAAGGTCTGGGACGAGAAGAACAAGACGGACGGGTGACGTGACGGGTTCACCATCGCCGGACGCTCCCCTGTCCGCCACGTTGCCGGGAACCTGGCGGCTCCTCTCGCGGATCGACACCACGGTCGCCGGCCAGCGGCATGCCGACCCGGCGCTCGGGTCCGATCCCGTCGCTCTCCTTATCTATGACCGCGCCGGCCACTTTTCGGCGCAATTCATGAAGCGCGATCGCGACGCGACGCCCGGGCGCGCCCTGCCCGGCGGCCCCGCCGGCGCGAAGAACAACACGCAGGCCGTGGGCGGATACGATGCGTACTTCGGCACCTATTCCGTCGACGATGCCACGGGCGTCGTCACGCAGGAACTGCTCGGCGCGCTGAGTCCGGTGCACGTGGGCGCGAGGCTCTCGCGGGCCATGACGGTGCGGGGTGATTCGCTCGTCATCGCGCTGGAGACCACCGCGTGGGACGGGACGCCGGTCACGCGAACACTCACGTGGGAGCGCGTGGGGTGAGCGGTCCGTGGTCGGCCCGCGGACGCTCGCGTCGCGATACTTTCCGGCATGTACACACCGCCCAGCTTCGCGGAGGCCGACCTCGCGACACTGCACGCCTACGTGGAAGCGCACCCGTTCGCCACGCTGGTGACGGCGACGGATGGGGAGCCGTTCGCCACGCACCTGCCGCTGGTGCTGGACCGCTCCCGGGGACCGTTCGGCGCCCTCCTCGGCCACCTCGCGCGCGCGAATCCGCATGCCCGGCAGCTGCTGACCGGCCGCGCGCACCGCGGCCTGGCGATCTTCAGTGGCCCCGACGCCTACGTCACGCCGGGCTGGTACCCCACCAAGGCCGAGCATGGGCGCGTGGTGCCGACGTGGAACTACGTGGCAGTGCACGCGGCCGGGGTGGTGACGCCGCATGACGATCCGGAGTTCCTGCGCCCGCACCTCGAGGCGCTGACGGCGCGGCACGAACGCGATCGCGGCGGGTCCTGGCGCGTCACGGACGCGCCGGAGGAATTCCTCGCGCAGCAGATGCGCGCGATCGTCGGGATCGAGATCGCGATCGAGCGCCTGGATGGGAAATGGAAGATGAGCCAGAACCGGTCCGACGCCGACATTCGCGGCGTGATCGACGGGCTGTCGGCCTCGCCGTCGCCGAGCGACCACGTGGTGGCCGGACTCGTGGCTGCCCGACGGCCGACGAACCGGTAGTTGAAGCGCCACACGCACGACACCTGCACCCTCCGACATGTCCAGACAGATCGTATTCACGGCGGCGGCGGCGAGGCCGCCCGCCACCTACAGTCAGGCGGTGAAAGCGGCGGGCCTCGTCTTCGTCTCGGGCACCTCGCCCGCCGATCCGGCGACGGGCGCCCTTGTCGGTGCGACGATCCAGGAACAGACGCGCCAGTGCCTCACCAACATCCGGGCGATTCTCGAGGCGGCCGGAAGTTCGCTCGAGAAGGTCGTGAGCGTGACGGTCGTGCTCGCGGACGAGGATGAGTTCGCCGGGATGAACGAGGAATACGTGCGCTGGTTTCCATCGGATCCGCCCGCGCGCCAGGGGGCGAAGCTGCCGGTGCGCGTGCCGGGGCTCAAGGTGTCGATCGCCGCGATCGCCGAGGCGTGACGCTTCCGCCGCTCGCGGGCGCGGGCCAGGGGCGTGCACGCTGGCCCCGCCGACGCGGGGGCGATAGAGTACGGCACCACATCCTTCCCGGAGCAGGCGCCGATGGCGGCGAAGAAGGGCGGCAAGACGGCGAGCGGCGCGGCGGCATCACGGCTGATCGACCAGCGCATCCGCGAACTGGGCGGATGGCGCGGCGAGACGCTCGCCCGCATGCGCGCCCTCATCCTCGCGGCCGACCCGGACGTGACCGAGGAATGGAAGTGGAGCGTTCCCGTCTGGTCGCACGGAGGCATCATCTGCACGGGCGAGGCGTACCAGCAGGTGGTGAAGCTCACGTTCGCCAAGGGCGCGTCCATTCCGGACCCCGCGGGCCTGTTCAACGCGAGCCTGGAAGGCAACACGCGGCGGGCGATCGACCTGCGTGAAGGCGAGCGCGTGGATATCCGCGCGTTCAAGGCGCTGGTGAAGGCCGCCGTGGCACGAAACGCGTGACGACACCACCGGAACCCCTCTGTGCCCGGCGCCTGCGCGCCGCCATCGCCACCGCGGAGCCGATGCTGCGCGCGATGTCCGACGCCGCCGCGGCCCGCGCGCCCGCGCCGGGCAAGTGGTCGCCGAAGCAGGTCATCGGCCACCTCATCGACTCCGCCACCAACAACCACCAGCGGTTCGTGCGCGCAGCATTTCAGGACACCCTGGTGTTCCCGGGGTATGCGCAGGACGACTGGGTGGCGCTGCAGCGCTACGGGGACGCGGCCTGGGACGAGCTGCTGACGTTCTGGCTCGCCTACAACCGGCACATCGCCACGATCATGGCGGCCGTGCCCGAGGAGGCGCGGCTCCGCGTGCGCGCCACGCACAACCTCGACGAGATCGCCACGCACGCGCCGCCGACGGCCGCGCACGCGACGCTCGACTATTTCATGCTCGACTACGTGGACCACCTGGAGCTGCACCTGCGGCAGATCCTCGGGGAGCGCTGGCCGTCGGCATGACGACGGCATGAGGGCGGCGTGACGGCGGCGTGGCGGACCGCGTGATGGCCGTTGGGGGCAGCCGCCAGGTACGCACCGGCATGGTCCGCCACATCCTGGTGTTCGGCGGGGTCGCGGGCGTGCTGATCGCGGCGCTCCGATTCATCGAGTATCGCTGGCTCGTGGTGGAATACTCGGTGCAGATCTACGGTGCGATCGTGGCGGCGCTGTTCGCCGCGGTGGGCATCTGGCTGGGGCTCCGGCTCACGCGGCCCAGGGAGACGGTGGTGGTGCGCGAGGTTCCCGCACCCGTGATGTTCGTCCGCGACGACGCCCGCGTTGCGGCGCTCGGCCTCACGCCCCGCGAGCTCGAGATCCTCGGCCTGATCGCCGCCGGGCTCAGCAACCGGGAGATCGCCGGCCGGGTGTTCGTGAGCGAAAACACGGTCAAGACGCATTCCAGTCGCGTGTTCGACAAGCTGGGTGCCAGCCGGCGGACGCAGGCCGTGCAGCGCGCCCGGGAGCAGCGGCTCATCCCGTAACGCCACGTTTGGGTGATTTTCGGCGGAATTCCGCAAAATCACCCGTTTGGGTGACGCGCGGAGCAGGTCCGGACGCATAGAATCGCCCGTCCCCAACCACCCGGGAGTCGTGCATGCGCAAGATCGTGCTCACCTTTGGCCTCATCGCCGGCGGGATCCTGTCGGCGATGATGCTCCTCGCCCTGCCGTTCCAGGACCGGATCGGGTTCGACAAGGGCGCCATCGTCGGCTACACGTCGATGGTGCTGGCCTTCCTGATGGTGTATTTCGGCGTGCGGTCGTACCGCGACACCGTGGCCGGCGGACGCGTGACGTTCGGCCGCGCGTTCGTGGTGGGCCTGCTCATCACGCTGGTGGCGAGCGTCTGCTACGTGGCCACCTGGGAGCTGGTGTACTTCAAGCTGGCTCCCGACTTCAGCGACAAGTACGCGGCGTACGCGATCGGCAAGGCGAAGGCGGCCGGGGCCACCGACGCGCAGCTCGCCGAGCAGGCAAAGCAGCTGGAGGACTTCAAGCGGATGTACCAGAACCCGCTGGTGAACTCGGCGTTGACGTTGCTCGAGCCGCTGCCGGTGGGGCTCCTGTTCACGCTGGTGGCCGCCGGTGTGCACAGCCGCCGGCGGCGCGCGGGGGCCGCACCCGCGGAGCCCACGGCCGCCACGTAGCGGCGGCCCGGGTGCTCACGCCTGCACGGGCGCGATGGTGCCCGACGCGTCGGTCGTGCCGGTCGCTTCGTTCGCGGAGGCGCGAGACCCGCGGAGGCGGCGCTGCAGCTCGTCCAGGTACGTGTAGAACACCGGCGTCACGTAGAGCGTGACGAGCTGGGAGAAGGCGAGGCCGCCGACCACGGCCACGCCGAGGGGGCGCCGGGTGGACGCGCCGGCGCCCCAGCCCACGGCGATCGGCAGCGCGCCCATGAGTGCCGCCATCGTCGTCATCATGATCGGACGGAACCGCACGCTGGCGGCCTCGAGGATCGCCTCGGCGGGCGAGCGCGCGCCGCCGCGCTGCGCCTCGATGGCGAAGTCGATCATCATGATCGCGTTCTTCTCGACGATGCCGACGAGCATGATGATGCCGACGAACCCGTAGATGTCGAGGTCGAGGCCGAACGCGAGGAGCGTGACGAGCGCGCCAAACGCCGCGAAGGGCAGGCCCGTGAGGATCGTGATCGGGTGGATGAAGCTCTCGTAGAGCACGCCGAGGATCACGTAGATGACGAAGATGGCGAGGATCAGGAGGAGCGTGAGGCCCTGCTGCGTGCTCATGAACGCCTGCGCCGTGCCGGCGAACCGCGCCGACACCGTGCTGGGCAGGACCGCCGTCGCCTCGCGCTGGACGGCGGCCACGGCGGTGCCGAGGGACGTGCCCGGGGCGAGGTCGAACGAGACGGTCACGGACGGCAGCTGGCCGGAGTGGTTCACGGTCACGGGGCCGACGTCGAACGTGAAGCGCGCGACGGCCGAGAGCGGTACGAGGGGGCCGCGTGCCGAACGCACCCAGAGCTTGCCGAGGGCGTCCACGTCCTGCTGGTATGCGGGGAGGAGCTCCATCACGACCCAGTACTCGTTCGTGGAGGTGTAGATGGTGCTCACCTGCCGCTGGCCGAAGGCGTCGTACAGGTTGTTCTCGATCTCGCTCGCGGAGACGCCGAGGCGGCCGGCGGCCTCGCGGTCGATGTCCACGGTGACCTGCGGGTTCTCGATCAGCAGGTCGCTGGTGACGTCGGTGAGGATCGGCATCTGCTTGAGGCGCGACTCGAGCTCGCGCGCGGCGGCGTTGAGCGCGGGGATGTCGCCGCCCTGGAGCGTGTACTGGTACTGGCTCTTGGACGCGAGGCCGCCGATGGAAATGGCGGGCGGGTTCTGGACGTACACCGTCATGTCGGGGACGCTCTGGAGCGCGACCGAGAGGTCGCGCGCGATCTGCGCGGCGCTGCGCCGGCGCGCATCGATCGGCTTGAGGTCGATCGTGAGCTGGCCCTGGTTGGCGGCGGCGGTGGTGCCGACGGACGACGTGACGGACCGCACATCCGGATCCTTCGCCACGAGGGCGGCGACCTCCTGCTGGTGCTGCGTGAGCGCGTCGAAGCTCACGCCCTCCGCCGCCTCGGTCGTCGCGAGGAGCTGGCCCGTGTCATCCGTGGGGAAGAGGCCCTTGGGCGTGGAATAGAACAGCCAGCCCGTGGCCACGAGGATGGCGAACGAGAAGACGAGCGTGGCGGGGCGATGGCGCATGACCACAGCCAGCGTGCGCTCGTACAGCGCGAGCCACGCGTCGTAGAAGCGCTCGCTCAGTGCGTACAGGCGGCCGTGCTGCCCGCCGTGCTGCGGGCGCAGGAAGCGGCTGGAGAGCATCGGCGTGAGCGTGAGCGAGACGAAGCCCGAGACGAGGATCGCGACGCCGATGGTGACGGCGAACTCGTGGAAGAGCTTGCCGATGATCCCGCCCATGAAGAGGAACGGGATGAACACGGCGGCCAGGGAGAAGGTCATCGAGAGGATCGTGAAGCCGACCTCGCTCGCGCCGTCGATGGCGGCCTGCAGCTTCGGCTTCCCCATCTCGAGGTGGCGCACAATGTTCTCGAGCATCACGATCGCGTCGTCCACCACGAAGCCGACGGCGAGCGTGAGGGCCATCAGCGAGAGGTTGTCGAGCGAATAGCGCAGCAGGTACATCACCGAGAACGTGCCGATGATGGACATCGGCAGCGCGAGGCTCGGGATGATCGTGGCCGACAGGTTGCGGAGAAACAGGAAGATCACCATCACGACCAGCGCGAGGGTGAGGACGAGCGTGAACGACACGTCGTCCACCGACGCCTTGATGGTGGCCGAGCGGTCGTAGAGGATGTCCACGTGGACGGAGGGCGGGATTTCGCCCGTGAGGCGGGCGAGCGCGTCCTTCACGTGGTTGGAGACGTCCACGGTATTGGTGCCGGGCTGGCGCTGGATGGCGAGCACGATGCTGCGCGCGCCATTGAACCAGCTGGCCGTCTTGTTGTTCTGGACGTCGTCGGTGATGCGACCCACCTCGGAGAGGTGGACGGGCGCGCCATTCCGGTAGGCGACGATGATGTCGGAGAAGGCGCTGGCGCTGTCGAGCTGGCCGGTGGCCTGCACCGTAAGCGCGGTCTTGGGGCCCCAGAGCACGCCGGTCGGCAGGTTGACGTTCTGGCTCGTTACGGCGCTCGCGACATCCTCGAGCGCGATGTTGCGCGAGGCGAGCTGCTGCGGATCGAGCTGGAGCCGGACGGCATATTTCTGTGCGCCGTACACGAGCACCTGGGCGACGCCGCCCACCATGGACAGGCGCTGCGCGATGGTGGTCTCACCGTACTCGTCGAGTTGCGAGAGCGGGACCTGGTCCGACGTGAGCGCGAGCGTCATGATCGGCGCGTCCGCCGGGTTGGTCTTCTGGTAGCTGGGCGGGACGATGCCCTGCGGCAGCTGCCGGAGCGTCTGCGCGATGCTGGCCTGCACGTCCTGTGCGGCGGCATCGATGTCCCGGTCGAGCGCGAACTGCACGACCACCTGCGTCTGCCCGAGGCTGGACGTGGAGGTCATGTTGTCGATGCCCGCGATGGTCGAGAACGACTTCTCGAGGGGCGTGGCCACGGTGGCGGCCATGGTCTGCGGGCTCGTCCCCGGGAGCGTGGCCGTGACGGTGATGGTCGGGAAGTCCACGTTCGGGAGGTCGCTCACCGGGAGTTGCCGGTAGGCGACGATGCCGAACACGAGGATGCCGACCATGACGAGCGTGGTCATCACGGGCCGCTTGATGAAAAGCGTGGTGATGTTCATGGTCAGCGCTCCGTGGCCATGGCGGCCGCGGCCGGCGCCGGCCGGGGGGCGCGCGGCGCGGACAGGAGGCGTCGCATCCAGCCCTGGAGTTCGTCGAGGTAGGTGTAGAACACCGGCGTGACATAGAGCGTCACGAACTGCGAGAACACGAGTCCGCCCACCACGGCGATGCCGAGCGGGCGCCGCGAGGCCGCGCTGGCGCCGACCCCGATGGCGATGGGCAGCGTGCCCATGATGGCCGAGAACGTCGTCATCATGATTGGGCGGAAGCGCACCGCGGCGGCCTCGACGATGGCCTGCGTCGGCGCGATGCCGCGGCCGCGCTCGGCGGCGATCGCGAAGTCGATCATCATGATGGCGTTCTTCTGCACGATGCCGATGAGCATCACGATGCCGACATATCCGTACACGCCGAGCTCGACGCCGGTCAGGCGCAGCGCGCCGAGCGCCCCGAATGCGGCAAATGGCAGGCCCGTGAGGATCGTGACGGGGTGGACGAAGCTCTCGTAGAGCACGCCGAGGATCAGGTAGATGATGAAGATGGTGATGAGCAGCAGGAGGCCAAGGCCCTGTTGCGAGGCCTGGAACGCGGCGGCGGTGCCCGAGAAGCCGGTGCTGATGTTGGCGGGCAGCGACGCACGCGCCAGCGCGTTCACGCGGTCCACCGCCTCGCCCAGCGAGGTGCCCGGCGCGAGGTTGAACGAGATGGTCACGCTGGCCATCTGGCCGGAGTGCGGGATTGAGAGCGGACCGAGCACGTGCTCGAAGTACGCCACGTCCGTGAGCGGAATCATCCTGCCGTTGCCGGGCACCGAGAAGCGCTCGAGGGCGCTGGCGTCGAGCTGCGCACTGGGCACGGTCTCCATGACGACCCAATACTCGTTGGTGGGCGTGTAGATCGTGGAGACCTGCTGCTGGTTGTATGCGTTGGCGAGCGCGTTCTCGATGGCCGCCGGCGAGACGCCGAGCGCGAGGGCCCGCTGGCGGTCGATGTGCACGCGCAGGATGGGCGCCGTGTTGAGGAGGTTGCTCGTGACGCCCGCGAGCAGGGGCTCCTGCTGGAGGCGCGCGAGGAAGCGGGAGGCCTGCGCGTAGAGCTGCGTGATGTCACTGCCGCGGAGCGTGAACTGGTACTGGGTCTTGCTGCCGCGCCCGCCGATCTGGATTGCTGGCGGATTGGTGAAGAACGCGGTGAGTCCGGGAATGCCCGCCAGTCGGCGCGTGAGTTCCTGCACCATCTGGTCCGCGGGCGGGCGCTGGCCGAGCGGCTTGAGGGTGATGTTGAGCTGGCCCTGGTTGCCGGAGTTGAACCCGCCACCGACGCTGGAGGTGAACGACGCGATATTGGTGTCGCCCGTGAGCCGCGCCATGGCGATCTGCTGGAAGCGCAGCATGTCCTGGAAGCTCGTGCCCTGGGCGGCCTCGATCGTGCCGTTGATCGCACCCGTGTCGTCGGGAGGGAACAGTCCCTTGGGAATGGTCACCCAGAGGGCGCCGGTCACCGCGAGGACAGCGCCGGAGAACGCGAGCGCAATCCAGCGGTGCCGCATGAGTGCGGCGAGGCTGCGCGCGTACGCGGCGCGCGCCCGCTCGAAGAGCTGTTCCGTGGCACGGTACCAGGCGCCGTGCGCCACCGCCCCGTGCGCCTTGAGCAGGCGGCTGCAGAGCATCGGCGTGAGCGTGAGCGACACGAAGCCGGACACGAGCACCGCGACCATGATGGTCACGGCGAACTCGCGGAAGAGGCGCCCGATGATGCCGCCCATGAACGCCAGCGGGATGAAGACGCTGGCCAGCGAGAGCGTCATGGAGACGATCGTGCCCCCGATCTCGCGCGCGCCGTCGAGAGCGGCGCGGAGCGGCGGTTTGCCCATCTCCAGGTGGCGGTAGATGTTCTCGAGCATCACGATCGCGTCGTCCACGAGGAACCCGACCGCGAGCGTGAGCGCCATCAGCGAAAGGTTGTCGAGGCTGAACGAGAGCAGTGCCATCACCGCGAACGTGCCGACGATGGCCATCGGCAGGGTGAGGCTGGGGATGAGCGTCGCGACGACGTTCCGCAGGAAAAGGAAGATCACCAGCACGACCAGCACGAGCGCCAGGAGCAGCGACGACTTCACGTCGTGGACGCTGCGCTCGATGCTCACGGAGCGGTCGAACTGCAGGTGCACGTGGAGGCTCGCCGGCAGGCCGCGCTCGATCTCCGCGAGGGCGGCCTTCACGCGTGTGGCGATCTCCACGGTGTTCGTGCCCGGCTGCCGGTTGATGAACAGGTTGACCGTGCGCTCGCCGTTGTAGTACGAGGCGTTCTTGTTGTTCTGGATGTCGTCGAGCACCTCGCCCACGTCGCCCAGGCGCACGGGCGCGCCGTTCCGGTACGTGATGATCAGTCGCCGGAAGTCGGCCGCGTTGGAGAGCTGGCCGGTGGCCTGCACGGTCAGGGTGCGGTCCTTGCCGTAGAGCACGCCCGTGGGCAGCAGCACGTTGTTCTGGCGGATTTGCGCCGCCACCTGGCTCACGCCGATGCCGAGGCTGGTGAGCTTCGCGGGGTCGAGCTGCACGCGCACGGCGTACTTGGCGGAGCCGAAGACGTTGACCTGGGCCACGCCCTCGATCATCGAGAGCCGCTGCGCGATGGTCGTCTCCGCGTACTCGTCGATGTCCTGGACCGAGAGCTCGGAGGACGTGAGCGCGATATTCAGGATCGGCGCCGCCGACGGGTTCTGCTTGTGGTAGTTGGGCGGCAGGATGTTCGGGGGCAGGAACGCGAGCGTCTTGGAGATCGCCGCGTTGACGTCCTGCGCGGCGCTCTCGATGTCGCGGTCCAGCGAGAAGGTGAGCGTGATGTTCGTCGAGCCGAGGCTCGAGTTCGACGTGATCTCGTCGATCCCCGCGATGGCGCTGAACGCCTTTTCCAGCGGCGTGGCGACGGTCGCCGCCATCGTCTCCGGGCTCGCGCCGGGCAGGCTGGCGTTGACGTTCAGCGTCGGGTAGTCCACGGTGGGCAGGTCGCTCACCGGCAGCAGGCGATAGCCGATGACACCGAACACGACGATGCCGATCATGAGCAGCGTCGTCATGACGGGCCGGCGGATGAACAGGGCCGTAAG
>CAZKYG010000167.1:0-13603 GCA_964556915.1 uncultured Gemmatimonas sp.
GGCCGCGAGCCGGGCCGGCGCGCCGACCGGCGCGAGCACCATCGCCAGGAAGAGGGCCGGCTGCATGACGGCGACGATCGGCGCAGCGACGAGGTTGGCGAGCGGCGCAATGAGGCTGATGCGTGCGAAGTGCCATGCCACGAGCGGCGCCGACGCGAACGACGCGATCGTCGACACGCAGAGATCCGTGGCCAGCGCCCGGCGCCAGCCGCGCAGGTCCGCCGGCAGCGTCCGCCGGGCCCACACCCCGCCGGCGGTGACCGCCGCAAAGCCGGCCACGCTCAGCTGGTAGCCGAGGTCGAGCACGGTGCGAGGGTCAGCCAGGAGCGGAACGAGCGCTCCCAGGGCGAGCGTGGCCCAGGGGGAGACAGGCCGCTGCAGGGCCCACCCCGCGGTTTGCGCGGCGAACATGACCCCGCTGCGGAGCGCGGGCGGCGGAGCGCCGATGGCCACGACGTAGGCGGCCGTGACGCCCACGGCGATCCAGCGCGCGAGGCTGCGCCGGATGCGCACCATCTGCAGCGCGAGCAGCATGGCGCCGGAGATGATCGCCACGTGGAGGCCGGAAATCGAGAGAATGTGGACGAGCCCGGCGCGCGAGAAGCGGTCGCGAACGTCGGGCGGCAGCTGCCTCGTGTCGGCGATCAGCAGCGCGCGGACGACGGGCGCGTCGTCGCCGAACAGCGTGTCGATGGTGGCGCCGGTGCGGAACCGCCAGCGTCCGAGTGCGGATGCCGGCGCCTCCGCGGAGGGTGCGCGCGCCCCCGCGTCGCGCATCGGCGCCGGCGCGTCGCTCGCCACCATGACGCCGGTCGCGAACACGAGGGCGATCGCGGACCGGGTGACGTCGCCACGCCTCCACGCGACCACGGCCACGATGACGGCCGCGCCCGACGCGACGGCGAGCGCAGGCATCGCGCTGGCGAACCCGGCAGCCAGGCCGGCGGCGTAGGCGATGACGGCGAATGCGATGAGCGGCACGGCGAGGCCTCACGACCCTGCGGGAGTACCCGCATCATGCCGCGCGGCACATGCGTGCGTGTCATCGTTCGGTGGCGCGCGCCATCATCTTGTGGCGACGATGCACCGCGTCGTCGGTGGTGGTCGCCTGCGGCCGCGCCGCGACCTGGTGGTGCCCCCGCCCTATCCCGCGACCGGCAGGGCGCGCGAGACGGCGACGGGCGTTCCCGTGAACGTCGAGCCGGTGGTGCCCGTGAGCTCCACCATGAGGTACGCACCGATGGCCGCGGCGTCGTCGGGGACCATCACGGTGCGAAAATCGCGCGACCGCGCCTGCAGCAGGTTGCCGCCCTTGCGCGCCACCTTCTCGACCAGCACCTCGCGCCGCTCGCCCAGCCGGGCGAAGTTGCGTTGCCGCGCGATTGACCGCACGACGGACACGAGCTCGTCGTAGCGCGCATCCACGACGTCGGCGGCGACCGTGAGATCCGTCGGCATGCGGGTGGCGGGCGTACCCTCGCGCGGCGAGAACTTGAACGTGAACGCATCGTCGAAGCCCACGTCGCGCACGAGCGAGAGGGTGTCGGCAAACTCGGCGTCCGTCTCGCCCGGGAACCCGACGATGATGTCGGTCGTGATGCTGAGCCCAGGGATCGCGGCCCGCAGGCGCGCGACACAGTCGAGGTAGCCGTCGCGCGTGTAACGGCGGAGCATCCGCTTGAGCATGCTGGTCGAGCCCGACTGCACGGGCAGGTGCACGTGCTCGCACACCGCCGGGGTGTCCGCCATCGCCGCGATCACGCCCTCCGTGAAGTCGTTCGGGTGCGGACTGGTGAAGCGCACGCGACGGATGCCGGGCACCGCCCCCACGGCACGCAGGAGGTCGCCGAAGTCGTGCGTGCCGTCGGTCCAGGAGTTGACGGTCTGCCCGAGCAGCACGACCTCGGTCAGGCCCTGCGCCACGACCTCGGCCGTCTCGCGCACGACGTCGTCGAGCCCGCGACTCCGCTCGGGCCCGCGCGTGTACGGCACGATGCAGTACGTGCAGCGGTAGTCACAGCCGCGCTGGACGGGAATCCACGCCTTCACGCCGTCGAAGCGTCGCGCCTGGAAGTCGTCGTAATGCTCCTCGAGGTCGAAGTCGGTCGCGGTCGTGCGCTCGCCGCGGCGCGCCCCCTCGATGAGCTCCGGGAGGGCGCGATACGCGTCGGGCCCCACGACGAGGGACACGCGCGAATCGGCATCGAGGAGCCGTGCGCCGAGGCGCTGTGCCATGCAGCCGGTCACGCCCAGCACGGTGTCGGCGCGCATGTGGCGCCGCAGGTCCGTGAGACGGCCGATCACGCGCTGCTCGGCGTTGTCGCGCACCGCGCAGGTGTTCACCAGGATCACGTCCGCGCCGTCCGGGCCGTCCGCGGGCGCATATCCGGCCGCGGCGAGCTTGCCGAGCATCAGCTCGGAGTCCGCCACGTTCATCTGGCAGCCGTACGTCTCGAGGTAGACCGAGGGCATGGCGGGAAAGGTAACCCGCGCCGTCAGCGCTTCGGCACGGTGAACTCGCCCGTGCGCGTGGACACGACCACCGGCTCCCGCGGCTCGAGCGGCATCTGCACGAAGAACGTGCTGCCCTCGCCCTCCGTGCTCGTCACCCAGATGCGACCGCCGTGCGACTCGACGGCGAGCCGGCAGAACGTGAGGCCGAGTCCCGAACTGCGCACGCGCGGCGCGTGCTGGGCGTGCACCTGCTCGAACTTCCGGAAGATGATTTCCTGGTAGTCCGCGGGGATGCCGGGCCCGTTGTCGGCCACCGTGAAGAGGATCCCCTTCGGGTCGCGCCGCGCGGCGAGCCGGAGTGTCACGGGTCCGGGCGAGTGGTTCACCGCGTTCTGCACGAGGTTGCCGAGCACGCGCTTGAAGAGCGCCTTGTCGGCGACGAACACCGGCGCATCGTCGGCCACGTCCACCGACGCGGAGACGCCCTCCTGCTCGAAGCGGAGGCGCCAGTCATAGACGATCTCCTGCAACAGCGCGGCCGGCGCGATCTGCTCCGGATCGAGTGGCAGCGTGCGCTCCTCGATCCGCGCCACCTCGAGCAGGTCTTCGATCAGTCCCAGGAGGTCCTCGGCCTTCCCTTCCGCATCGGACAGGGCGCGTGCCTGCGGCGTGGTCAGGTCGCCGAAGTCACCGTCGCGCATCATTTCCAGCGTGGCGAGGATGGACGTGAGCGGCGCCTTGAGGTCGTGCACGATCATCTTCAGCAGGTCGTCGCGGACCTTCTGCAGCTCGGCAAGCCGCTTGAGGCTCTGCTCGAGGGCGTCGGTGGCGCCCTTGAGCTTCAGCAACGCCTGGATGCGGGCGCTGAGCACCAGTCGATGGTACGGCTTGTTGAGGAAGTCGTCGCCACCGGCCTCGATGGCCTTCACGCGGTCGGAGGTGTCGCTGAGCGCCGTGACGAACACCACCGGGATGCGGGCCGTGCGCGGGTCGCGCTTGAGCCGGCGGCAGACCTCGAACCCCGTGTCGCGCTCGGCCACGCCGAGGTCGCCAGGCGGCATGGAGACGTCGAGAATCACGAGGTCCGGCCGCCGGTCCACCGCGGCAGCGAGGGCCGACGGGCCGTCCGCGGCGACCGCGACGCGGTACCCCATCACCTCGAGCTGGTCCGTGAGGAGCGCGACGTTCGCCTCGGCGTCGTCCGCGACGAGGATCAGCGGCGCGTGCGCGCGCTCCACGGAGGCCGGCGTCGTCACGACACGCGCGGGGTCAGGGCCTGATGCCGGCCCCGATGCTGAGCACCCACGCGTGCTCCGACACGGTCTGCGCGCTGCGCGACGCACGCGAGAGTCCGACGTCGATGAACCCGCGATTGCCGGCGACGGGAATGCCAAGGCCGCCCGCGAACGACGTTTCGCCGACGGCCGATCCCTCGTACGTGAACGGGAGGCCGCGCGTCTGGAACCCCGCGCGGAACGTTACCACGCCTCCGCCGAGCCGCGGCCCGGCCACCTCGGCGCCGGCCGACACCTCGTTCGCGTCCTGCAGCCCGAGCGTCGGGCTGCCAAGTCCGCGCAGGTCGCTCCACCGGTCGCGGGCAAAGCGGGCGCTGAGCACGGCGCCCGTGATTCCGTCGTACGACGCCGACACGCCGAACCGGAGCGGTACCCGGCCGCTGCCGACCTCCGTGCTGTCCCCTTGCAACATGCTGAGGGACCCGCCGGCGCGGAGGTCCGCGGCCAGCACCAGGTGGTTCGGCGAGATCCACACGCCGCCGAACGACACCCCCGTTCCGCTGAACGTGTAGGTATTGGAGAGCGAGAAGCTGCCGATGTGCTGCGTGTCGGCGAAGGCACGGCCGATGCTGACCCGGTCCTGCCCGGGATAGAGGTGCACGCCGACGCCGAAGTGGAGCCGCTCGTTCACGGTCCAGGCCATCGCGGCCCGCGCGTCGGCGATGCCGCCCTCGCTCGAGGTGAAGACGGTCGACGCGATGCGCTCGCCGCCCACCGACTGCGTGTCCGCGTAGGAGTTGCTCCAGGTGCGATCCATGAACGACGCATACGACAGCGCGAACGTGGCGCGTCCCTGCGTTCCGGTGATCATGAACACCGGGAACCGCTCGGTCGTCGTGCTGACGGTGCCCGCGCCCGCGTTCACCGAGCGGAACTCGGGATCGTACTGGAAATACGCCTGCGCCCGCGAGCTGAGCACGATGGACGCCGGGTTGAGCGGCGACTGTGGATCGAGTTCGCCGAGCGCGCCACCCGTGGCGAGCGAGCGGCTGCTGAGGCCGCCCGACGGATACCCGAACCCAAGGGTCGAGAGGGCGCCCTGCGCCGCGACCTGTGCCGCGCTGGCGGCGAGCAGCACCGCCACCGCACAGGCGCGCGGGAACGCGCCCCTCGGGGTCCTGCGCGTCGCGTCGCCTCGACCACCACGCCCTGCACGCGTCGTCATGGGGTGCCGAACCCGATCTTGGGGATGTAGGTCAGCCGCATGCGCGGGCGGAGGCCCGGACCGGCGGCCGAGGAGTAGAACGTGGCGACGCGGGCCAGCGTGCCTTCGTTGCTCACGGCGAGCACGATGGCCCGCGGCGGCGCGTTGTTCTGGCCCGACTGCGCCGCCCAGCCGCGGATCAGCGGATACATCTCGATCTCCTGCACGCCGGACCCGCCGGGCAGCACGCTGAGCGAGTCCGCGATCACGAGCGACGCATCGGCGAGGAATGTCGCCGCGCGCCGCAGGTCGGTGACCTCGGGGCCGGCCAGGACGACGTGCGAGTGCACCGTCACCGTGTCGAGCGGTCCGCCGAACGGGTACGGCACCTGGGTCAGGCGCAACGTCGCGCGGATGACCGTGGCCGAGTCCGTGAGGCGCCGCGGAATGTCGAACCGCAGGTATGCCCGCCGCCCGGGGATGCCACCGAGCTGCAGCAGGTTTGGCCCCACCTCGGGCAGGAGCGAGTGGAGCACCAGCGTGAAGTCGCGCAAATCGGTCTGCAGGTCAACGCGATCCGTCGGGTCGCCGGAGGCCAGGTTCACTTCCTGCTGGTGCACGGCCGTGTCCGGCTTGGGCCGGTACCGGAGCACCATCGGGCTGCCGCTCTCCTCCGTTCCGATCCGGAACGCGACGGGGCCGCCGATCCCCTGCACCCGCACGCCGACGCGCAACCGCGGCCAGCCGAAGGTGCTGTCCGCGATGTGCGCGAACATCGCCGAGTCGGACACGGGCACGAGGATCGAATCGACCAGCTGGACCTTGGAGAAGGTCTTGCCACCGATGCGCCGCGACGCGACGAAGCGCGAGCGCAGCATGTCCGGGACCGTATCGACGAATGCCGGGTCGAGCGAGGTGTCGCCCACGTCGTACAGGTCGATGCGCACGCTGTCCGGCACGCTCGACCGCGTCAGCTCGACGGACATCCGCACGTACACCGAGTCGGTGTACAGCACGGCCTGCGTGGTGTCCTTCGGCGGTGTGAACAGGGTGATCAGCGAATCGAACCGCGCGATCGCCACGGTCTCGATCGAGTCGCCGTAGTTGATCAGCGGGAGGTAGAACTCGTTGCCCTTGATCGGGTAGCCCGTGAACGTGCTGTCGAACGCGAGCACCGGATCGATGATCGTGTCGCGGATGTCAACGCCCTGCCCGGGGCAGAGGTTCGGTGCGACGAGGCAGTTCGCGCCGGTGTCGAGCTTCTCGCGGCATGCGCCGCTCAACGCGGCGGCCGCGAGCATGGCGGCAATGACCATGCCGCGACGCCGCCCGAACCACGATCGCAGCGGACGGAAAGGACTCATGCGTGGCGCAGGGATTGTCCGGTGAACGGCGCGGGCAGCAGGTCGGAGAGGTTCCAGGTCGCGACCTGACCGAGGCTGCCAACGCTCGTGATTCCGAGGGTCGGGGCGAACTCCACCAGGGCCTGGCGGCAGATGCCGCACGGCGGCGTCGGGGCGTCGGCTTCCGTCACGATCACGATCGCCGTGAACTCGTGACGTCCGGCCTGGATCGCCGCGCCCAGCGCGTTGCGTTCGGCGCACATGCCGGCCGGGAACGACGAGTTCTCGACGTTGCAGCCGGCATACACGGTGCCGTCGGTCGCCCGCAGCGCGGCGCCGACGCGAAACTGTGAATACGGCGCGTACGCGCGGCGCATCGCCGCGGCAGCGGCCTCGCGCAACTCGTCCCCGGCAGCGGATGCACTCATTCGCCGATCACCAGCGGGAGCACCGATCGCCCCACCCCGCGGAACGACAGGCCCAGCCAGTCCGCCACGGTGGCCCCGAGATCCGCGAACGTGTCTCGCCGGCCGAGCGGCAGCGGACGCGCGCGCGGCCCGAACACGAGCAGCGGCACGTTCTCGCGCGCGTGGTCGGTCGAACTCGTCGTCGGGTCGTTGCCGTGGTCGGCGGTGATGAACAGCAGGTCGTCCTCTCTCAAGGCGGCGGTGAGCGCCGGCAATGCGGCGTCGAAGTCACGCAACGCCTTATAGAACCCCGGAACATCGTTCCGGTGCCCGTATAGTTGGTCGAAATCTACAAGGTTGCCGAACAGGAACCCACTTCCGCCGTGGAGCCAGGCGAACAGGCGCTCGATCCCTTCGGCATTGCCCGAGGTGTGCCCGCCTGTTATGCCCCGTTGAGCGAACAGGTCGTCCACCTTGCCGACGCCGGTGCGCGGGATGCCGGCCGCGGCGATCGCGTCCACGAGCGTCTCGCGCGGCGGCGCCACGGAGAAGTCCCGCCGGTTCGCCGTCCGCCGGAACGCGCCGGGGAGCCCCACGAACGGGCGCGCGATGACGCGCGAGACGTTGTGCGGTTCGACCAGCATCTCCCGCGCGGTCTGGCAGGCCGCATGCAGTTCCGCGAGTGGCACGACGTCCTCGTGCGCCGCCACCTGGAAGACCGAGTCGGCCGATGTGTAGACGATCCACGCGCCGCTGGCCATGTGCGCCGGTCCGAACCGGTCGATGAGGTCGGTCCCGCTCCCGGCCACGTTGCCGATCACCGAGCGGCCGGTGCGGCGCGCAAACTCGGCAATCACCTCGGCCGGGAATCCATGCGGATAGGTCGGGAACGGCGTCGCCAGGCGCACACCGGCGATCTCCCAGTGTCCCGTGGTGCTGTCCTTGCCCGCGGAACTCGGCTCAAGGAGTCCGTACGCCGCCGTCGGGCCCGGCACCGTGCGCATGCCCTGGAGCGGCTGGATGAGGCCGAGCCCGGCGGCCTCGAGGTTCGGCAGGTCGAGCCCGCCCACGGCGCGCGCCAGGTTGCCCAGCGTGTTGCTGCCCACGTCGCCGTAGGCGGCGGCGTCCGGCGCGGCGCCGATCCCGACGCCATCAAGCACCACGATCGCCGCACGGCGGTCGCTCATACGTAGAGCCGGGGCGCGCGGGCGTTGAGCCCGGTGAGGATCTCGTACGGCGAGAGGCCGCACGCGCGCCCGGCGTCCTCGACAGTGATCCGTTCGTCACCCCAGGTGCCGAGCAGCGTCGCCAGGTCGCCGCGCTCGCAGGGAATGTCGGTCACGTCCACCATGGTGAGGTCCATGGTCACGGTGCCGGTCACCGGCGCGCGCCGTCCCTCCACCAGGACGGTGCCGCAGTTGCCGAGCGACCGCCGGTAGCCGTCGGCGTACCCGGCCGCGAGCGTCGCGATCCGGGTCGGTCGCGCGGCGGTCCACGTGGCGCCGTAACTCACCGAGTCGCCGGGGGACAGGTCGTGCAGGTCCACCACCGTCGCACGGAAGTGCACGACGGGTTCCGGGGCGAGGGCGGCGCCACTGCCGACGCCGTACAGGAACACGCCCGGCCGCACCACGTGCCACGGCGAAGGCGACGTACGCGCGATGGCACCGCTGTTCTCGGCGTGCAGCACCGGCGGCATCGCGGGGAGGGCCGCCAGCGCGTCGCGAAACCGCTGCGCCTGGAGCGCCATGGACCCGTCGTCGAACTCCGACGAGTGGAAGTGCGTGAAGGCGCCCGCGGGCGGGCACGCGCGCAGCTCCTCGGCGAGCCCGCCCACCGTGTCCCAGCGCGCGCCGGCGCGGTTCATCCCCGTGTCGATGGCCAGGTGCCAGTCGCCACCGCCGGTCATCATCCACATGCGGATCGACCTGGCGTCACCCAATGCCGGGGTCAGGCGCAGCGCCTGCATCTGCTTCATCTGCCGGACGTGGGCGTCGACCGGCGCCGTGACCAGCACCCGGCGCTGGATGTGCGCCGCGCGCAGGGCCTCCCCCTCGGCGATCGTCGCCACGCCATAGCCCCAGGGGTCGGTCGCTTCGAGCGCCCGCACCACCGGGATCATCCCCAGCCCGTAGGCGTCGGCCTTCACCATGGGCATGAGCGGCACGCGCGCCTGCTTCTGCAACGCGCGGGCGTTGCGCACGAGGGCGTGCAGGTCCACCTCGATCCAGCAGCGGTGCGCGGGACGGTCGTTCACAGCCCACTAATGTAGCCGCGCGGGGTCGTGCACACGCTGGCGCACACCCCGCACCCGGCACAGCTTCCACGCGACCTTCCGCGCGGCCAATCCATGAGCTCCGACGACCCCCGTCCCACCGCGTCGCTCGATGACGCGCTCGCCATCATGCGCGACCTGCGCGCGCGCGACGCCTGGGACAAGGCGCAGACGCACGAATCGCTGCGCCCGTACCTCAACGAGGAAGCCCACGAGCTCGACGACGCGCTCCGCGACCGCGACGACGCGGCCATGGCGAGCGAGCTGGGCGACGTCCTGCTGCAGGTGCTGTTCCACGCCATCATCGCCGAGGAACGCGGCGCGTTCGACATCGGGCACGTGGCCGGGTCGCTGGTCGCGAAGATGGAGCGGCGCCACCCGTGGCTCTACGGGCAGCAGGCGGAAGGCGGGGGGCCGAAGGCAGAGCGCGAGCCGTGGGAGACGATGAAGTCCCGCTCGCGCACGACGCTCGCCGAGGGGCTCCCGAGCGGACTGCCCTCCCTGCACCGCGCGCACCGGCTCCAGGAGCGGGCGGCCGGCGTGGGGTTCGACTGGCCGGACGTGGCGGGCCCGGCCGCGAAGGTGCGCGAGGAGCTGGGTGAGGTGGAGGCCGTGATCCGCGAGCATGGCGCCGACTTCCCGACGCACGGTGTGCCGAGCGCCGACCCGCGGCACGAGGCGCTGGAGCACGAGCTCGGCGACCTGCTGTTCGCCGTGGTGAACCTCTGCCGCAAGGCCGGCGTCCATCCCGCGCTCGCGCTCGACAAGGCCAACGCCAAGTTCCAGCGCCGGTTCGAGGGCGTCGAGGCGCTCGCCGCGGCGCGGGGCCTCGACGTGAAGACCGCGGGACTCGACGTGCTGGACCGGCTCTGGGACGAGGTGAAGCTCGGCGAGCGTCGATGACCGGCGTGGCGCTGCCGGAACACATGCTCGGCGCCGACCTCGTGTGGTGGCGCACCGCGAACGGCGCGCGCACGACCGCGACCGTATCCTGGGGCATCTACCACGATTTCCCCGAGGCGGTGCGCCTGCGCGCGATGCTCTTCGGCGCGGACGGGTCGCTCCGTACCTCGTGGGACGTCACGCCGCGCACGGACGCGCCTACGGTGTTCGACAGCGCGGCCGACGGACCGTGGCGCCGGTTCCCGGGCGAGGACGGCATCCTCGCGCTTTACGCCTGCACACCGGGCGCACCGGGCGCCGCCGCGCGCGATCGATACTATCGCCTCTACACGCTCGTGGACTGGCGCTCGGCCGACGGCGACCTGGCCACGCTGCACAGCGACCAGGTCGTGCGCCGCGGACGCCGCCGGCTCCAGCGGTTCACCGAGATCGTCGTGCTGGAGCGCGAAGGCGAGGAGAACGCCCTGGTCCTCCTCAACGGCGAAGACGCCCAGCCCGCCAACGCCCTCTCCGTGACGGTCACCAATGCGTCCGGCGAACGCCGCATCGCGACGTATGGCGTGCCTATGGCGCCATTCACGGTGCACCGCGTGGCGCTTGCGGAGCTGTTCGCGAGGCTTCGGGCGTTCGGTGGCGGCGCGCCGCTGCTCGTGTCGGGGACGTTCGACTCGACGGGACTGTTCTCGCGGCCCTACGTGGTGACGACCGGGCGGCGGTGGTCGGCGCACCACGCGGGCGACGTGTACGGGTGGACCGCGCGCCCGTTTGCCGCGCACGCGATCGTCTCGGGCGAGGTGAACCCGATGGCGGTCGTCTGCGACGACGATACGGAGACCTGCGTCAACATCCTTCACTCGCACGACGGGCACGAGCGCGACACCTGGGTGGACGCCCGCCTCTACGACCTCGATGGCCGCCTGGTGGCCGAGCGCATGCGGTGGGCGCCGGCGCGGCGCCACGGCCTCTCGCGCCGCAACGTCGCGGACCTGCTGCCGCCCGGCACGCGCGCGTTCCGCGGACACATCGCGCTGCGCTTCGCGCTCGACGAGAAGGCGGACGTCCCGTGGCACGTGCAGGCCCTGCTCGAGTATCGCCGGGCCGGCGGGGTGGCGCGGGTGATGGCGTGGAGCGACGAGTGGAACTCGCGCGTGAAGCTCGCCCGACGCGACGCGTCGGCATCACCCGCGGTGTCGCGGTCGTACTACCGCGTCTGGTGCGACGCCGACGTGGACACGCAGCTGTCCATCACCAACGCGGGGCACGAGGGCTACGACCGCACGGCCGCGGTGCGCGCGCTCCTGGTCGGCGCCGAGGGCGTGGTCGCGGAGACGACATTCGCGCTGGCCCCGTTCGCGACGCGGCTCGCGGACGTCCGCGCGCTGTTCCCGGACGCTGATGCCCGGCTCGCCCCGACCGGCCACGGACTGGTCATCGTCGAGAGCGCGAGCGACCTGGCGAACGTCGCGTTCTCCTGCCACCGCGCGTCGGGAGCGCTGGCGGCCGAGCACTTCATGGTGTGGGAAACCGTGCACGAGGGCGAGATCGTGCCGGTGGCGGGCATGTAGGCGCTAGGGTCGCAGCCGGTGCATCATGCGCGGGAACGCGATGCACTCGCGGATGTGCGGCGTCCCGCAGATCCACGCGACCGTGCGCTCGAGGCCGAGCCCGAAGCCCGCGTGCGGGAACGTGCCGTACTTGCGGAGCGCGAGGTACCAGTCATACGCGTCCTCGGGGAGCTTCTCCTCGCGAATCCGCCGGAGGATCCGGTCGAGGTCGTCCTCGCGCTGTGACCCACCGATGATCTCCCCGTACCCTTCGGGCGCCAGGCAGTCGTCGCAGAGCACGGTGCGCGGGTCGGCCGGGTTCTCCTTCATGTAGAACGCCTTGGCTTCCTTCGGATAGTTCTTCACGAAGACGGGCGTCGTGTAGTCCTCGACGAGCAGGGATTCGTCCTCGGCGCCGAGGTCGTCGCCCCATTGCACGCCGCTCCCCTTCTTCTGCAGCGTGGCGACGGCGTCCGTGTAGTCGATGCGCGGATATGGCGCGTGCGCCGCCGCCTCCAGCCTGGCGACGTCTCGCTCCAGCTCCTTCAGCTCCGCCTGCCGCCGGTCGAGGACGCGCCGGATGATGAACACCAGCATGTCCTCCTGGAGCTGCATGTTGTCGTCCGAGTCGTTGAAGGCCACCTCGGGCTCGATCATCCAGAACTCGGTGAGGTGGCGCCGCGTCTTGGACTTTTCGGCACGGAACGTGGGGCCGAAGGTGTAGATCTTGCCGAACGCGGCCGCCGCGGCCTCGCCGTAGAGCTGACCGGTCTGCGCGAGGTAGGCGTTGCCCAGGTCGAAGTATTCGGTGGAAAAGAGACCGCTCCGCTCGCCGATCGCGGCCGTGAGGATCGGCGTGTCCACGCGCAGGAATCCCCGCTCGTAGAAGAAGTCGTGGATCGCCTGCTCGATCTCGTTCCGGATGCGGAAGATCGCCACCTGCCGCGGCGACCGGAGCCAGAAGTGCCGGTGGTCGAGCAGGTAATCGATGCCGTGCTCCTTGGGCTGGATCGGGTAGTCGAGCGGACTGGCGCCGATGACCTCGAGGTTTGTCAGCCCGAGTTCATGCCCGCCCACCTGTCGCGCATCCACCTTCACCTCGCCGGTCACGGCGATGCACGTCTCCTGCGTCAGCTGCCCGAATCGCTCCCAGACCTCGGCCGGCACCTGGCTCTTCACGAGCACGCACTGCACGAGGCCGGTGCCGTCACGCATGACGATGAACGCGACCTTGCCGCTGGAGCGCAGGTGGGAGACCCAGCCGCGCACGGTGACCGACTGGCCGACGTGGGTGGGAAGCTCGGAGATCCGAACGGATGGCATTGCGAATGCGTGTGAGGAAGGTGAGGTGCGGAAATCTAGCCCGGCGCCGCGCCCATCGGCCTACCCGACGCGGAACAACTCCATGGCCCGCGCGTAGCGCCGGCGTATCACCGCCCGGATCGGCGCGTTGGCCTTCGACGCGAGCTCCGGGTCCGCATCCAGCAGCGCGATCGCGGCTTCGCGCGCGACCTCGTTCAGCTCGAGGTCCCGAAGCGGGTTGGCGACCTTGAACGTGGCCTCACCGTGCTGGCGCTGGCCGAACAGGTCGCCCATGCCGCGGAGCCGGAGGTCCGCTTCCGCGACCGCGAATCCGTCGCTCGTGTTCACCACCACCGACAACCGCTCCTCCGACTCCGGCGACACGTCCCCGAGCAGGATGCAGAAGCTCTCGGCGGCGCCGCGTCCCACGCGGCCCCGCAGCTGGTGGATCTGGCTCAGGCCGAAGCGCTCGGGGTGTTCGATCAGCATCACGGTTGCGTTGGGGACGTCGATGCCCACCTCGACGACCGTCGTCGAGACCAGCAGGTCCACCGATCCGTCGCGGAACCGTCGCATCACGTCGTCCTTCTCATCCGCCGAGAGGCGCCCGTGCAGCAGCTCCAGCCGGCGATGCGCGAACCGGCCCTTCCGCAGTTCCTCGAAGGCCCTGGTCGCCGCCTTCAGGGCAACCTTGTCGCTCTCCTCGATGAGCGGAAAGACGAGGTACGCCTGCCTGCCCTGCTCGATCTGCGCGTCCACGAAGGCGTACACCTTGTCGCGCGCCTTTTCGGGCCGCCGCACGGTGGTCACCGGCTGGCGGCCGGGCGGCAGCTCGTCGAGCACGCTGACGTCGAGGTCGCCGTAGATGGTGAGCGCGAGCGACCGCGGAATGGGCGTGGCGCTCATGAGCAGCACATCCGGGCGCTCGCCCTTCTT
>CAZKYG010000168.1:0-12759 GCA_964556915.1 uncultured Gemmatimonas sp.
GCGGCCGCCAGCAGGAGGAGCGCCGTCGGCGCCCGGCGCGCGGCCGGGCCGCGGACCGGGCGCGCCCGACGCAAGACGGACACGCGCGCCATGTGTGAAGGGTCGTCGGTCATCGCAGGGTCCTGGGATCGAAACTGAAGATCACGGGCAGCACGTCGTCCGTGAACCCCTCAGGCAGCGGGCCGAATCGCTTGGCCCGCCCGGTCGCCTCGACAGCGGTCAGGCAGTTCTGGTCGAAGACATACGACCCGCTGGGCGTCAGCAGCCGGATGCCGCTCACCGACCCGTCGCGATGGATCAGGAACGTCACCTCGGCGCGGAACGACACCGCGCCGCGGGGCGTCTCGAACGCGAGCGCGATTTGCCGGACGATGTTCCGGAGGTAGCCCTCGTACGGAAAATCGATCCCCGCCGTGTTGACGTTCGCGACGTCGCTGCCGCTCCCGCCTTCCGCGCCGCCGCCCGCCTTGGGCGGCGCCTTCGTCGCCTGGGGCCGTGACGACTTGGTGACATTGGGTGTGGCCGCCTTCGGCGCCGGTCGCGCCGGACGCCGGGGCGCGACCTTGCTTCGCGGCGGTGGCGCCTTGGTCCGCTCCGGCGCGGGCGGCGCCTTGGTCGGCGTTTCCGGCGCCGCGCGATCGGTGACCACGCCTTCGGCGCGCGGCCCCGGCGGGGCCGCGACGAGCTGTACCCGGTACATCGGGGGGAGCGCCGCCTTCGGCGCGACGCCCCGCAGCACCACCAGCCCCAGGACCACCGCGTGCAGGATCGCGGACGACACGATCGGCAGCTTGAGCGACTGCGGGGGCATCCGCATCGCCGTCACTTCGAAACGTCCTCCGGCTCCGTCACGAGAGCGACGTTCGTCACGCCGGCGTTCTTCACGATGTCGAGCACCTGCACGACGATGCCGTACGGCGCGCGCTGGTCGCCGCGGAAGTAGACGCCCTGATCGGCCTTGCGCGAGATCAGGGCGCGAAAGGAGGCCCGGAACTCCGCCAGCGTCAGGCGCTCGTCGTCCACGAAAATGGCGCCGTTGGCCAGGACGCTGATCGTGGTCCCGCCCTTGGAGTCCACGGCGCGGGCGTCGGTCTTCGGCAGCGCGAGGTCCACCCCGCCCTGCATGATCGGCGCCGTGATCATGAAGATCACCATCAGCAGCATCATCAGGTCGACGAGCGACACGACGTTCACCTCGGCGTACATCGGCGTCCGGTCGCCGCGACGGCGTCGCATCTAGATGCGCCCCTCGCGCGCGAGCAGCGCGACGATGTCGGCGCCGAACCCGTCGAGCTCGCCGTCGAACTTGTTGAGGCGCGCGGCATACACGTTGTATGCGAAGACGGCGGGCACGGCCACCGCAAGGGCGGCCGCCGTGGCCGTCAGCGCCTCGGCAACGCCGGGCGCCACCGCGCTCAGGTTGCCGGACCCCTTGGAGGCGAGCCCGAGGAAGGCGTTGATGACGCCGAGTACCGTGCCGAACAGCCCCAGGAGCGGGCTCGCCGACCCGATGACGGCGAGCGTCGGCACATAGGCGCCGAGCCGCTCACGCTCCACCGTGAACTCGGCCTCGAGCACCTGGTGCAGCGCCTCGACCTGTGCGGCGTTGAGCCGCGTGCGCACCGGCTCGCCGCCCTCCACCGACAGGGGCCGGATCTCGAGCAGGAACGACACGGCGCGCGCCGTGATCCGCGTGAACGGGCTCGCGGTCGCCCGTTTGGCGAGCGCAGCCGCCTGGTCCAGCTTCGTCACGCCGGCGAATTCCCGCATGAACGCCTGTGCCGTGCGGGCCATCCGGCGAAACTCGAGCCACTTGGAGAGGATCACCCCCCACGACAGCAGCGAGAGGACAGCGAGAATCGCGAGCACGACCTTCGTCGGGAGCGACGCGCTCAGGATCAGTTCGACCGGTGTGCTGGGGATCGCGCTGCCGGCTTGCAGGGTCATGGCGTGGAGGTCGAGAGGCGAAAGGTCAGGCGGCGTGCGTGCGGCGGAACCACTCGTAGGTCATGCGCAGGCCGTCGGCGAGCGTGACGGACGGCCGCCAGTCGAGCAGGCGGGCCGCCTTCTCGATCCGCACGAACGACCGCTGCTGCTCCCCCGCCCTGGCCGGCGCGTGCTGCACGCGGGCGGCGGCGCCGGCGACGGACTGCAACGCGGACGCCAGGTCCAGCACCGACGTCGGCACGCCGGTGCCGATGTTGAACGCGCGGTCGTCCACACGCCCGGCCGGTGGGAGCGCGGTGCGCGCCGCGAGGACGTTGGCGCGGGCCACGTCGCCGACGAACACGTAGTCGCGCGTCTGGCGTCCGTCGCCGAACACCGTCAGCGCCTGGTTCGCGAGGAGGCGCTGGCAAAAGATCGCCACCACCCCCGCTTCCCCGTGGGGATTCTGCCGCGGACCGTAAACATTGGCATACCGGAGCGTCGCCACCTCAATGCCGTGCACGCGACCGTAGTACGACAGGTAATACTCCACGGCGAGCTTGGCGATCCCGTACGGCGCCTCGGGGTCCTTGGCCTGGGCCTCGTCGCTCGGGGGATCCACGAAGTCGCCGTACACCGCGCCGCCGGTGGAGGAAAAGACGAATCGCGGGCGCCGCGAGGCGGCACGCACCGCTTCGAGGAGGTTCAGCGTGCCGATGATGTTGCGATCGGCGTCCGCGACCGGGTCGGCCACGCTCTTGCGCACGTCCATCTGCGCGGCGAGGTGGCAGACCACGTCGAAGCCCCCGGTGCGCACGAGCGCGGCCGCCTCCGCCGAGCGCACGTCCAGCACCTCGAGGGTCGTGCCCGCGGGCACGTGCTCACGGCGCCCCGTGGAGAGGTCGTCGAGCGCCGTGACGGCGTAGCCAGCGCCCGCCAGCGCCTCGCAAACGTGCGATCCGATGAACCCGGCGCCGCCGGTGACGAGTGCGCGCGCCCCCGTCACCGCCGGGACCGCACGCGGCGTGCATCAGGAGTACGGTGCAGTCGCGCCGGCGGCATCGGTCGCGGCGGCGTCAGGGCATCTTGGCGGTCACGACCGCCTGCGCCCCGGGCTCGATCCCCGCCGCGCGGACATCGATCAGCATCGCCGACGCGCCCCACTGCGTGACGCGGACGATCTGCGCCACCGCCACGTCGCTCGTCGGCAGCCCCGTCGTTCCCGGCGTCGCGCCGGCGGCGGACCGGACCGTGACCTGGTCGCCCGGCACGAGCCCCTGCGCCGCTCCGGCATCGAGGATCAGCGGCGTTCCGCGCGCCGGCAGCCGGGGGTTGGCGTACACCCACCGGATGCGTGTGGACAGGCCGAACTCGACCCGGCTCGGGAACACGTTGTCCGGCATGGCAAGCGTATCGAGCGGCATCAGCCCGTCGCCGATGTGCACTTCCTCGAACTTCTGGACGACCGTCGCGCGCGCCCGATCGCCGTCGAGTGCCGCCACGACGCGGAGGACGCCGGCCGGAACGACGACCTGGCCCTTGCCGACGAACACGTCACTGAGGCGATAGACGAGCAGGCGCGTGCCCGGCTGCGCGTCCACGCCGTGCGGCATGCGGACGAACACGTCCTCCATCGACTGAATCGGACGCAGGGCGGGGGCAACGCCCGTGGCGAGCGCTTCCGCCGTCCCCTCCACGCGGCCCGAGTTCGTCGGACCGCCCTCGGCCCACATGAACGGCGCCGCCTCGAAATCGCCGGCACGCACGGCCGTGCGCGGTGCGGGCGCGATGAGCGACTGCCGCACGCTCGGATCCGCCTTGTGGGTCCGCGGATCGAACACCGTCATCGAGTGCGTCCTGCCGCCGGACGTCCGCGCGCCCTGTGCCGCCGGCGCACCGCCGGCCGCCGGCGTGGCGCCCGCGGGCGCCGCGGCCGTCCCGCCGGGCAGCTTCAGGATCTGCCCCGGATAGATCCAGTGCGGATCCTTGATCAGCTCGGAGTTGAGCCGGAAGATCTGCGGCCACTGGAACGGATCGCCCAGGTACTGCTTCGCCAGGTCCCAGAGCGTGTCGCCCTTCCTGACCGTGTGGGTCGCCGGACGCTCCCCCGGCTCCTGCGCCATGGCAAACGCCGGCGCGGCCACGAGGGCCGCCAGGGCGAAAACGGTGCGGAATCGAAGGTGTCGCATGGGACGTGGACGGGTGACGGGTCGACTACGCGCACCCGGCGAGGCCGGGAGCGCCGCTACGAGTGAGGACGAGCAGCCGCCGACGGGGGAAACATGGGCCGCGCGGAGCGCGAAATACAGAGGCGGCGGCCGTCGCCCGCACCGCAACGCACGACGGGCGGCCCGAGCCCCGGGCCGCCCGCCTGACCATCGGACCGACCCGCTAGAACGGCAGGTCGTCGTCCTCGGGCTCGAGCGCGTTCGGGAACTCCTCGAAGTCGCCGCCGCCCGACTTCGCCGGGGCCGGCGCCGCGCTTCGGGCCCGCGACGGCGCGGAGTCCGCATCGCCGCCGCCACCGCCCCGGCCGCCGAGCAGGATGATCTCGCGCACGTTGATCTCGGTCACGTAGCGCGTCTGGTTCTCCTTGTCCTGGTACTGGCGGTACTCGATGCGCCCCTCGACGTAGAGCTTGTCGCCCTTGCGCACATAGCGCTCGATGATGTCCGCAAGGCCGGTGCCGCGCGACCCCTGGTTCCACGCGACGCACTTGTGCCACTCCGTCTTCTCCTGCTTCTCGCCCGACGCCGAATTCCACTGGCGGCTCGTGGCGAGGGAGAACTGCGCCACCTTGTTGCCGCCGGACGTCGTCCGGATCTCGGGGTCGTTTCCGAGGTTCCCGATCAACGTCACCTTGTTCAAGCTGCGACTCACGACTCCTCCTGGTATGGAATGCGGCTGCAATCTGAATTTACTGCGCCCGCCGACCGTCACCAATCGATGGCGTGCGGGGTCATCTCATTGCGGCGCGTGCCGACCGCCGCAGCACCAGGGCATCCTCGTCCGGCGCCTGATAGTATGCGCGCCGCCGGCCCACCTCGGCGAACCCGAACGCCGCGTAGAGCGCGCGCGCGGCGGCGTTCGACTCGCGTACCTCGAGGAACACGTCGCGCGCACCGCCCGCCTCCGCCGCGGCGAGCACGTGCTCCACCAGGTTCCGGGCCACGCCCGACCGGCGCGCCGCGGGTGCCACCGCCAGGTTGGCCAGTTCGGCCTCGTCCGCGGCGGCCACGACCACCGCAAACCCCACCACCGCGCCCGTGGCGTCCGTCGCCACCACGAGGCGCGCCGCATCACTCATCATCACGTCCCGGAAGCTCGCCCGGCTCCACGGCGTCGCGAACGACGCGACCTCGATCGCGTGGATCGCGTCGAGATCCGCGGCCGTTGCGACGCGCACGCCGGGGCGCACGCAAGGGCGCGCGCCGGGACTCACGGGACGAGCGGCCGCCCATGCGCCGCCTCCCATTTGACCTGCGCCTCGGCCAGCCGTCCGTATGCCGGCTCCCACGCGTCCAGGTCAACCGGTCCCGCCGCCACGATCGCGTCGAGCAGGCGCGCCACGCCGCGCGGGTGCGGGGCGGCAACGCGCGCTTCGAGCGGGCCAATGGCGAGCGCGCCGAACCGCGCAGCCACGCCGGCCACCTCGGCCGCCGGCACGCGCGCCGCGTCGCCGGCGGGCACCACGCGGCCGTCGGAGCGGCGCCGGAACGGCGCGACGTACCGTTCGCCGCGCATGGCGTCGAGCACGGCCAGGTAGTCGCCGTGGGCGAGGCCTTCGGCGCCCGCCACGACGAGCGCGAGCGACGACGCGGCGAACATCGGGATGTCGTTGCCGAACGCGATGCCCTTCGCGATCGCGCCGGCAATCCGGAGCGACGTGAAACTGCCCGGCCCCGCCCCGCAGACGACGCGCGCCACGTCGCCGATGGCCACGCCCGCCCGGCCGATGGCCTCGAGCACGGCCGGCATCAGCCGCTCCTCGGTCTCGCCGCGCATGGCGACGACCGCCTCCGCAAGCGTCACGCCGTCGCGCAGCACCGCGACGGATCCGTCATATGTCGCCGCGTCGAGGGCGAGCGTGATCCCCCGGACCGCGCCTACCACGTGAGCCGCCGCAACGACGGGTCCTCGGGCACGTGCGCGAGCGTGAGCCGGCGCGTATCGGCCGGCAGCCCCCCCGCCGCGCGCTCCGGCCATTCGACGATGACGATCGCGTTCGCGTCCAGCAGCTCGTCCCAGCCGAGGTTGGCGAGCTCAGCCGCCGAGTTGATGCGATAGAGGTCGAGATGGAACACGATCGCGGGACCGCCGCGGTACTGGTGCACGAGGGCGAACGTCGGGCTGGTGACGGGCTCGAGCACGCCGTACCCCGCGCAAATCGCCTGTGCCAGCGTCGTCGTGCCGGCGCCGAGGTCGCCGGAGAGGGCGAGCACCGCCGGGGCGGTGAGCCCGCGCCCGAACCGCGTGCCCCACGCGACCAGGGCTTCGCGGGACATGTCGAGCGTCCCGTGCGGAACCTGCGCCGGCGCCGTCATCGGCGGGTGGCCGTGCGTCGCGGCTCGCGCCGCGTGCCGTCCATCGACGCGCGCACGTCGAACAGCTCGTCACGCAGCCGGGCCGCGGTCTCAAAGTCGAGGGCGCGTGCGGCCTCGCGCATCTGTTCCTCGAGGCGCTTGACGAGGCCGGGCAGGTCGTCCGTGCCGTAGTGCGCCGCCGCCTCGGCCACCCGCTTCAGCTTGCGGCGGTCGCCGCGATCGGCCTCGAGCGCCTCGCGCGTCTCGCGGGCGTCGGCGACCCGCGTGATGAACTTCACCTCGTCCACGCTCTTGCTCACGCCCCGCGGGGTGATGCCGTGCGCGACGTTGAACGCCGTCTGCAGCGCGCGGCGGCGATCGGTCTCGTCGAGCGCGCGTTGCATCGAGCCCGTGATCCGGTCGGCGTAGAAGATCGCGCGGCCGTTCACGTGGCGCGCCGCGCGCCCGATGGTCTGGATGAGCGAGCGGTCGCTGCGCAGGAACCCTTCCTGGTCGGCATCGAGCACCGCGACGAGCGACACCTCGGGCATGTCGAGCCCCTCGCGCAGCAGGTTGATGCCGATCAGGACGTCGAACTCGCCGAGCCGGAGGCCGCGGACGATCTCCATCCGCTCGATGGCATCAATGTCGGAATGCATGTATCGCACGCGCACGCCGACCTGCTGGAGGTAGTCCGCGAGATCCTCGGCCATGCGCTTCGTGAGCGTCGTGACGAGCACGCGCTCGCCCAGCCGCTCGCGCAGGCGAATCTCGTGGAGGAGGTCGTCCACCTGGCCGCGCACGGGGCGAATCTCGATCGGGGGGTCCACGAGGCCGGTCGGGCGGATCACCTGCTCCACCACGACGCCCTGCGAGAGCTTCAGCTCGAGGTCGCCCGGCGTGGCCGACACCATGATCGCTCGCGGCGTCATCGCCAGGAACTCGTCGAACATCAGCGGCCGGTTGTCGAGCGCGCTCGGCAGCCGGAAGCCGTAGTCCACGAGCGTCTGCTTGCGGGAGCGGTCGCCGTTGAACATCGCGCCCACCTGCGGGAGCGTGACATGCGACTCGTCCACAACGACGAGGAAGTCGTCCGGGAAGTAGTCCAGCAACACGGCCGGGCGTTCCCCCGGCAGGCGGTTCGCGAGGTGGCGCGAGTAGTTCTCGATGCCGGGGCAGGTGCCGATCTCGAGCATCATCTCGAGGTCGAAGTTCGTCCGTGACTCGAGTCGCTGCGCCTCCAGCAGCTTGTTCGCGGCGCGCAGCTCGGCCAGGCGTTCGCCGAGTTCGGTGCGGATCGCCCCGACCGCGCGCTCCAGCGTCGGACGCGTCGTGACGAAGTGCTTCGCCGGGTAGATCGCGGTCCGCTGCAGGGGCGCGATCACCTCGCCGGTGAGGGGGTTCACCTTCGAGATCTTCTCGATCTCGTCGCCCCACATCTCGATGCGCACGGCCTGTTCCTCGTACGCCGGAAAGATCTCCACCGTGTCGCCGCGCACGCGGAACGTCCCGCGCTCGAACGCGATGTCGTTGCGCGCGTACTGGATCCGCACGAGCGAGCGGAGGATGTCGTCGCGGGCGACCTTCTGGCCGCGGTGGAGCATCACCATCGTCGCGCGGTACGTCTCCGGGTCGCCCAGGCCGTAGATGGCCGACACCGTGGCCACGATCACGACATCTTCGCGCTCCATGAGCGACGACGTGGCGCGCAGGCGCAGGCGGTCGATGTCGTCGTTGATCGAGGCGTCCTTCTCGATGTACGTGTCGCTCTGCGGCACGTACGCCTCGGGCTGGTAGTAGTCGTAGTACGAGATGAAGTACTCGACCGCGTTGTTCGGGAAGAACGACTTGAGCTCGCCGTAGAGCTGCGCGGCGAGCGTCTTGTTGTGCGAGAGGACGAGGGTGGGCCGGCCCCACGCCTTCACCACGTTCGCGACCGTCATCGTCTTGCCGGACCCGGTGACGCCGAGCAGCGTCTGGAACCGGTCGCCGCGCTCGAGCCCCGCGACGAGTTCGCCGATCGCCCGCGGCTGGTCGCCGGCGGGCTCGAAGGGCGCGCGGAGGTCGAAGGCGGCTTTCGTCACCGCGTGAAAACTAACCTGTCGGTGTTTGTTCGGGCAGGGGTCAGCGGCCGTCGCCGTCCCCTTCCGGGAGCATCCGCTCGCGCCGCGCCACCTCGCTCACGCCCTTCACCTTCCGGATGGCCTTCAGGATCTTCTCGAGGTGGGTGAGGTTCTCCACCTCGACGAGGGCCGCGCCGGCGACGCGGCCGTCGGTGGTGCGCAGTTCGAGCGAGCGGATGTCGGTGCCCGTCTCGCTTACGGCCGCGGCGAGGTCGGCGTACAGGCCGCGCCGGTCGGTGGCTTCGATCGCCAGCCGGATGAGGAACCGCTCCCCCTCGCTCTTCTGCCACACGATGTCGAGCCGGCGTTCCGGCTCGTGCGCGAGTTGCAGCAGGTTGGGGCAGTCGGCGCGGTGCACGCTCACGCCCCGCCCGCGGGTGACGTAGCCGACCACCTTGTCGCCCGGGACGGGCTGGCAGCAGGCCGCGTAGCGGACCATGAGGCCGTCCACGCCCTGGATGCGCAGGCCGCGGGGCGACGGGGCGACGCTCTTCACGCGCTCCAGCAGGCGCTCCAGCGGGCTCGCCTTGAGCGCGGAGTCGTCGCGGCCGTCGAAGTCGGGATAGAGCGACCGGAGCACCTGCGTCACGGTGACGTCGCCGTGCGCGATGGATGCGAACAGGTGGTTGATGTCGGTCAGCTTGAGGCCCACCGCCGCGGCCCGCAGCTGGTCGTCCGAGAGCTTCGGGTGGCGACGGCGCTTCACCTCGCGCTCGAGGATCTCCTGCCCCACGGCCACCGACGCCTTCTGCTCCTCGTGTCGCAGCCACTGGCGGATCTTGTGGCGTGCGCGGCCCGTGCGGACGTGTGCGAGCCAGTCGCGGCTGGGCCGCGCGGTGGGCGACCGCACGATCTCGACGGTCTCGGAGTTCCGCAGCTCGCGTGAGAGCGGCACGAGGCGGCCGTTCACCTTGGCGCCCTGCGTGTGCACGCCGACCTCGGTGTGCACGGCGAACGCGAAGTCGAGCGGCGTGGCGCCGCGCGGCAGCTGGATCACGTCGCCGGCAGGCGTGAAGACGAAGATCTCGTCCTGGTACAAGTCGAGCTTGAGGAACTCGAGGAACTGGTCCGGCGTCTCGGCGTCGAGCTGCATCTCCAGCACCTGGCGGAACCAGTGGAGCGCCTTGTCCAGCTCGTCGGCGTCCGGGTCGCCGGTCTTGTAGAGCCAGTGCGCCGCGATGCCGTACTCCGCCGTGCGGTGCATCTCGCGCGTGCGGATCTGCACCTCGAACAGCGTGTGCTTCGGCCCGAAGATCGTCGTGTGCAGCGACTGGTAGCCGTTGGACTTCGGGCTGGCGATGTAGTCCTTGATGCGTTCCTGCAGGGGCGTCCACTCGCCGTGGATCACGCCGAGGGCGTGGTAGCAGTCCTGCACGGTGTCCACGAGCACGCGGATGGCGAGGAGGTCGTAGATCTCCTCGTACGGCTTGTCGCGCTTCTGCATCTTCTTCCAGATCGACCACAGGTGCTTGGGCCGGCCGCTCACGTCGAACACCGTGATCCCCGCTTCGCCGAGCCGCGCGCGCAGCGGCGCCGACATCTGCTCGACGAGCGCCTCGCGTTCGGCGCGTTTCTGCACGACCTGCCGGGCGAGGGCCTTGTACTCGTCGGGCTCGAGGAACTTGAACGCGAGGTCCTCCAGCTCCGCCTTCAGCTTGGCGAGGCCGAACCGGTGCGCGAGCGGCGCGTACAGGTCCCGCGTCTCCTGCGCGATGCGCGCGCGCTTGTCCGGGTCGAGGTGCTCGAGCGTCCGCATGTTGTGCAGGCGGTCGGCGAGCTTGATGAGGATGACGCGGACGTCCTTGGCGATGGAGAGCAGGAGCTTGCGGTAGTTCTCGACCTGGCGCTCCTGCGACGACGTCATCGGCAGGTGACCGATCTTCGTGAGGCCATCCACGATCTGGGCGATCTCGCGACCGAACTCGCGCTCAACGTCCTCCAGCGTGGTGGCGGTGTCCTCGACCACGTCGTGGATCAGGCCGCTCGCGACCGTCACCGAGTCGAGCTGGAGGTCCGCGAGGATCTTGGCGACCTCGACGCAGTGCGTGACGAACGGGTCGCCGTTCTTGCGTGTCTGGCCGGCGTGCGCGCGTTCGCTGAAGTGGTAGGCGCGTGCGAGCAGGTCGGCATCGAGACGCTCGATATTCGCGTCCGCCGACAGCTCCCACCCGGGAATGACATCCTGCAGCGCCGAAGTGCTCACATCTCCAAACTACGGGGATGGGGCGGCAATGGGGACTCGGGACGGGGGAGGAACCGCGGTTTCTGGGTGCCGGCCCGGGGCCGGTTCCGGGGACTGGTTGACCCTTCTTACGGATTGCGACGCGTGTGCAGAACCAGCACGCCGCAGTTGCTGTTCAGGCGCGAGTAATGCAGCGGCGTCTGGGCCGGGCCCGCGTAGTACTCCACCGCCTCGAACTGGTGCGTGGAGAACTCGTTGACGTCAACCGGCGGGGCGGGAATGCCCGGATTCAGGAGCGCATTGTCGAGGTACACCTGGGCATAGCAACCGGCTTTCAGGCCTCGACTCTGTTCGGTGGGATCGGGGTAGTACACCGGGTTCCCCGCTTCGTTCGTTTGACACGACATCGACCCGCTGCATCGTGGGCTGCGGATGTCCCGGAGCGGGATGGTGTACCGTTTGCTGAGAATCCAGCCCTGGGTCGTATGGCCTTGCACGATGCCAAGCCCCGGGACGTTTCGGAGGATCTCCGCGAGCCGGATGTCGCCATGCGCGTCGAGGTCGGCCCGCGTCAGGAAGTGCCCGAGCCCCACCGCGCGATTCTCCAGGAATGACAGTGGCAGACTGGCGTCACCGACGACGCGGACGGTGTCCAGTGGCGCGACGCGGGGCAGGATGATCGCGCGCTCGACGCTTGCACCTTCGTCAAAGGTGATCGTGCTGTGATACGCCGCGAAGCCGATCTTGCGGGCCACCGCCCGATACGATCCCGGTGGGATGCCTTCGATCCGGAACCCGCCTTTGTCATCCGTCGTCACCGCCTTGGCGAGTTCCGGGATCGTCACCTCAACTCCGGAAATCGGCACCAGGAGGGTGTCGACGAACACCTTCCCCTGCAGTGTTGCGCGTTTTGGCGCTTGCGCACCGGCATCGCCAACGAACGCAACCCCTATGGCGAGCACGACGCAACGAGAGAGCTTCACATTGGCTCCAGGGAAGTCATGGAAGGCATTCCCAAGGCCCAACGTCCATCCGCGCGGGTCGCGGGGCCGCATATCGCGAACATATGCGTCAGGTCCACCGTGTCAACACAACATCCGGAATAGGTGTCCTGAATCGGACTCCGCGACCTACAACATCCCCGCCTCCGAAAAACTCAGGTAGCGCGACCGCCCGATGATCACATGGTCCGCCACGGGGATGTCGAGCAGCTTCCCCGCCGCCACCAGCTGCGCGGTGATGGCCCGGTCGTCCGCGCTCGGTGTCGGATCACCGCTCGGGTGGTTGTGCACGAGCACGATCGCCGCGGCGCGCTCGGCGATCGCCTCGCGGAACACCTCGCGCGGGTGCACGAGCGACGAGTTCAGGATCCCGCGCGTGACGAGGATGTCGCGGTCGAGCCGGTGCTGCGCGTC
Source organism: uncultured Gemmatimonas sp. (assembly GCA_964556915.1). GTDB lineage: Bacteria > Gemmatimonadota > Gemmatimonadetes > Gemmatimonadales > Gemmatimonadaceae > Fen-1231. The sequence goes on from CAZKYG010000168.1 coordinate 12,170, forward strand.
GAGCACGGCCACATGGAACTCCTCGACCGGCAGGTCCTCGAGTTTCGGCGCATACGCGGTCCACACGTCCCGCGGTGACCGCAGCGGCGTGCTCTCCACGAACGCCTCGGCGGACATCCGGCGACCGAGCTCGAGCGCCGCATGAATGGCGAGCGCGCGTGCCGAGCCGAGCCCGTCGATGCGCGTCAGCGTGCCCGGCGGGTGCGCCGCGAGGCGGCGCAGCGAGCCCTCGCCGGCGGCAAGGAGATCGTGCGCCACCATCAACGCCGAACGGCGCGCGGTACCCGACCCGATGACGAGGGCGAGCAGTTCCGTGATCGAAAGCGACCGCGCGCCATGCGCGCGGAACCGCTCGCGCGGACGTTCGGCGGCGGGGAGCTCGGCGATGCGGAGAGGTGGCATGCCGCAAGGTTACGACGGCGGCGGCCGTGAATCGCCACCGCCGTCGCGCGCGCATCACCGAACTATTGCGATCGTCCCGTCGTCAGGCCGCGGCGCCGTGACACTTCTTGAACTTCTTGCCGCTGCCACAGGGGCACGGATCGTTCCGGCCGACCTTCGGCTCGTCGCGCCGCACCGTCTTCTGCAGC
>CAZKYG010000169.1:0-5680 GCA_964556915.1 uncultured Gemmatimonas sp.
CAGCGCGCCCGCGAAGATGCCGGCCACGGAGAGCGAGGGATCGAAGAACTGGGCCGTGAACACCACCCGGCCGATGAGTTCGTTCGTTGCCCATGTGAGGAAGAGGGCGAGCACGCCCCCCATCGCGCCCATCATGGCGCCCTCGATGAGGAACGGGCGCCGCACGAACCCATCCGTCGCACCGACGAGCCGCATGATCGCGATCTCGCGCGAGCGCGCGAGCACGGCCATGCGGATGGTCGATCCGATGATGATGATCGCGACGATCGCGAACGTGAGGCCAAGGGCCATGCCGGCGAGCGTCGCCACGTTGCGGATCTGGTGGAGTTTCTCGACCCACTCCTCGCCGAAGCGGACGTCCTCGATGAAGCCGTAGCTCTTGATGCGGGCGGCCACGGCGCGGACGTTGTCCGGGTCGCGGAAGCCGGGCTTGAGGCGGACATCGATCGAGGCGGGGAGGATGTTGGCGTCGAACACGTCGCTGAACTCGCCGAGCTCGCGGCGCGCGCGCTCGAGCGCCTGTTGCGGCGTCACGAGGGTGGCCGACGCGACCTCGGGAAACGCCTGCACGTCGCCGAACGCGGCGGCCGCCGCCTCGGGCGCCGTGCCGTCGGCGATGAACGCGCGAATCTCAACGCGGTCCTCGAGCTTCGTGAGGGCGTCGCGGATGTTCAGGGCGACGAGCCCGAACAGCCCGAACGCGAACAGCGAGAAGGCGATCGTGGTCACCGAGAGCGCGCTCAGCATCGGCGCGCGCCGGAACGCCAGCAGGGCCTCGCGCAGCGACGTGGTCATGCGGGCACCGGCTCGGCCGAATCGTACACGAGGCGCCCGCGGTTGACCTCGAGCGTGCGGCAGCCGGACGTCTTCACGAGTTCGAGGTTGTGCGTGGCCATCAGCACGGCCGTCCCGGCGGCGTTGATCTCGCGGAGCAGCTGGAAGACGCCGCGCGTGGCGCGTTCGTCGAGGTTGCCGGTCGGTTCGTCGGCGAGGATGACGACCGGGTCGTTGACGAGCGCGCGGGCGATGGCCACGCGCTGCTGCTCGCCGCCGGAGAGCTCACGGGGGTAGGCGGTGCCCTTGGACGCGAGGCCGACCTGCGTGAGCAGCCGTGCGATCTTCGGCGCGATGGCGGACGCCGGTGCGCCAGTCACCTCGAGGGCGAACGCGATGTTTGCTTCCACGGTGCGGTCCTCGAGCAGGCGGAAGTCCTGGAAGACGACGCCGAGCTTGCGCCGCAAGCGCGCCACGTCGCGCGTCCGCATCGTGGCCGAGCTGACGTTGGCCACCTTCACTTCGCCCGACGTTGGCCGTTCCTCGGCGAAGATCAGCTTGAGGATCGAGCTCTTGCCGGCGCCGCTCGGGCCTGTGAGGAACACGAACTCGCCCTTGTTGACGAAGAACGACACGTCGTCGAGCGCGACGCCCGTGCGCGGATATTCCTTTCGAACGCGGGTGAAGCGGATCATGGCCGCCCGTCCGGCCTCACTTCAGCGCCTGCTCCAGGTCGGCGATGAGGTCGTCGGCATCCTCGATGCCGATCGACATCCGCACGAACCCGTCCGGGACGCCCGCGCGCGCCCGTTCCTCGCTCGTCAGCCGCGCGTGCGACGTGTAGCGCGGTTCGCTCACGAGCGAATCCACGCCGCCGAGGCTGGCCGCGTGCTGGAACAGCTTCAGGCGGCGCAGGAAGCGCTCCGTCGCCTTGCCGCCGCCCGCGAGCTCGATCGCCATCATGCCGCCGTAGCCGTCGAACAGGGCCCGCGCGATCTCGTGGTCGGGATGGTCGATCAGGCCGGGGTAGTGGACGCGCCTGACCTCCTTGCGACCCGTGCACCAGGTGGCGATGCGCATCGCGTTCTCGTTCTGGCGCCGCACCCGCACGTCGAGCGTCTTGAGCCCGCGCTCGAGCAGCCACGCCGCGAACGGGTCGGTGGCCTGGCCCCAGACCATCATCTTCTGCAGCACTTCCTGGATGTACGGCTCGGTGCCGGCGACCACGCCGCACATGGCGTCGTGGTGTCCGTTGAGGTACTTCGTGCCCGAGTGGATCACCACGTCGGCGCCGTGCTCCAGCGGACGGAAGTTGACCGGGCTCGCGAACGTCGAGTCCACCACGAGCGCGAGGCCTTCCTCCTTCGTGAGGTACGAGATGGGCCGCAGGTCGAGCACCCGGCACGTGGGATTCACGGGCGTCTCGACGAACACGGCGCGCGTTTCCTTCTTGAGGCGCTTGCGCCAGGCGCGGGGCTCGTGCGGGTCGGCGAGCGTCACGTCGATGCCCATGCGCGTGAACTCCTCGGTGAGGAGTCGCAGCGTGCCGCCGTAGATGTGGGCGCTGGCCAGCAGGTGATCGCCGGGGCGGAGCAGGGCGAGCATGGCGCACGCCGTGGCGCCCATGCCGCTGCCGAGCACCAGCGCGGCCTCCGCGCCCTCGAGGAGCGCCAGCCGCTTCTGCACGCGCTCGAGGTTCGGCGTATTGCCGTAGCGCGTGTACATCAGTCCCGCTTCGGTGCCCACGTCCTGCACGAAGTTGACGGACTGGACGAGCGGCGGGGCGACCGGGTCGCCGGCGTGGCGCGGGCCTTCGCCGCCGTGGATCGCGATGGTTGCCGACGCCAGCTTCTTCCGGGTCATGAGCGCTTCCTGGGCTTTGCCGGGGGTGCGTTAATGATGTCGCGGTCCGCGTCCACGCGCACGAGCCGTACGATTTCGGACACGGCGAGGCCGGCGATGTCGCGCGCGACCACCTCCCCGCGCGCCACCGATTCGTCCACGCGGACCCGGGCGAGGTCGTGGCGGCGCGGGCCGTAGACCCACGCGATGTCGCCGTCCGCCAGGCCACGGAGATGCGCCTCCCACGCCTGCATCCGGACTTCCGGGCCGCGGTCCGCGTCGCCCGTTTTCGTGCCGACGAACCCGACGACCTGGAGCGGCGGGTTGTACAGCCCCGACATCACGAGACCACGCCGATGGGGGCGAAAGTGGGGCCGTCGCGCCGGAGCAGCCGGCGGCCGTGCAGCGCCTCGAGCACGATCAGCACGTCGGCCGTCTCGCGCGCGTTGGCGCGAGCGACGTCCTCGGGCAGGGTCGCGCCGCGCGCGTGGACGAACTGCCACACCGTGCGCTCCTCGTCGCTCACGGCGCCCACCAGGCGCGCCGCACCGTCGGCGAAGTGGACCACCAGCGCGAGGCCATGGTGCAGGAGAACGTCCTCGATCGCCTCGAGGTGCGCGTCCGTGATGCCGTGGAACACCAGCGACGACGGCTGCGCGCCGCGGCGGGCGAGGTCGAGCAGCAGCTTGGCGACCACCTCGTCCGCGCACGAATAGTCCATCATGCCGATGTGCGTGAAGTCGAGTGTCACGACGTCGCCGTCGGCCATGGAGGCGATCTCGGCCTCGATGCAGCGCCGCACGGCCGCGCCCGTCGAGCGCGTGACGAGGTCGGCGTACGGCAGGTTGGCCGAATGGCGCAGCACGGAGCCCACGTCGATGCGCGTCACGCGGCCGACTTCTCCGGGATGGTGATCTGGAGCTGCGCGCCCGCGAACGGCGCCAGGTTGTCGCGGCGCGGCACGTCGTCGTCCCACGGGGGCACCAGCGCGATGCGCGCCGTGCCGCTTCGCACGGAGAGCTTGCCGTCCCATCGGTGCACGTAACCCCTGATCCCCTTCAGGCCCTGGCCACGTCCGGCTTCCGAATAGCGGCTGATCCCGTTGATGACGGCGGTCTCGAGCGCGAAGCCGTCGTCCCACCGGTCAGTGAGCGGGCGGCGGGGGCTGGACTCGAGGGATCGGCGAAATCCAACGCCCGCGTCGCACACCGCGATGACAACTGCAAGACGACCGCCAAGCCGCTTTCGATACTGATAGACCTGAACCATGACCCAGCCACCGCGGCCGGCGTGCTCCACGATGTTCTGGCACGCCTCCGAGAGCGTCATGGTGAAGCCCATGGTGGCCCGCGAGATGAGGTGCAGCTTGTTGGTGAGGATCTGCGTGGCCTTGTCCTTGATGCGCTCGACCACGGTGTGCACGTCGTCGCTCTTCACGATCGGCGTCACTTCGAGCAGGACGTCGCTTTCGCGTGCCGTCCGCGGACGGGGGACCGCCCCCTGGATGTCGTACAGTTCCTCGGCGAACCGGAAGAATCCCGCCCGTGCCCAGTAGGTCACCTTGTCCTGGTCCTCCGGCGGGAGGAACGTCGGTCGCTCCGCGCGTGTCTGCGCGAGCGTCAGCAGCGCCGTGAGCCCGTACGGCGAGGCGAACGTGCAGTGCCGCGCATCGACGATCACCCTCGCGTCCGCCGGCTGCGCCGCCAGTTGTTCGAGCACCAGCTCGAACGACAGATCATCGAGCGACGACGGCACTGTAATCACGGCGGTCACGTGGGACTCAGCTCTCCGCGGAGGTGGTGCGCGAGTCCGGTCGCGCCCCGGTGCTCGACGTTGCGTGCGGCCGCGACCATCGCGGCGTGTAACGCGTTGGTCATTATATCATCATCGAGAAGTCGCGAGAAGAACGTCGCGCCCCATACGTCGCCACATCCCGTGGGGTCACCCCCTTGCGCAACGCGCGTCGGCACGCTCGGCACCAACGCCGTGCGCACCGGCCCGGGGCTTGCGGCGAGCGCGTGCGCCCGTCCGGCCGGCAGGTCGGCGAGCCGGCCGAACGACGGCGCGGCGAAGTACACCGCGCCGCGCGCGCCGAGCGTCACGGCCAGCACCTGTACGCCGGCCGCCATGGCCATCGCCGACAGGGCCATGGCGTCCGGCGCCATCATCGCCATCTCGTCCTCGTTCACCTGCGCGAAGTCCACGCACCGGAACCAGTCGATCGCGTTGGGCAGGGGCTGCAGCGTGCGCTCACCGCCGTCCCGGTGGTCGAGGCAGAGGGAATGAAAGTCGCAGTAGATGGGGCCGCGGAAGTGCTGGCGCACGAGCCGGAACGTGTCGAGGTCCAGCTCCCAGCCGCTCATCAGGTTGACGTAGAGCGCGTCGAGCCCGTGCAGGAGCGGCGCGAGGCCGGTCCACGTCCACGCCGGCACGCCGCCCGCAAGCGTCTCCGTGCGGCGTTCGGCGTCGCGGTACACCAGCGTCACCCGGTTGTTCGGATACGGCACCACGACGGGCGCCGCGTCCGGCGCCAGGTGGCGCAGCGTGCGCAGGTAGTCTCGCGCGCGCGGGGCCAGGTCCTCGCCGACCTTCACGATGGGCACGAGGTCCCAGTCGGGCCCGAGTGCCGCGTCGAACGCCGAGAGGGCGTATGTGATGCCGCCCCATTCCTCGATCGGCGTGCGGTGCCGGAGGTGGTCCACGGTCGTGTCGCGTCCGTGGATCACGTCCCACACGAACGAGCCGATCACGCCGACGCGCCGGTGCGTCACGTGCGGGGGGCGTGTTCCGCGAGGAAGGTGGCGGCGGCGCCGATGACCCCCGCGCGCCCGCCGAGTGCGCCGGGCACGATGCGCGCCGCATCCACCGCCGGCCGGAAGGCGCGCCGCCGGACCTCGGCGCGCAACGGCGCGAGGATGAGCTCACCTGCCTGCGTCACACCGCCGGCGAGCACCACCACGTCGGGGTTGATGACGTTGAGCAGGTTCGCCACGCCCACGCCGAGGTAGCGCGCGGTGTCGCGCACCACTTCACGTGCGACCTCGTCGCCAGCCCGCGCGGCGTC